>NZ_JBHSIR010000023.1:0-174529 GCF_042653605.1 Pseudonocardia sp. GCM10023141
ACCGAGGCCGCCCGCCGGTTAGCAGAAGACCTCACGGACTGATCACCCAGGTTCGACAACACCCTCTGAGGATGCCGGTCGCGACGGGGCCGGGTGTCTGGTGTTTCACCGACTCCCTCCCCGCGACCGCGGCGGCGGAGTTCGCCTGCCGGCTGGAAGATCTCGGATACACGGCGCTCTGGCTGCCGGAGACCGTCGGCAGGGAGCCGTTCACGCACGCCGCGCACCTGCTCGGCGCCACGCGGACGCTCACGCTCGCCACCGGCATCGCCAGCATCTACCACGCCACCCCGGCACGACCAGACAGGCGGCAGCCACGCTCGCGGAGCAGAGCGGCGGCCGGTTCGTACTCGGCCTGGGCGTCAGCCACGCCCGCACCGTCGTCGGGCTGCGCGGTCTCGACCACAGCCGGCCGCTCCAACGCATGAGCGAGTACCTGACGGCCATGGACGCCTCGCCGTATCGCGGGCCACGGCCGGACGCGCCGGCTCGCTGCTCTCGGCCCGCGGATGCTGGCGCTGGCCGCGGCGGCCGCCGATGGTGCGCACCCCTTCTCGACAACACCGGACCACACCGCGCTCGCGCGGGCCGCGCTCGGCGCCGGAAAGCTGCTGTGCGTCGAACAGAAGGTGGTGCTGAGCCACGATCGGGACGCCGCACGCGCGGCGGCCCGCGGTGCGCTGCAGGTGATCCACACCCTGCCGAGCTATCGCGCATGCTGGCTGCGGCTCGGATTCACCGAGCACGAGATCGACGCCTTGGCCCACCGTTTCGTCGACGCCGTCGTCGCGCACGGCGACGAGGAGCAGATCCGCGCCCGCGTGCGCGCCCACTACGACGCGGGCGCGGACCACGTGTGCATCCAGCCGCTCGATCCCGCCGGCTCGCCCAGCCCGGACATCCGGGCGCTGGAACTGCTCAACCCTCTGAAGGGAGCCCTCTCATGACGCCGGAAGAGCTGGAGCGCACGGTTCGCGAGCTCGCCGACCGCCAAGCCATCCTCGACTGCCTGATGAGCTACTCGCGTGGGGTCGATCGGTTGGACCGGGAGTTGCTGCTGTCCTGCTACCACGAGGACGCTGTCGACGATCACGGCATGTTCGTCGGCGACCGTGAGGAGTTCGCGGACTGGGTGGTCGGCATGCACTCCGACACCCACCTGTCGCACCAGCACTGCCTGTTCAACCACAGCTGCGACCTCGACGGCGACGTCGCGCACACGGAGACCTACTACATGTTCGCCGGCATGAACCGCGTCGGAACGCCGCTCGTGACCAGCGGCGGTCGCTACATCGACCGCTTCGAGAAGCGGGACGGCCGGTGGGCGATCGCCGACCGCGTCTGCATCCGCGACTGGGCACCGCTGGACGAGCAGCCCGACCCCGAGGACCCGAGCACCCTCACGGCCATCCGGGCCGCGCTGCCGCCCTCGGTGCTGGCGTTCATGCGGGGCGGGCCGCTGCCCACACGCGACCGCCGCGATCCTTCCTACAGGCGGCCGCTCACGACGGATCCCGAGCGGCTGAAGCTGGGACGTGAGCTGCGCGCTCAGGCGCCCAGGTAGGCGGCCCGGACCGCGTCGTCGTCGCGGACGTCGGCGGCGGGACCGCTCGTCACCACCTTCCCGAGCTTGAGCACGATCGCCGTGTCGGCGATGGCCAGTGCCTCCTCGGCGAACTGCTCACTGAGCAGGACGGTCGTCCCGGCGTCGCGCAGTGCGCGCACCTCGTCGAACACCTGCCGCACCACGAGGGGCGCCAGGCCGAGCGAGGGCTCGTCGAGCATCAGCAGCCGGGGACGGGCCATCAGCGCCATCGCGATGGCGAGCATCTGCTGCTGCCCGCCCGAGAGCGCACCGGCCATCCCGGAGCGCCGCTCACCCAGGACCGTGAACCGGTCGAACATCCGCTCCCGATCGGCGGCGGCGCCGTGGCGGTCGCGCCGCCGGGTCCAGCCGCCGAGTCGGAGGTTCTCCTCCACGGTGAGCATCGGGAACAGCCGCCTGCCCTCCGGGACGAGCGCGATTCCCGCCCGCCCGACAGCTGCGGGACCCGCCTTCGTCAGATCCGCCCCGGCGAACCGGATGTTGCCGCCGACGACCGGGTTGACGCCGATGATCGTGCGCATCAGCGTCGACTTGCCCGCGCCGTTGGCCCCGATCACCGCCAGCAGCTGCCCCTCGGCGACGGCCAGGTCGATGCCGTGCAGCACGGGCACCCGGCCGAAACCGCTCACGAGACCGTGACGGTGTCGGCCAGGCGCATCACGAGATCGACGTGGTGCTCGACGAGCAGCACGGCGACGCCCGCGGCGCGCAGCGCCCGCACCACGTCCTCCAGCTCCTCGATCTCGGGGCCCGAGAGCCCGGCAGCGGGTTCGTCCATGAGCACCAGCACCGGATTCGAGCGCCACCACCCGTGCGATCTCCAGCAGCCGGCGCTCACCCGGGGGCAACGCACCGGCCGGCGCGGCCGAGCGGCCGGCGAGCCCGACCGCGGTCAGGATGGCGGTGGCGCGGTCCACGTTGGCTCGCTCCTCGCGCCGGGCGCCGGGAAGCCGCAGTGCGTGGGCGGCCATACCGTAGCGGCGGTGCGCGTCGAGCGCGGCGAGCACGTTCTCCAGCAGCGACATCTCGGCGAACACGAAGGGCGTCTGGAACGTCCGGCCGAGCCCGTTCCGCGCTCGGGCGGGCACGCCCCCGGCCGCGGGCTGCCCGCGGAACTGCACGATGCCCTCGTCGGGGGTGAGGAAGCCCGAACACGTGTTGAGCAGCGTCGTCTTGCCCGAGCCGTTGGGTCCGATGAGTGCGTGCACCGTGCCCGCGTCAACGGTGAGGTCGACGCCGTCGAGCGCGCGCACTCCGGAGAACGCCTTGCGCACGCCGGCGAGCCGGAGCACGGCGCCACCGTCGGTCACCGGCGTGATCGCACCGGCGATCTCCGCACGGGCCCGCTCGGTCGCCGGCAGCCCCGCGTGACGGCGGAACGGGCGCGCAACCGCCACCACGCGCTCATCAGGCCACGGGGGAACAGGAACACCGACAGCAGCAGCACGCCGTAGACCAGCAGCGGGAGCTCCCCCGCCTGTCCGGTGAGGCGGTCGACCTCGATCGGGAGCCGGAACAGCAGGTTGCGCGCCTTGACCGTTGCCGCCTGGTCCGGGCCTGCGGCCTGGAAGACGACCAGCACGTCCGGCTTGGCCTCGACCAGGGTGCGAACCTGTGGGCTGAGATCGGGAAGCCCGGTGTCGTGCAGCTGCGGCGCGGTGGCCAGCGTGAGTCCGGACCCCGCGATCCCCTTCGTGAACGCGCCCTCGAGGAACGTCCCGAGTGCGTTGTTCACCGCGATGACCGCCGGCTTCGTGTATCCCTTGCGCTTCAGGTACGCGATCAGCGACTCGGTGATCTGCGACGAGCTGAACTCGGTCATGAACGCGTGCGGGTAGGTCTTCGCGTCACCCCCCACGGGGTTCGCGCTCAGCGGGAACTGGGTGACGGGTGCTCGGGCACTGACCTCCAGCGAGGCCCCGGTCGGCGCGGACAGCACCGGCCCAACGAGCACTTCGGCGCTTTCCTGGTCGGTGAGCTCGCGGGTGACCTGGGTGGCCGTGGTCGGGTCACCTGCATCGTCTTTGACGATCAGCTTCAGGCAGCGGCCGAGCACGCCGCCCTTGCCGTTGACGTCCTGCACCCCCATCTCGGATCCCGCCTTGACCAGCGCACCGAGGTCGGCGGACGGGCCGGTGAGGCTCGCGATGCTGCCCAGTACCGCGTCGCCGAGCGTGGCAGGACCTCGTCGCACACCTGTCCCGGTCCTCGCACGCCTTCGGCGATGTGCGACGACGGGTACAGCCGTGCGAGGACGTTCCTAGATGCCCATCTCCTTGGCGATGATGCTCCGCTGGATCTCGCTCGCACCCCCGCCGACCATGGCGTGCTTGGCCTCTCGGAAGTAGCGCTCCATGTCGTACTCGGGCAGCTGCGCGTACCCGCCGAGCGCCTGCATGCCGTTGAACGAGGTCTTGAAGGCGACATCGGCAGCGAAGACCTTGGCCATCGAGACCTCCTTCACCGCCCGCTCGCCGCGGGCCATCTTGGTGGCCGCGTTGTAGACCAGCAGGCTCGCCGCCTGCACCTCGCACTCGTTCTCGGCCATCCGGTGCTTGAGCACCTGGAACGACGACAGCGGCTTGCCGAACTGGGTGCGGCCCTTGGTGTAGGCGACGGTGTCGTCGAGCGCCGTTCTGGCGTTGCCCACATAGGAGGCTGCCAGGCTGAGCCGTTCCCACTCCAGGTGACCCTTGATGAGCGCCCAGCCGTCGCCGGGACCGCCGATGATGTTGCCCTCCGGGACCTTCGCGTCGGTCAGGAAGATCTCCGTCGTCCCGAGGCTGCGCCGGACGATCGTGTTCAGCTTGCGGATGTCGACGCCGGGAGTCGTGTTCGGCACCAGGATCAGGCTCATACCGCGATGCCGATCGGGACCGGTGCGGGCCAGGATGGTGATCACCGTGCCGGGCAGGTGCGCCCCCGAACACCAGGTCTTGTTGCCGTTGAGCACCCACTCCCCGTCGCGCAGCTCGGCCTTGGTGGCCACCGCGGCCGCGTCGGATCCCGCCCCCGGCTCGGAGATGGAGACGCTGAACTTGGTGTCGCCCGTCAGGAACCCCGGAAGGTAGGTCTCCTTCTGCTCGTCGGTGCCGTGGTGGGCGATGTTGGTGGCGGTGAACATCGACGTCATCACGCAGGCGGCGAAGTCGAGGCTGAACTTGGCCATCGCCTCGCAGAAGATCGCGTACATGACCGGGTCGGCGTCGAGGCCGCCGAGCTTCTCCGGTACCAGCAGGCCGAGCCAGCCCCGGTCGGCGATCTTGCGGTAGGCCTCTTCCGGGAACTCCCGCGACTCGTCGTGTTCGCGGGTGTACTCGCGCCCGACCTCCTTCTCCATGAACGCCTGCAGCGTGTCCTTCCACAGCTGCTGCTCATCGGTGAGCCTGAAGTCCATCGCGGTCACTCCCGTGTTCGGTACTGCCGGTGCATCCGTCCGTTGACCACGCTAACCGACCGTGCTACAAACAAACAAGTGATTGTTTAATCCGATGACCTGCGAAGATTACCAACGGACCTGCGGGGTTGCATGAGTCTGGAGCGCACCTACACCGACCTGCGGGTGCTCGATCTGAGCGAGAACATCGCGGGCCCGCTCGCCTGCATGATCCTGGCAGATCTCGGCGCCGATGTCGTGAAGATCGAGCGACCGGCCACCGGCGAGGCCACCCGGAGCCTGCCGCCGAGGTGGCCGGCCGCAGACGGCGACGAGAGCACGGTCTTCCTGACCGTCAACCGCAACAAGCGCAGTGTGGCGCTCGACATCGCCAGCCCTGCGGGCCGCGATGCCGTGCTGCGCATCGCCGCGGGGTTCGACGTCGTCGTCGAGTCCTTCCGGCCGGGCGTCGCCGAGCGGTTGGGACTCGGCTTCGCCGACTTCGCCCGCACCAGCCCGCGTGTGGTGCACTGCTCGGTCAGCGCCTTCGGCGAGGGACCGCTGGGCCACGACCGACCCGGTTACGACGCGATCGTCCAGGCGTTCAGCGGGATCATGGAGATGACCGGGGATCCCGACGGCCTGCCGGCCCGCGCGGCCCCGTCGATCGTCGACATCTCCACCGGACTGTGGGCCACCACCTCCATCCAGGCAGCACTCGCCCGCCGGGCCACCGAGCAGGGTGCGCAGCGGCTGGAGGCGACGCTGGTCGACAGCGCGTTCTTCCTCATGTGCCACCAGGTGATGGGGTACCTCGGCACCGGCGAGTTCCCCGGCCGCCTCGGCTCGGCCGCTCCGAGCACCGCCCCCTACCAGGCCTTCCGCACGGCAGACCGGCCGATCATGATAGCGGCGGCCACCGATCGCCTCTTCGAGCGACTGTGCATGGTCCTTGAGCTGCCCGACGTACTGACCGACCCGCGGTTCCGCTCGGTGCAGGCGCGGGTCGCGGCCCGGGACCCGCTCACCGAGCTCATCGAGGAGCGGCTCGGCACGGCCCCGTCGACGCACTGGCTCGCCCGGATCCAGACCGTCGGGGTCCCGTGCGGACCGGTCAACGACCTCGCCGCCGCGCTCGCCCATCCGGTCACCGCCGAACGACGTATGGTCCGTGCGGTCGCATCCGAGCGCTTCTCCGGATTCCGCCAGGTCAGGCTGCCGATCGACACCGCGGGCGAGTGCGCGATGCGGGAGCCTCCCGCGCTGGGCCAGCACACCGAAGCCGTGCTCGCCGAGGCCGGCCTGACCCCGAGCGAGATCGACGCCCTCCTCCCCCGCCCGATCCCGGAAGCAACGGTGACTCCGCGATGACCACGCCGCCATCAGCCAACCCGTCGGTGGAGCAGCGCCGGGCTGCCCTGGAGGCGCGCCACCCGACCTGGGTGCCCCGCACCACGGCTCAACAGCTGGACGTGGTCGCCGCCGAGCACCCCGATCGGCCGCTGGTCCTCACCGACGACAACGCCTTCACCTACACCGAGATCGCGGCATGGTCGGGCCGGCTCGCGGCCGGCCTGATCGCCCTCGGTGTCCGCCCGGGCGACCACGTCGCCGTCGACATGGCGAACCTCCCCGAGGTGGTCGCGCTCAAGTTCGCGGTGGCGCGGGTCGGGGCGGTCTCCGTGTCGATCAACTTCCAGCTCCGGCACGAGGAGCTCGGCTACGTGCTGCGCCAGTCCGGCGCCCGACTGCTGATCACCATGGACGCGTTCCGCAGCCTCGACTACCTCGACGCGCTCGACCGCATCGTCCCCGGCTGGGAGCACGACGCCGGTGGCGCCGAACTCCCCCGTCTGCGCGACATCTTCGTGCTCGGCACCGCAGGCCCCACCCGTCGGGGGCGGCCGCTGTCGGAGCTGATCGACCTCGGCTCCGGCATCACCGATGAGCAGGTGGCCGCGCGCACCGCGGCCGCCGATCCACTGGCGACATCGGACCTGCTCTACACGTCCGGCACGACCGGCCAGGCCAAGGGCGCCACCCTGCACCACGACGCCGTGCTGCGCACCGCGTACTCGAGCGCCTACACGCGGGCGTTCGCCGACGGTCGGCGCATCCTCTACGCGCTGCCGATCTATCACGTGTTCGGCTACATCGAAGGCCTCATCGCGGCGCTGTTCGTCGGCGGTGCCGTCTGCCCCCATCCGGTCTTCGACCCCGACAAGATCCTCCGCGACATCTCCCGGCACCGCATCGACGAGCTGATCTGCGTGCCCGCGATGACCAGCGGGGTGCTCGCGACCGCCAGCACCGGCGACTACGACCTCTCCTCGCTGCGCGTCATGTTCTCCTCCGGCGCCGCGCACCTGCCCGGCATGTTCCCGGAGATGCGTGCCGTGCTGGGCGTCGACGAGCTCTTCACCGCCTACGGGCAGACCGAGACCACCGCATCGACGACGTGCACCCAACCCGGGGACCCGATCGAGCGACTGGCCACCACGAACGGCACCCTGAAACCGGCCGGCGTGGCCGGGGACCCGGCACTGGGCGGCGTGCTCGCGGTCTACAAGACGGTGCACTCGGAGACAGGCGAGACGCTCCCGGTGGGCGCGGTCGGCGAGCTGGTGGTGCGCGGGCCGATCGTGACCCACGGCTACCACGACAAGCCGGAGGAGACCGCAGCGCTGTTCACCGACGACGGCTGGATGCGCACCGGCGACCTCGGCCGCATCGACGAGCAGGGGTACGTCGTGCTCACCGGACGGAAGAAGGAGTCCTACCGGTGCGGTGGAGAGCTCGTCCTGCCGGGCGAGATCGAGCAGGTCCTCATCGATCATCCCGGTGTCCTCGCCGCACACGTCGTCGGGATCCCGCACCCGCGAATGGGTGAGGTCGGGTGCGCCTGGGTCGTGCCCGCCTCCGAACGCCCCGGCGACGACGAGCTCATCGCGTACTGCGCGAGCCGGCTGGCGCGCTTCAAGGTGCCTGCTGTGGTGCTGTTCACCCGAGCCGACGAGCTCCCGACGACAGCGACCGGACGGGTGCAGAAGTTCCTGCTGGCCGAGCGCGCCACCACGATCCTGGCGCGCAGCGCAGCCGGGAACACGGCAGGCGCGGTGGCAACGCCGTGACCGGCGAGCCGCGGGTCGTCATCGTGGGAGGCGGGCTCGGCGCCGTGCGCACGGCGCAGGCCGTGCGCGACCTCGGCCACGGCGGCGAGGTGCGCATCCTCTCGGCGGAGGCGGAGATCCCCTACGACCGTCCACCGCTGTCCAAGGGACACCTCGCCGGATCCTTCGACGACACCGCGCTGGCCCTGCTGCCACCGGAGTCCTACGCCGGTCTCGACATCCGTCTCGAGCTCGATCAGGAGGTCGTTCGCATCGAGTCGGACGACCGCACCGTCGTCACGGCCGACGGCACCCGGGTGCCCTACGACCGGCTGGTGATCGCCACGGGCGCGCAACCGCGATCACTGCCGATACTGGCCGACCGGCCCGGCGCATTCCCGCTGCGCACCGCGACGCAGTCCCGCAGGCTCGCCGCGTCCGTCCGAAAAGGGCGACCGATCGCGGTGGTGGGTGGCGGTTTCATCGGACTGGAGGTGGCCGCGACGGCGCGCACCGCGGGCTGCGACGTCCACGTCGTCGAGGCACAGCCGGCGCCGCTGCTGGGCGCAGTGGGCCCCGACATCGCACGCTGGCTGCGCACCCGCCACGAGCAGCACGGGGTCGAGTTCCACTGCGGTGTCACGGTCGTCGCGGCCGAGGACCGGCCCGGCGGAGGCGAGCGGCTCGGTTTGAGCGACGGCACCTCGATCGACGCCGAGGCGGTCGTGGTCGGCGTCGGGGTCGTCCGCGACACGGCGTGGCTCGCCGAGGCCGGGCTCGAGATCGCCGACGGGTTGGTCTGCGACGAGCACGGTCACACGAACCTGCCCGACATCTTCGGTGTCGGAGACATCGTCTGCCGGCGCACTGCCGCCGGTTCGGCCCCGGTTGGGCACTGGACCGCTGCCGGCACGAGTGCCCGGCTGGCCGCGCACGCGCTGCTCGGCCTGGACGTGCCCGATCTCGTTGACGACGGCTTCTTCTGGTCCGACCAGTACGACCTGCGCCTCCAGTCGGTGGGCCGGATCAACCCCGGCGACGAGTTCGCGGTCGCGGCCGGAGACATGAACGACAACTCCTTCGTCGCCCAGTTCCGGGCCGACGGCGAGGTCACCGCGATCCTGGCCGTCAACAACCCGCGACAGTTCCTGCGACATCGCCGTGACCTGCGCGCGACCGCGGCGGCGCCGCGATGAGCGTCGCGCTGGATCCGGAGCAGTGCGAGCACATCCGGCTCGTGGAGCCGTCCGCCCCGTATGCCCGCGATGTGGACGGGGGCGGGCCGGCGCGGAGTTGACCACCTGCACCCGTACGATCGTGCGGACGGCTGGAGGCTTGACGTGGCAAAACGCAGGGTGCGGAGCAGTTCGGGCCCCGTCTCGGCCGAGTTGATCGAGCAGGAGGCGGTACGCCTGTTCGGTGAGCGGACCTACCCGGTCGTCGGCATGCGCGACATCGGTGATGCGGTGGGACTGCTCCCCGGCAGCCTGTACGTGCACATCAGCAGCAAGGAGGAGCTGCTGCTGAGGATCGTCGAGAGAGGCATCCAGAACTACCTCGACGCCATCACCCCCGTCGTGGAGTCCGGTGAGCCTGCGGCCGCCCGATTGCGCGGCGCGATCTCGGCCCACATGAGCGTGCTCGCCGCCACGGTCGAGCAGACGCGTGTTGCCGTGCACCAGTGGACCTATCTGAGCTCGGAGAACCAGAAGCAGGTCGCCGCGATGCGCAACCGCTACGAGGAGCTGTTCGACAGGATCCTGCGCGAGGGGATCGCGTCCGGCGACTTCCGCGCGATGCCCCATCCCCGGGTCGCCGTGCTCTCGACCATCGGGATGCTCAACTCGGTCACGGAGTGGTACTCCCCCGACGGCTCGCTCACCGCTGCGGACATCGGCGAGGCACTGGCCGACAACGCTCTTGTCGGCCTGCAGCAGCCGTGACCCCACTCACCTGCTGAACCGCTCGCGGAGCACCTTCTTGAGGACCTTCCCGTAGGCGTTGCGCGGCAATTCGTCCACCCACTCCACCGCCTTGGGCACCCGGTAGCCCGCCATCTGCTGCTTGCATGCGGCGATGACGGCGGCGGAGTCACGGTCGGAATCGTCTCCCGGGCCGGCTGCGACGAGCACCGCGGTCACCGCTTCCCCCCACACGCGGTGCGGGAGTCCGATCACGGCGGCGTCCTTCACCGTGGGGAACGACATCAGCACGTCCTCCACCTCGCGGGCGTAGACGTTCGACCCGCCGGTCACGATCATGTCCTTCTTGCGGTCGACGATGTAGAGGTAGCCGTCGTCGACGTGACCGATGTCCCCGGTGTGCAGCCAGCCCTCCGACAGCGTTCGTTCGGTGTCGTCGGGTCGCCCCCAGTAGCCGTTCATGGTCTGCGGCGCGCGGGCCACGATCTCCCCCGCGTCGCCGTCGTGAACCGGTTCTCCCGCGTCGTCGATGATGCGGAGCTCGACGCCCGACAGGATCCGACCGGCCGACCGCACCAGCGGTGAATCCGGATCGGTGAGCACTTGCCGATGGTCGTCCTGGTCCAGCACCGTGAAGAACATCGGCGACTCCATCTGCGCGAACGACTGCACGAGCCGCCCCGCGAAGGCCGCCGCGGCCTCGCGCATGGTGTCGGGATCGATGGGCGAACCCGCGTAGTAGAGGCGCCGCAGCGTCGCCGGCACCCGCCACCCCTCCGGACGGGCATCGAGCATCATGCGGATCATCGACGGGACGACGAACAACCCGGTGACGCCGTATTCGCCGAACAGGCGCAGCGTCCGCGCCGCGTCGTAGGAGCGGCACAGCAGGTTGTGGCCCCCGAGCTCCAATGTCGGCAGCAGCAGGAATCCGGCCCCGTGGGTGAGCGGTGCGACGTGGAGGGTCACCTCGCCCGCTCCCATGTCGAGCACTCTGATCGCGGTGTCGGCGACGCTGCCCCAGGCATGGTGGCTCAGCACCACCGCCTTGGGCGCTCCGGTCGTGCCGCTCGTGTACATGAGGCTCGCGGGCGCCGTGCCGGCCGCCGCTGCCGGCTCGCGCACCGGCTCCCCGCGACCGGCGAGTGCATCCAGCTCCCCGAGGTCGGCCCGGACCACGGTCACGCCGGGAAGGGCGAGCTCCGGCACCCGATCGAGGAACTCCCCGGTGGTCACCAGTAGCCGGGTACCGGAGTCGGTCAGCATGTGGAGGTAGTCCGCGCCCACGAGCCGGACGTTGAGCGGGACGACGACGAGACCCGCCGCGATCGCGCCGAGGTGACTCTCCACGTAGGCGTGGCTGTTGTGCAGCAGCAGGGCAACGCGGTCGCCCGGTTCTAGCCCGACGTCGAGCAGCCCGCCGGCGACGGCGGCGACCCGCGCGACGAGCTCTCCGTAGCTGAGTGTGGACGCACCACCGGTCGCGTCGAGATCGGTGACGCACGGTGCGTCCGGGGTCGTCGCCGCGACGCGCCAGAGATCCCAGGCCGCGGTCTGCACGCCGTTGTCCATGTCCTGAACAGTACGAAGCCACCACCCGCACAGATATGGAGAAAGAACATATTTGCCCGGTGCGATCTAGAGTTTCCTCCATGCCCCCACGAAGTGAGCACCTGCTCGTGGCCGTCGCGTCCCGGCTCCGCCACCGCACGGACGATCTGGTCGAGCGGCAGCTCGCGGTGTTGCGGCGATTCCCCTCCTACGATCGCGTACCGGCCGATGACCTGCGCCGCTCCTGCCGTCGGAACGTGGCCCGCGTCGTGGCGACACTCGAACAGCACGACCGCGAGCCTGCGCAGATCGAGCTCCCGGCGCACATCGAGGAGGACGAACGCTCCTCGGGCCAGCGGCGCGCTCTGCAGGGCGTTCCGTCCGACGACGTCGTGGAGGCCTACCGCGCGGTGCTCAGCGTCCTGCGTGACGCCTTCATCGACGAGGCGGGCGCTGCCGATGCCGACCCGCGGTCGGTGCTGGCCGGTACGCGGAGGCTCTGGGATCTCACCGATCGGTACAGCAACGTGCTCGTGTCCGCGCGCCAGCAGGTGGAGATCGATGCCGCCCGCCGCGACGAACGCCATCGCATGGCTTTCCTGCAGCGGCTGTTGACCGGGGGCGTCGAGCACGCGGAGCTGGTCGAGGGCGGCGCGGTGCACGGCGTCCTGCCCGACCACGAGTACTGGGTGCTCCGCGGCCGCCAGCGATCGGGGGACCCCCAGCGGCTCAGCCGCCACCTCGAACTGTCCCCGACGATCGGCACCCGCCCGCTCGTGACCCTCGTCGACGACGACGTGGCCGGGATCAGCACCGCTCGCCCGGCCCCGCTGGACGGCGCCGTCATCGCCGTTGCCGGTCCGGTGGCACTGGCCGGCGTCGCGACCGCGTTCACCGAGGCGACCCGCGTGCTCACCGTCGCCGTGCGATACGACCGGAGCGGGGTGGTGGACAGCTCCTCGCTCTCGGTGCGCGTGGCCGTCGAACAGCAGGCCGAGCTCGGCGAGCAGCTCTACCGGCGTTACGTCAGCCCGTTCCGGGACGCCGGAGCCGCGTCCGAGGAGGTGCTGCAGACCATCCACACCTACCTGCATCAGCATCGATCCGTGGCGACGACCGCCACATTGCTGTCGGTGCACGAGAACACCGTGCGCTACCGGCTCGAGCGGTTCAGGACCGTGACAGGTCGCGATCTCTCCGACACCGATGTACTGGTCGAGGTCTGGTGGGCGCTCGAGTACGCCACGATCCGCGTCCCGCGATCCTGGTCACCGACGGGCCCGTCGGCTTGACATCACCACCCACCCGACAAACACTTGTTTGGCAAGCCTTCCTCCAGGCCCGCGTGGGAAGAACGACCGAACGGAGACATTGCGCATGGCCATGGCCCGAACCATTTCGGGTGCTCCATGAGCATCGACCCGGCCCCCGAGCGCCCCTCCGCCGCTCGCGAGGCGATCTTCTCCGCCGCCACCCGCCTGTTCGGTGAACGGGGCTACACCGGCACCACCATGCGGGACATCGCGAAGGCCGTCGGCATCCTGCCGGGAAGCCTCTACGCCCACATCCAGAGCAAGGAAGCGGTGCTGCTCGAGATCATCGAGGGTGGCGTCGACCGCTTCAACGCGGCGGTCGACAGGATCGACGCGATGAACCTCGCCCCGGAGCCCGCACTGCGCCAGGCGGTCCGCGAGCACCTGCGCATCGTGGCCGACAGTCCCGGTCGCACCCTGATCGTCTTCCACCAGTGGCGCTTCCTCGACGACGAGAACCGGGACCGGCTGCTCGCGAAACGTGCGCACTACGAGGCCTTCTTCGTCCGTACGGTCCGCTCGGGCATCGAGCTCGGACATTTCGACGAGCACCTGGACCCGAAGGTCACCGTGCTGGCCATGCTCGGCGCGTTGAACTGGACTCCCGAGTGGTTCTCCCCCGGCGGCCCCGCGTCTCCCGACGAGGTCGCGGACAAGATCGCCGACGGCCTGCTGGGCGGGACTCTGCGCCGCGCCTAGCGCGTCCACTACGGGTTGACGGGCCCCGAGTCGCGTGACACTCTGAACAAACAGTTGTTTGCTCAGGAGGTCGCCCGTGATCGGCATGTCGCGATGATTGATGGCGCCATCGTGGTGGACGCCGTCGTCCACCCGTACAACCTCGACCCGGGGAACCAGAACCCGGCGGCGCAGGAGCAGCTCGAGGCGGTCTACGGCGCGCACGTCGTCGCCACCGGGCCGGATCATCCCGAGCATCTGCTCACCCGCGAGGAGTTCTTCTCCGACTTCCCCTTCGCGGCGATCGCGGACTCGCTGTTCGTCGAGAGCCCCATCGACCTGGCGATCATCCACGCCCTGCCGAACCTCGGATTCTGCCGCGAGCACGTCACCGATCCGGACCGGGCAGCCGCGTTCCGGGATCGGTATCCGGACCGGTTCCGGCTCTACGCCACGGTGGACACCCCGGCCACCGATGCTGCCATCGCACAGCTGGAACGGCAGGTGCGCGACCTCGGCGTCGACGGGCTGA
The DNA here is from genome assembly GCF_042653605.1 of Pseudonocardia sp. GCM10023141. Lineage (NCBI taxonomy): Bacteria > Bacillati > Actinomycetota > Actinomycetes > Pseudonocardiales > Pseudonocardiaceae > Pseudonocardia > Pseudonocardia sp. GCM10023141. Next base: position 14,089 of record NZ_JBHSIR010000023.1, read on the forward strand.
AGCTGTATCCCGCGTTCTTCTACGACAACACCGGCGAGGGTTGGCGGATGGATGGCGCGGACTTCGCGACGCCACTGCTGGAGGCCGCCCGCGACCTCGGCATCCGCAACGTCGCCGTACACAAGGCGCTCTGGCTGCCGCCGGCTCCGCGCAGCGCGTTCGACATCGACGACCTCGACGGCGCCCTGGAGCGGTTCTCCGACCTCAATTTCTTCATGGTGCACGCGGGCGCGGCGTTCCTCGACCGGACCGCGGACCTGCTGGCCCGGCACCGCAACCTGCATGCCACCCTCGAGTCGGTCTTCGCCTACGCGGTGGTCCGGCCGCCGGTGTTCGCGAAGATCCTAGGCACGCTCCTGCGTTCCTGTGGCGCCGATCAGCTTCTGTTCGGCAGCGGCACCAACCTCTCCCACCCGGCCCCGTTGATCGCCGCTTTCGACGGCTACGAGCTGCCTGCGGATCTCGTCGCGGAGCACGGATACCCCCAGCTCACCGCGGAGGACCGGCGCAAGATCCTCGGCGGCAACGCACTGCGCCTGCACGGCATCGACGCCGCCGCGGTCGAGACGGCCACCGCCGCTGACGAGTTCGCACGGCGGCGCACGGGCACCGACGTCCGGCCATGGGCCGCTCTCCGGGCAGAGACGGCGGTGCGGTCGTGATCACCGACGAGCGCCGGGTCAGGGAGGAGCTGCACCGCATCCCCGAACCGTGCGGCCTGCTGATGCGCGAACCCATCGACATCTGCGAGATGGGCCTCGTCGACGAGGTCCGCTGCACCAATGGGCACGTGCGGATCGTGCTCGTCCTGACCGACGCCTCGTGCGTGCACTTCTCCGGGTTGCAGCGCTACATCGGTGACGTCGTCGGCGCCCTTCCGGGCGTGGAATCGGTGGAGGTCACCGCGTCGACGACGACGATGTGGACGCCCGATCGGCGCACCGCATGAGTACCAGCTCAGGGCTCCTGCGTGGCGACGGACCGGGCCTCGGCCCGCTCGCCCGGCGCTTCCCGTTCGAGGAACGGACGCTGTTGCACGTGCTGGATCTCCAGGTACGGGAGCGCCCGGACCAGGACTGGCTCGTGTTCGACAGCACCGATCACCTGACGTTCCGCTCCGCACAGGAGGGGGCCTACCGGTTCGCCTCCGCGCTCCGCAGTCACGCTCAGGACGAGCCGCCGACGGTCGCTCTCCTGCTGCGCAACCAGCGCGAGTTCATGCCCGCCTTCCTCGGCGCGCAGGCCGCAGGCGGCGTCGCCGCCCCGCTCAACCCGGAACTGCGCGGCCCATTGCTGGAGACCGTGCTCCGACGCTGCGAGGCCACCGTACTGGTGGTCCGCGACGAGCTGCTCGACGTGCTCGACACCGCCCCCTCCCTGGCCGGGGTGAGCCTCGTGATCGTGGCCGGCGGTGGCGGTGGCCGCACCGCGGTGCACGGCGTGCCGGTGGTGGAGCTCGACGAGTGGCTCCGCAGCCACTCCGCGGACCCGCCGGCGGCGTTCCCGTCCCCAACCGATCTCGCCGTGCTGATGTTCACCTCCGGCACCAGCGGCGGGTCGAAGGCGGCGATGTGGTCACATCACTACCTGTACCTTGCCTCCGCCGGGGTGTCGGACGCGCTCGAGCACACCCCGAACGACGTGCTCAGCACGCCGCTGCAGATGTGCCACATCGCCGGGCTGCAGAACTTCGCCAACTCCGCATTGCAGGCGGGCTGCACGGCGCACCTCAAGACGCGGTTCTCGGCGAGCAGCTGGTGGGAGGAGATCGCCGCCGACGGCGCCACGTTCTCGATGCTCATGGGCCAGATGGCGGCGATGATCCTCGACGCCGTGCCGAAGGCACCGGACCACCGGCTGCACCACGTCTACATCCTCCCGCAGCCCGCCGGCCGGGAGGAGTTCGAGCAGCGCTACGGCACCACCGTGATCTGGCAGGGCTGGGGGATGACGGAGATCTTCCCGCACCTGCCCACGAAGCACCGGATCGAGGGGGTCCCGGCCGACACCATCGGGCGGGCACCGTCCTGGGTCGACCACGGCGTCGTCGACGGGAACGACCTGCTACTCGGCCCCGGCGAGCTCGGCGAACTCGTCTACCGCCCATTGCTCCCCTTCGCGATGGCCAACGGGTACTACGGCGACCCTGCGGCCACCACGACGGCGTTCCGCAACTTCATGTTCCACACCGGCGACCTCGGCTACTACGACGAGGACGGACTCGTGCACTTCGTGATGCGCAACCAGGACGCGATCCGGCGGCGCGGCGAGAACATCTCCGCGGTGGAGCTCGAGGCCGTGGCCCGGCGCCATCCCGCGATCGAGGACGCGGCCGCCTACGCCGTCCCCTCCGAGCTCGGCGAACACGATGTGAAGCTCGACGTCGTCGCGCGGGCGGCACTGGATCTGGCCGAGCTGCACGACTGGCTCACCGAGCAGCTCCCGCGGTTCATGGTGCCGCGCTACCTGGAGATGCGGGCGGATCTCCCCCGCACACCGAGCCAGCGGGTGGAGAAGTACAAGCTCGCCGCCGAACCGGTCGACCGGGCTGCGGTGCGCGAGTTCGCGCCCCGTCGCAGATCGGGCTGACCGGCGGTCTTGTGGGTGCCGCAAACCTGCTGCTAACTTGAAACAAACAGTTGTTCTGACCCTCTGGAGGGCGAGATCGATGGCGCTGATCGCTCCAACGTTCGACAAGTACCAGCACAAGTACGAGACCGTTCAGCTCGAGCGTGACGAGGCGGGGATCCTCCAGGTCACGATCCACAACGAGGGCAAGCCCGCGGTGTGGACCTCGACCCTGCACGACGAGCTGGCCTACGCCTTCACCGACATCGGCACCGACGTCGAGAACGCCGTCGTCATCCTCACCGGTGTCGGCGACTCGTTCTGCGCGGAGATCGACTTCTCGTCGTTCAACCTGGGCACCGCCGCCGACTGGTCGCAGATCATCTTCGAGGGCCAGCGACTGCTCAACAACCTGATCAACATCGAGGTCCCCGTGATCTCGGCGATCAACGGCCCGGCGCTGATGCACCCGGAGATCCCCCTGCTGTCCGACATCACGATCGCCTCCGACACGACGGTCTTCCAGGACGGCCCGCACTTCCCGTCCGGCATCGTGCCCGGCGACGGCGCCCACACCGTCTGGACCCACGTGCTGGGCCCGCAGCGCGGCCGCTACTTCCTGCTCACCGGCCAGGAGATCGACGCCAAGCTGGCACTGGAGTACGGCGTGGTCAACGAGGTGCTGCCGCTCGAGCAGGTCCTCCCCCGCGCCCGTGCACTCGCCGAGCAGATCGCCGCCAAGCCGCCGCTGGCCCGGCGCTACGCCCGCGCGGTGCTCACCCGCGAGTGGAAGCGCCTGTTCCACGAGCAGCTCGGCTTCGGACTCGCCCACGAGGCGCTCGCAGCCTTGACGCTGGGCGGATGACCGGGCCCTTCAACCGGCTGCGGCACACGTTCGACGACTTCGCCGTCGGGGATGAGGTGGTCACGGCCGGACGGACGGTGGACATCGGCGACATCACGACCTTCGCCGGTCTAACCGGCGACCACTACCCGCTGCACACCGACGAGGAGTACTGCCGCAGCACACCCTTCGGTGGCCGCATCGCGCACGGGCCGCTGACCTACGGCTTCGCGGTGGGGCTCGTCGCTCTCTCGGGGTTCCTCGGCGACGCGATCATCGCGTTCCTCGAGTGCCAGGGGCTGCGGGCCACAGCCCCCGTCCGGCCCGGCGACACGATCCGGGTGCGCGCGGTGGTCGCCGAGGCCGAACCCGGCAAGAAGCCCCACTACGGCACGGTGCGTATCGACTACGCCGTGCTCAACCAGAAGGACGAGCAGGTCATGCAGTTCCGCATGGTTCTGCTCGCCCGACGCGAGACACCAGCGGAGGAATGACGTTGTCCGAACAGGACGAGGGCGTGTTCATCGGCGTCGGCGAGCTGCCGTCCGGCCGGTACCCGAACCGGCCGTTCATGGGCGACCTGGTCAACGTGGCCGTCGCCGCCGTGCGCGACGCCGGGCTGACCGTGCCCGACATCGACACGATCCTGCTCATCCCGTGCCTGCACTCCCCCGCCGACCAAGCGGACCTGATCTTCTCGCGCGTCGTGGAGGAGCTCGGGCTGCACGGCAGGGCCAAGAGCAGCTACATGGTCCACTCCGGCGGCTCGACGAGTGACAACACGATCCGCGACGCCGCCGGCCTCATCGCCACCGGCCGCGCGAAGAACGTTCTCGTGCTCCAAGCCGAGAAGTGGGGGTCCGCACCGGTCGGTGAGATGATCGACATGCTCACCGCCAACGGGATCCCTCGCGAGTGGGAGAAGCCGTCGGGGCTGAGCTTCAACGCCGTCGGCGCGCTGATCCACCGCCGCTACATGCACGCCAGCGGCTCGACCGCTGCCGACATGGCGTCGGTGTGCGTGGCGCTGCGGGAGTGGTCGCGGCTCAACCCGAACGCGATGTACAAGGACCGGACCCTGTCGGTCGAGCAGGTGCTCGCGTCCAAGGTCGTCTGCGACCCGCTCCACGCGTTCGAGTGCCCGATGCTCGCCGACGGCGCGGTCGGACTGGTCATGACCAGCGCCGGGAACGCCCGGCGGCTGGGCAAGGACCGCTGGGTCAAGGTCGCCGGATCGGGCGGGTGCGTCTCGCACTACTCGATCGGGCAGGAGGCCGACCTCGCCGTGCTGGGCTGGGAGAAGGCCTCCGTGGAGGCCTACGAAGAGGCAGGCTGGGGTCCCGCGGACGCCGACCTCGCCGAGGTCTACGACTCCTACGCCGCGGTGCTGGCCAGCGGCATGGAAGGCCTCGGGCTCGCGCCCAAGGGCGAGGCGGCCCGCATGTTCGCCGCGGGCGACTTCTCTCCCGGCGGACGGCTGCCCGTGAACACCAACGGCGGGCTGCTCTCGGCCGGCCACACCGGCGTCGGCGGCGGCACCGCCCTGCTCGCCGAGGGCGTCCGCCAACTGCTGGGCAAGGCAGGCCCCGATCGTCAGGTCAGCGGTGCCGACCGTGCCGTCTGCGGCGGATCCGGCGGGACCTACATGGACAGTCAGGTTCTCCTGCTGGAGGGAGTGAGCGCGTGACCGACACCGGTATGGAAGCGCTGACCGAGCCCTACTACGAGGCACTGCGCCGCGGCGAGCTCGCGGCCCAGCACTGCAAGGCCTGCGACCGCCCGATCCTCTACCCCCGCCACGTCTGCCCGTTCTGCTACGAGTCCGACCTCGGCTGGGTGCAGCTGTCGGGCAAGGGCGTGCTGCACAGCTTCGCCGTGCAGCGGGTCGGGCCACCCAGTGGCTTCGAGGACGACCTCCCGTACGCGGTCGGCGTCGTGAAGCTGGACGAGGGCGTGCAACTGCTCGGCCGACTCTGGCCCGATGACGACGGCGAATGGAACGGGTACACGTGCGACGGACGCGTCGAGTTCCACGGCGCGACGGGCGACGAGATCGAGCGGCGGCCTGTCGCCTGGTTCCGGCGAACAGGATGAGAGCGATGCGATGAGCAAGGTTCGGGTGGCCGGTGTCGGGATGAACCGGTTCGGGCGGATGGCCGACCGCAGCGAACGCAGCATGGTCGAGGCCGTCGTCGGGATGGCGCTCAAGGACGCGGGCATCACCGCCGCCGACGTGCAGCGCATCTTCTCCGGGAACGCGGCGGCCGGTCTCGTCTCGGGGCAGGAGATGATCCGCGGGCAGGTCTGGTTGCAGGGCACCGACCTGGCCGGGGTCCCGCTGATCAACACGGAGAACGCCTGCTGCTCGAGCAGCTCCGCCGCGAACCTCGCGTTCGAGTCGATACTGGCCGGCCGCTGCGACGTCGCGTTGGTGATGGGCGTCGAGAAGCTCTCGCACCCCGACAAGGGTCGTGCCTTCGCCGCGCTCGGTGGCGCCACCGACGTCTCCTGCGCCGTGGGCGACGGCGCGGACGCGTCCAACTCCGTGTTCATCGACGTGTACGCGGAGGAGGGCCGCAAGTACATCGCCGAGTACGACGCCACCGTCGCGGACCTCGCCGCCGTGGCCGTGAAGAACCGGCACCACGGCAGCCTGAACCCGCTGGCCCAGTACCAGGACCCGCAGACGCTCGCGGACGTGCTGAACGCACGGGTGGTCGTCGATCCGCTGACCCTGCCGATGTGTTCCCCCACCACCGACGGTGCCGCGGCGATCGTCCTGGTGTCCGACGACTACGCGCGCAGGCACGGCATCGGGGGCTGTGAGGTGCTCGCGACGCGGCTGTCCGCCGGGGCCGGGCACGGGTCGGAACCGGTAGCGGTCGCTGCGCGTGCCGCGTTCTCCGACGCCGCGCTGGGCCCGGACGACCTCGATCTGCTCGAGCTGCACGACGCCGCCGCACCGGCCGAGATCCTGCAGTACGCCGAGATCGGGCTGTGCGAGCCCGGCGAGGGTCACCTGCTGGTGCGATCGGGCGCGACCGCACTGGGCGGTCACCTGCCGGTGAACGTCAGCGGCGGCCTGATGAGCCGCGGCCACCCCATCGGCGCCACCGGATGCGCCCAGCTCGTCGAGATCTACCAGCACCTCACCGGCCGCGCGGGAGCCCGCCAGGTCGAGGGTGCCCGCGTCGGCATGGCCGTCAATGCCGGTGGCTGGCTCAACGGCGCCTACGCGGCGTGCGTAGCGACGATCCTGCGAGCCGCATGATGGGGGAACCGACAGTCCTCACCGACCGCGTCGCCGACGGCGTCGTGCTCGTGACCATGAACCGTCCCGACCGGGGCAACGGCGTCGTCCCCGAGCTCGCGGCCGAGCTCGCCGAAGCGCTGACCCTGCTCGAAGCCGACCTGTCGGTCCGGGCCGTCGTCCTGACCGGCGCCGGCAAGCAGTTCTCGGCCGGCGCCGACCTCAAGGCCTTCCGTCGCTATCTCGACGAGGAACTGCCCCGGACCGGCGAGCCCTACAACGCCCGGGTGATCTTCCCGGTGATCCGCCAGATCGTCGCATCCCGGCTCCCGGTCGTCGCCGCGATCAATGGCGGCGCAACGGCAGGCGGCCTGGACCTCGCACTGGCCTGCGACATCCGGATCGCGTCCACCGCCGCCAAGCTCGGCGAGACCTACATCAACATCGGGCTCCCACCGGGCAACGGCGGCACCTGGTTCCTCCCACGCCTCGTCGGCACCGGCATGGCCACCGAGCTCGCGCTCACCGGCGACGTCGTCGACGCCGCCCGGGCACTCGAGATCGGGCTGGTGAACCGGGTCGTCGAGCCCGGCGCTCTCCTCCCGGCCGCCACCGAACTCGCGACCCGCATCGCCGCGAAGTCATGGCGGGCCGTCGAAGCGACCAAGCAGTCCCTACGCGCAGCGTGGAGCGTCGATCTGAACTCGACGCTGAATACGAACTACTGGGCAGCCACGGGCCTGCACCCCGGACCGGACGTGCGGGAGGGGATCGACGCCTTCATCGAGCGGCGTCCCGCGCGCTTCAACCGAGAGTAGACCGCAGCTCCACACCGCTCAGCCGACGCGACGAGCTGGCTGGAAGGGCCCTATCTCCGTGCGGCCAGCGAGCTGTGCGGCCAGCGAGCTAGGGGGTTGCCGCGGTGCACAACCCGGGTCGGGTGAGGCGCTGGAGCCGGCCGAACGGCGACTCGGCGCCACGATTCGCGAGGTCATCGCCGTGACGGTCGGGATCGACGCTGAGCGCATGGCCGGGCTATCGGCCCTGCCACACGGGCTCACGGCGCTCAGCGAAGGCCCGCGGTCCCTCTAGCGCGTCCGCGCTTCGGTAGACCTGCTCGTAGACCGCGTCACCCGCGGCCAGGGCGGCACTGGTGCCCATCTCGCAGGACAGGTCCACGAGGCGTTTGGCTGCGAGCACACTCAGCGGGGCATTCGCCGCGATGAGGTGCGCCATCTCGATAGCGCGCTCGACGAGGCGGTCCCCCGGGACGACGTCGTTGACGAGTCCCACCTCGTACGCGCGGGCCGCGTCGATCGGCTCACCGGTGAGGAGGATCTCCATCATCACCCGCCGGGGCATGATGTCGATCAGCGGCGCCGCCCACGGCGCACCCCGACCGCGCTTGACCTCGGTGATGCCGAAGGTCGCGGTGTCGGCGGCTACGCAGAGGTCGCACTGCTGAGCAAGCCTGAAGCCACCGGCGAACGCCGGCCCGTTGACTGCGGCGATCACCGGCTTGCTCACCGCGCCCCGCGACCCGAGCAGCAGGCCCCACTCCGCAGGGGGGATCTGTACCTGATGCGAGGCCATCTCGATGAGATCGCCGCCTGCGCAGAACACGGGACCGTTACCGGTCAGGACGGCACACCGCAGGTCCGGGTCGTCGTCGAACTCGTCGAAGGCCGCCCGCAGCGCGGCGCGCAGCTCCGCATTGAGTGCGTTGCGCTTCGCGGGACGGTTCAGAGTGACGATGAAGACGTGGCCGTCGCGCCGCGTCAGGCACACCTCGGCTGTCATGACGCCGCCTCCACGGGAAAGAGCACGTCGGCGGTCACGGGGTGACCTTGCGGTGCACCGTGGCCTTGCGGCCCGTGCTCCCCCGGTTCACCCCGACGAGGCCGACCGAGCGGGGATCGGTCCCGAGGATGCTGCCCAGTCGGGGTCCGGCCGCTTCCACGCCGCCGTCGACCGCGAGGTACTGACCGGTGATGAACGTGGAGTCGGGACCGGCCAGGAAGGCGATGGCACCGGCGAGGTGTTCGGGGCGCCCGACGTACGGGAGCGGCTGGATCGCGGCGAGCGGGGAGCCTTCGAATTCCTCCGATGCCGCGGGGTTCAGCGGCGTCGCGATGACCCCTGGGCAGACGCAGTTGACGCGGATCCGGTCGGGACCCAGCTCGGTGGCGAAGACCCGGCTCATGTGCAGCACGCTGGCCTTGGCCGCCGAGTAGCTCTGCGGGCCGGCGTCACCGGCGAGCGCGGCGATGGAGGCGACGTTGACGATCGAGCCGCCATCCGGCTGCCCGCGCATCACCCGCGCAGCGTGCTTGATGCCCAGGAACACCGCCCGGGACAAGACCGCGAACGTGTAGTCCCAGTCCTCCACGGAGATCTCGGTGACCGGCCCGAAGGCGCCTCCGACGCCGGCGTTGTTCACCAGGCAGTCGAGGTGTCCGCCGGCTCCAACGGCCGCGTCGATCGCCGCTTGGATGTCCTCCTCCTCGGCCACGTCGCACCGCGCGAACAGCAGCCGCCCGTCCTTCGCGGCCCCGTCGTGCTCCGCCAGCAGGCGTTCCCCGGACGCGTCGTTGAGATCTGCCGCGACGACGGTCCACCCGTCGTCCAGGAACCGGGCGACGGTCGCGGCGCCGATCCCGCTGGCGCCACCCGTCACGACGGCGGTTCGCGCGTTCACCGGCTCCTCCGGAAGAACCCGCGGACGCGGTCCTGGATCGCTGGGTCGGTGTAGAGCCCTCGCATGGTGTCCTCGTAGTCGATGGGGAGGTCGTAACCGCGGAAGGTGCGCTTGTACGCGGCGATGATCGCCGGACCGTTGGCCGCGAATCGGGCGAGCAGCGCGTGGGCGCGTTCGGTGAGCTCCTCGGCGGGCCGCACCTCGAACACCAGGCCGGCAGACTGCGCGGCGGCGGCGTCGATCAGCTCACCCGAGAAGAGCAGGTATTTCAGCAGGGGCAGCGGGATCTGACCGAACAGGACCGGGGGCACCAGTCCGTCCATGAGCCCGACCTTCGTCTCCGGCGTCCCGAACCGCGAATCCGGGGACGCGAGCACGAAGTCGCACGAGATCGCGGTCGCGAACCCGCCACCGCAGCAGATGCCGTCGACGACCGCGATAACCGGCTTCCGACAGGCCCGGATCGCGTCGAACGGCAGGCTGTCGCGGAACCCCCAGACGTCCCAGTCCACCGGCCCGCGCTCGTCCGGTCCGAGGTACTCGAGCATCTCGGCGAGATCACCTCCCACCGCGAAGTCGCGGGTCGCGGAGTCGATGATCACGCCCGTGACGTCCGGATCGACGTCCGCCGCACGGATCGCCGATCTCAGCTCGGCATAGAACCTCGTGCTGAACGCGTTGCGGCCGTCCGGCCTCGCGAGCGTGATCGTCGCGACGCCCCCGTTCACCGCGAAGCGCAGATTCTCGTAACTCAGGTCGCCCATGACCGCCGTTCTGCTCGCCGCTGTCGCCGCCACGGGGTCCCGCACGGTGTTCGTCTCGTCCGACACTTCCAGGTCGGAACAGTGGAGTCAACATTGCAGCCAATCTTGCATCCGGGTTAGGGTGCGGGCAGTGAAGCGCCGACCAGTGCGCCCGCGCCCTCTGGACGTGCCCCCAACGAAGTCGGAGATTCCTTGATGTCCCAGCCTGCGCTCGACTCCTTGAGCGACAAGTTCCCACACCTCGAGGAGCGGCTCGAGGTGCGACAGGCCGTCCGCAAGATGTGCGCGAAGTTCGACGCGGCGTACTGGGACCGCAGCGATCTCGACCACATTTTCCCGGAGGAGTTCTTCCAGGCGTTCGCTGCGGCCGAGTTCCTGGGCTCGCTGATCCCGGAGGAGTACGGCGGCGGCGGCGGCACGACAGCGGACATGGTGGCGATCCTGGAGGAGGTCGCCGCAAGCGGCGGTGGTCTCAACGCCTGCAGCTCGGTGCACACCACGTTGCTCTGCGTCCCGTCGATCCTCGCGTTCGGCACCGAGGAGCAGCGGCGCGACATCCTGCCTCGGATCGCGGCAGGCGAGCTGTACGTCACCTTCGGCGTGACCGAGCCGGACGCCGGCACCGACACCACGAAGATCACCACAAGGGCCGAGCTGCAGGGCGACACGTACATCGTCAACGGGGCGAAGGTCTGGAACACCGGCGCACAGCGCGGCGACCAGGTCCTCCTATTGGTCCGCATGTCCACTCCGGCTGCCGACGAGCGCCGCGGGCTCGGACTGACGCTGATGCTCGTCGATCTCGACGCCGCGGGCGTCGACATCCGCCCGATCCCCAAGATCGGGCGCAACTCGGTCGCGTCCTGCGAGGTCTTCTTCCACGACGTCGAGGTCGAACCGTCCCGCGTCGTCGGCGAGGTCGGGCAAGGCTTCTACCACCTGCTGCACAGCCTCAACAGCGAGCGCCTGTTCGTCGCCGCCGAGACGATCGGCCTCGGCCGTGCAGCACTGGCCGCCGCCGCCCGCTATGGCATCGAGCGCGTGGTCTTCGGCCGGGCCATCGGCACCAACCAGGCCGTGCAGCATCCGCTCGCCCGCACCTACCTCGACCTGCTGGCCGCCGCCGAGGTGCTCGGCCGCGCCGTAGCGCAGTACGAGGCGCGCGGCCCGCGGGCCGCGGGCACGCTCGCCAACGCCGCGAAGTACCTGTGCAGCGAGGCCGCGTGCGCGGCGACGGACGCGGCGATGCAGGTATTCGGCGGCTACTCCTTCGCGCGCGAGTACCCCGTCGGACGGCTCTGGATCGAGTCGCGCCTTCCCCGGGTCGCTCCGGTCAACAACCAGATGATCCTCAACCACATCGCCGAACAGACCCTCGGCCTCCCCCGGAGCTACTGAGATGACGAACGAGACCCGCACGCTTCGGATCGGACAGTTCACGGGGTGGAACGGCGATCGCGCCGACGGGATCGCCGAACTGCTGCCCGCCGACGTCGACGTGCTGACCGGCGACTACCTCGCCGAGCTCACCATGCTCGTGCTGCAGAAGAACCGCTCGCGGGGCGGGGTGGGCTACGTCCGCGCCTTCCTCGACGTTCTGGACCCGCACCTGGAGGAGATCGCCCGGCGCGGGATCAAGGTCGTCACGAACGCGGGCGGCCTCGACGCCCCCGGCCTGGCCACGGCGATCCGGGCACTGTGCGCCGAGCGGGGTGTCACGCTCCGCGTCGCGGCCGTCGACGGGGACGACCTCACCGCGCTGCTCACTTCGGCGACGGACCTCCCGCTGGTCAACATCGACACGGGCACCGCGCTGCCGGACTCGGCGCGCGAGCGCGTCCTCACCGCGAACGCCTATCTGGGCGCCTGGCCGATCACCCAGGCGCTGGCCTCGGGCGCTGACATCGTCGTGTGCCAGCGGGTCACGGACGCCTCGCTCGTCGTCGGCCCGGCCGCGTGGCACCACGGCTGGAAGCCCAACGACCTCGACGCGCTGGCGGGGGCCGTCGCCGCGGGGCACATCATCGAATGCGGGGCGCAGGCGACCGGCGGCAACTTCTCCGCCTTCGCCGAACACGGCCCGCTCGGACTGCCGGGAATGCCGCTGGCCGACATCGCGGCCGACGGCTCGGCGGTCATCGGCAAGAGCCCCGACAGCGGCGGGCTGGTCATCCGCGACACCGTGCTCGCCCAGCTCTTCTACGAGATCGGCGGCACCCAGTACGCCAACCCCGACGTCGTCGTCGACCTCACCAGCGTCACGGTCGAGGACCTCGGCGGCGACCGGGTGCGGGTGAGCGGGGCCCGCGGCGGCCCGCCGACCGGGATGCTCAAGTGCGCCCTGACCTACGAGGGCGGCTATCGCAACACGATGACGATCGGGCTCACCGGCAGGAACCTCGACGCGAAGCGCCGGTGGGTCGAGGAGCAGGTGCACGCAGCGATCGGTCCGCCCGAGTCGTTCGACGAGTGCCGGTGGTCGATGGTCGGCCCCGCGGACCCGCACGGCGACTTCGAGGCCTCCACCGCATGGCTGATCGTCACGGTCCGCGACACCCGGCGCGAGACGGTCGACCGGGCGCACTTCTCCGCCCCGATCACGGCGATCGCGACCTCGAACATCCCCGGCCTCTATCTGACGACTCCGCCGCAGCGGGCCCGATCGTTCGGCGTGCAGTGGCCGACGCTGGTCGGAAAGGACCTCGCGGTCGCCCGCGTGCTGCTCCCGGATGCCGAACCGGTCGAGGTCCCGTGGCCGCCCGCTCCCGTGGCCGCGCCCGCGACACCGGTCGAACGAGACGACGAGGTGGTGGTGTCGCCGCAGGCCCCGGCCGGGCCCACCACACGCGTGCAGCTCGGGACGGTGCTCGGCACCCGGTCCGGGGACAAGGCTGGCACAGCGAACATCGGAGCCTGGGTGCGCGATCCCCGGGGCCTCGACTGGCTGATTGCGACCCTGACTTCGGCCCGGCTCACGCAGCTGATGCCCGAGCTCGCCGGGCTCAATGTCACGCGGTTCGTGTTCCCGAACCTGGGCGGTGTCAACTTCGTCGTCGCCGGTTACCTGGGCGACGGGGTAGCCGCGTGCACCCGTGTGGATCCTCAGGGCAAGGGACTCGGCGAGTATCTGGCCAGCCGCCTGGTCGACGTCCCGAGTGGCCTCGTCGACCCGGCGCCTGCCAGCTGACTCGCAGTTCCGGGGCTGGCATCCGGCCGAGGGCGGATGCCAGCCCACCGACGCCAGCCCACCGGATGTCAGCCCAGCAGCGGGCCGAGCCGTTCGAGCGAGCGGTTGCGGTGCTCGCGTGCGGCGGCGCACAGCGCGTCGTTGTCGCCTGCCTCGAGGGCTGCGATGAGCTGGTCGTGATCTGAGGCCAGCAGTTTCCAGTCCGTGAACGCGTTGATCGACAGGGCCTGGTACGCGGTCGTCATGCGGGAGATGTGGTGCAGCTGCTCGTGCAGGATCCGCATCCCGGACTGCTGCAGCATCAAGTCGTGGAACCGCGAGTTCAGCTCGATCACGGTAGCCAGGTCGTCGCCGCCCGTGCGGATCTGCTCGTTGATCTCGCGCAACTCCGCCAGCACGGACTCCGCCGGGATCGGGAGTCGCTCGAGCATCGCGGATTCGAGCAGGTCACGGATCGTGTAGAGCTGCTGCATCTCGTCGGTGGTGAACCGGGCGATGAAGTAGCCCCGGTTTCGCTCGTACCGCACGACACCCTCGACCGCGAGCACCTGCAGCGCCTCCCGGATCGGGCCGCGGCTGATGCCGATGCGCTGCGCGAGGTCCTCCTGCCGCAGCTGCTCGCCCGGCAGGAGCTCCCGGCGGAGCACGAGGCCACGGATCTCGAATGCGGCGTGGGCAACCGACCCTCCGCGCGCGGCGCCGACGGGATCGGCTCCAACTTTGGTGACAGTTGCCGTCATGGCGCCGAGAGTATCAGTCATCGGGCGGTGACCCGCTGCCGATCGCGGATCGTCGTCAGCTCAGAAGATGGCCGCCAACGCGCGGCGCCGTTCGGCCGGTCTCAGGCCGGTCAGTCGAACCGCACCGTGCTCGGTCGCCACTGCGCCCACCCAGGCGCCGTCGAGCGTGGGGTCCTCGACCACGTCAACCAGGCGGCTCTTACCGTGCGCGTCGCTGCTGCGCACCGCCACGATGCACAGGCCGTTCGCGCTCGCCGCTGCCCCTCTCGCGAAGTCGGGTGCGCCACCGAGGCCGGAGACGGTCCGGCTCCCGATCCGCTCGGAGTTGACGTTCCCCGCGCCGTCGACGCTCAGAGCACCCAGCACGGCGACGAACCTGTCCTGCCCTCCGAGCCAGGACGGGCTCTGGATGGTGGTCGACGACGACAGCACCACGTCCGCACCCGCCGCCCACAGGAGCAACGACGGAGGCCCGACGACCGACATCGACCGGATCGTGGCGTCGGCCAGCGCCCCGTCGGCAGCCATCCCGGCCACCGCTTCGGTGACCACCCCGGTCAGGACCTCGACGTCCCCGCGGCCGGCGAGCGACAGGGCCAGTGCATCCGGGATCCGCCCGATTCCGAGCGCGAGCCGCGGCCGGTCGGGCAGGAGATCCGCGATGTGCGCCGCGACCCGGGCGTCGATCTCGTCGTGATCGGCCGAGAAGCCGACGGTGGGCCCGGTCGGCGCGGGACGGACGGCGAGCACCTCGCAGTCATCGGGCACTGGAGCCGAACCCGCGATGTACGGGAGCCACGCCACCTCCTCCACCACGACCCGCCCGGCCCGGGCCATCGCGAGGTCGAGGTAGCTCACGATCCCCCCGAGCGTGCGGCGCCCCTGCTCATCGGGCGGGGTAGCGCAGGTGATCACGACGTCCGGGCGGAACTCTCCGGAGACCAGTGCTGCACAGATGCCCTCATAGCTCTTGCGGTGATAGCTGATCGGCGCGATCCCCCGCAGCCCTCGGCCGGGGACGAAGGTGCCGATCGTGAAGTGCCCGGACGGCGCGAACGGCAGCTCCGGAGGTGTGCGGCGCATCCCGAAAACGAGGTGCACGGGATCGTCCGGCGTCGGCGGGCACTGTTCGAGATAAGCCACCAACGCCGCACCGGGCTCGCACGAACCCTCGGCACAAAGGACGGTACGCACAGGTCAGCCGTCCCTTCCACGATTCCGGGTGCAGTGGGTCTCGGCGTCGAAGAACGCGATCAGGTCTGCCGCGGCGTCGCGGCGAAGAGCATCCTTGCGGATCTTCGATGTCGGAGTCCTCGGCAGGTCCTCGACGATGCGGACGTACCGCGGGACCATGTACCGGGGCAGGTTCCCCACAGCGAGCTCGTCCAGGTCGCGCTCGGACAGCTGTGCACCGCTGCGGAGGGTGTAGAAGACGGCGATGTCGTCCTCGGACATCTCCCCCAGGTCCGAGGGCACCGCGACCACGGCCGCCTCCAGTACGCCGTCGAACGCGTGCAGCACGTCCTCGAGCTCCTGGATCGACACGTTCTCACCCCGTCGGCGCAGGGAATCGGACTTGCGGCCCGCGAAGTAGAGGTAGTCGTCCTCGTCGAGGTAGTCCAAGTCGCCGGTGTGGAACCACAGGTTCCGGAAGTCGTCCCAGGTCTCGCGCTCACGACCGTAGCAGCGCTGGACGGTGACGAACGGGTCGTGCCTGCGTACGAGGATCTCTCCGACCGCGCCGCGGGGCACCTCGATGTCATCGTCATCGACGATGATCACGTCGTTGTCGTCCTGCGACGCCGGTGGGCCGGTCGTACCCCTCTCCCGGCCGGGTGATCGAGACCGGTGCGCACTCGGTGAGGCCGTACGGCGTCGCGAAACGGGCGTCGTAGCGCTCGTCGAGCTCCGCGACGTTCCCCGGGAAGGGAACCACCAACACGGTGGAGACCAGGTTGTCGCGCTCCTCGTCTGTGGGCTCCTTCTTCGCGAGCAACTGCAGCATGCTGCCGAGCAGACTGATCGCGGTGCAGTCGCGGCGGCCAACGTCGGACCAGTAGCGGCTCACGGAGAAGCGCCGCCCGAGCACCAGGGGTGGCGCCCAGGCCGATCGCCGGCAGCAGGCTGTGACACCGGGCGTTCGCGTGGGAGAGCGGGAGACAGGTGTAGAACCGGGCCTGTGACGCAGACCCCGTGGTGGTGCCGTAGGGCAGCTCGACGTAGGGGCGCCGGTCGGCGGCGAGCGCAGGCCCCGGATCTCCGTCGCCGACGATCCACACCGTCCCGGTGAGCGGTGCGTCGAGCACAGCCGCGACGCCAGGGGCGTAGGCGGCGCCGACCACCGCGTGGGTGCAGTCCGTCGACCCGAAGAAGTGCCGCGTCAGCGCACCGCGGGCCTGGGCGTGCACCGGCACACCGACGGCGCCGATCCGGGCGATCGCGAGCAGCAGCCAGACGTACTCTGCGCCGTTGTCGAGCAGCACCGCGACGTGAACGCCCTGCGCGACGCCGCCGTCGCGCAGCATGCGGGTCACGCCTGCGACGTGGGTCTCGGCCTCGGCATAGGTGAACTCGCCCTCGTCGGTGACGAGGAAGGCGTGCTGAGGCACGGCGCGAAGGGCGCGGCGCCACAGGCCGTCCACCGTGCGCTCCCGCAGCGGAGGCAGCAGGCCGACCGGCGCGACGTCAATGGCGTTCACCTGGACCTTCAACTGACCGTGATCGGCAGCTCGAGCAGGGAACGGAGGATGGCGTTGTCGGCGTAGCGGGGTACGAAGTCCCGGTCGGCCAGTGCGATGGACCCGAACCGGTCGAGCAGTGCGTTCACGCCGATCTCGGCCTCGAGCCGCGACAGGGCGGCACCCACACAGAAGTGAATCCCCTTACCGAAGGCGATGTGGCCACGCGACTGGCCGGCCTCGAGCCGCACCTCGTCGGGGTCCTCGAAGTAGGCGGGGTCCCGGTTGGCCGCTGCGACCATCACCATCACCTGCGAGCCCTTGAGGACCTTCACATCCGCGATCGTCGTGTCGGAGAGCACCCGCCGTGGGAAGCCCTGCACGGGCGACTGCAGCCTGAGCGCCTCCTCGACCACGGTCGGGACGAGCGAGCGGTCCGCACGGACCCGTTCCATGAGCGTGTCGTCCTGCAGCAGGATCAGCATCACCGAGGACAGGAGGTTCACGGTGGTTTCGTTGCCGGCCACCAGTACCACGTAGGCGATGGCGATGATCTCCTCGACCGACAGCTCGCCGTTCTCGGCGGCGATCAGGGTGCTGAGGAAGTCAGTGGACGGCGCTGCTCGCCGCTCGGCCGACTGGTCGGCGAAGAACTGCAGCAGCTCGATGAGTGACCGGTTCACCCGGATCTGCTCCTGCTCGGTCAGCGTCCCGCCCAACACCGAGGCGGCATCGTCTGACCAGCGCTTGAACGTGTCGAGGTCCTCGCGGGACACCCCGAGGAAGTCGGCGATGACGATGAGCGGGAGTGGCTGCGCGAAGGTCGAGATGAAGTCCACCGTCGGCTCGGCCACGAGACGCTCCGCGAGCTCGTCCACGGTCGACTTCACACCTGGCCCCAACGCGGCGATGCGGCGGGCGGTGAAGGCCTTGCTCACCACCTTGCGGTAGTAGCTGTGCGACGGGGGGTCGTTGGTCAACAACGTCCGAACGATCTGGTGCCCCTCGTCGAGGACCTTCTTGGCCGACTCGTACTGCTTCTGACGCAACCCGGGGCCCGCCTTCGACGAGAAGGTCTCCGGATCGCCGAGCACGCTCACGCATTCGTCGTAGGTCATCACGAGGTAGAGGTCCTCATCCGGGACCTTGTGCACCGGACCGCTGTCCTGGAGCTCCCGATACCGCGCGAACGGGCACTGGACGACGTCGGGCTCGAACAGTCGATCAAGCAAGGCAGGCTCCCCAGACGGCGACTGATTCCTAAACTAATTTAGGTTAGAGTAGCTGCACCGTGGATGGCCTGTCCACCAGGTGAGCGACCTCACGACCGCGGTCCGGGGGCTTGTGCGCGACCTCCGAACCTACAGGGCTTGATTGGAGCCAATTTTGCAGATAGTTTCGGTCCGCCCCAACGAAGAGAGCGTGAGACGGCCTGTGGATGATCGAACGATTCTGGGAAGCCTCGCGTGTGCAGCGGCGCTGTCCTCGGACAAAGACGTTGTACGTTTCGTCGGCGGCGAGAGCCGCACGGCTGCCGCCCTGCTCCAGGACGCGGCGGTGTTCGCGGGCCTGCTCGGTGAGGCCGGCGTGAGCTCTGGCGACCGAGTCGCGATCATGACCTCGAACCGGATCGAGTTCCTGTGGGCGTTCTTCGGAGCGGCTCATGCCGGCGCCATCTCGGTGCCGCTGAACACCAGCCTCCGTGGCCCCATCCTCGAACACATGTTGCGCGACTCCGCACCGGCGGTGGTCGTCGTGGAGACGACGTTCTTCGACGCGGTCCTTCCGGCGCTACGCGCGGTCGGATCCAAAGCCCGGATCCTCGCGGTCCACGACGGCGAGCCCGATCCCACATGGGAGCAGCACGATGTGCGCTACCTCCCACCAGCGATGGAAGGTGCGGGAGTCCCGCCCGTCCCGACCGACCGCTACGCCGACGCCAGCATCCTCTACACCTCCGGAACCACCGGGCCGTCGAAGGGCGTGCTGCACAGCAACAACTCGATCGTCGCCTTCGGCGAGAACGCGGACTGGATGTTCGAGTACCAGCGCGACGACGTGCTGCACAACTGCCTTCCGCTCTTCCACGCCAACGCGCTCTGCGTGACCCTCCTCCCTGCACTGCGGGCCGGGGCAGCGGCCGTGTTCGGCCGGCGGTTCTCGGCGTCCGGCTTCTGGGCCGAGGTGCGGAACGAGGGTGCGACGACGACGTCCATCCTCGGTGCGATGGTGCCGATCCTCTGGGGGGCGCCCGAGCGTCCCGACGACGCCGACAACAAGGTCCGCACAGCACTGTGCGTGCCGACACCGACCGCCGACCTCTACGAGTCCTTCGAACGCCGCTTCGGGATCAGGCTGGTGTCGCAGTACGGCATGACCGATACGTCCAGCATCATCGGCACGCCCCCCAACGTGACCGGGCGCCCCGGATACGCCGGCGTTCTCCACCCTGACTTCGAGTGCATCGTCGTGGACGACCACGACCACCCCGTTCCCGACGGCGTCGCCGGCGAAGGACTGGTGCGGCCTCGGAAGCCGGACGTGATGATGCGCGGCTACTGGAACAACCCGACGGCGACGCTGGACGCCTTCCGCAACCTGTGGTTCCACACCGGAGATGTCCTGATCCGCGATCCCGACGGCTGGTTCCGCTTCGTCGACCGCTCCAAGGATGCGATGCGGCGATTCGGCGAGAACATCTCGTCGTTCGAGGTCGAGTCCGTCATCTCCCTGCACCCCTCGGTCGAGGAGGTGGCCGTGTACGCCGTGCCCTCGGCGCTCTCCGAGGACGAGGTGATGGCGACGATCGTGTTCCGCGCAGGCGTCGCCGGCGACCTTGCGGAGATCGGCCTGCACTGTGACGACAAACTTCCCTACTTCGCGTCGCCGCGCTTCCTCGTCAGTGCTGACGCGCTGCCGAAGACCGCGAACCAGAAGGTGCGCAAGGACGTCCTGCGAAAGGCCGGCGTCACCACCGATGCGCTCGATCGCGGCCAGCGCGGCCGCAGCCGCACCGCGAAAACGGGGTCCTGAAGCGCGGCCGGCCGATCCACCCCGGAAGATCTCGAGTCTATGTTAGATTAGAACTCTGATGCGGACCACCACGGTGTCTCGCACGACGACCGAGGAGGCGCTGTGTCGACAGCATCCAAGTGGGAGTACAAGACCGCAGCAGTCGAACAGTCGGACGACGGTGTCCTGACGGTGCGCCTGCACTCCCGAGGCGGGGCGCTGCGGTGGACCGGCCTCCCCCACCGCGAACTTCCTGCACTGTTCCAGCAGATCGCGAGCGATCGCACCGTGCGCGCGGTCGTGCTGACCGGTAGCGGGGACGAGTTCATCGAACTCGAGCCGGCCTTCGAGGAGGCCGTAGCGCGAGGCGAGGCCACCGCCGTGCAGATGGACACCGGGTCCTTCGAGGGCACGTTGATGTTGAACGCACTGCTGTCCATCGACGTCCCCGTCATCGCCGCGGTCAATGGTCCCGTATCGGTGCACGCCGAGCTCGCGCTGCTCAGCGACATCGTCCTCTGCACGCCTGACACCTATTTCCAGGATGCCGCCCACGTCCCGCTCGGGCTCGTGCCCGGCGACGGCGTCCAGGTGGTGTGGCCACTGCTGCTCGGCCCCAATCGCGCACGGTACTTCCTGCTGACCGGCGAGAAGATCTACGCCCCCGAGGCGCGCGCCCTCGGCCTCGTCGGCGAGATCGTCAGCCCAGACCGCCTCCTCGGGCGGGCCACAGACCATGCGGCCCGCCTTGCGGCGTGCAATCCGGTGTTCGTGCGCAACACCCGGATCGTGCTGGTCACGCAACTGCGACGCGCTATCGCCCTCGATGTGCCCTCAGGTCTGGCACTGGAGGCTGTGGCGTCGTGGTCCGGTGCCGCCTGGAGCGGACCGCATGCTCCAGCAGCTATTCCCCTTGACCTAGTCTAACTTAGATTAGCGAAACGTCAGGTTCACGGTTAGCATCAGCGCATGAAGCAAGACGCGCCCACGGAGGCGGCACCACCTCCGCTGACCAGCCGCGGCGAGTCGACGCGAGAACGAATTCTGCAGAGCGCCGCTGGAGTGCTTGCCGAGCACGGCTACGCCGGATCGACGCTGAACGACATCGCTGAACGAGCAGGCACCAAGGCAGGCAGTCTGTACTACTACTTCGCCAGCCGCGAGGACCTCATCCGCGAGATCATGACGCGCGGAATCACTGAGACGTTGGCACACGTGATCGCAGCGGTCGACGCGCTCGAACCATCGGCCTCGTCGCAGGATCGCCTCGCTGCAGCGGTCACGGCCCACGTGCGGTACCTCCTGACCGAGAACGACATCGCCCGCGCCGCCATCCGCACGCTGGGTCAGGCTCCTGCCGACGTCGAAGGACCGGCGATCGAGCTCCACCGCGACTATGGCCGATACCTCTCCACCCTGATCGATGACGCGACGGCCGATGGGTTCCTCGATCCGGCCATCGACGGGCGGGTGCTCCGGCTGCTCATCGCGGGCGCCCTCAACTGGTCCACGGCGTGGTTTCGGCCGGAGGGCCCGGCGTCCGTGGCCGAGATCGCCGATCTCGCGGCGCGGCTGGCCACGGGGCGCATCGCTCCCGCTCCATCGTGACGCGGCCACCCTGGGCCATGCCGATGCGATGATGTCGGCGACAGATGGAGAAGGACCTGGACCCGATCGGGCCCGCCCTCTCGCCGCGCCGGAGGTCAAGTCCGGTTGCGGCCACCCACTGGTGCATCGGCGTCGCGCCTACCGCTCTCGGCCGGGGCGGATCTCAGGCTCGAGCGGTGGACAGCCCTGCCCTCGGGGCGATCCAGAGACCCTCACCTTGGGCGAGCACGGTCCCGCGGTGGGAAAGCTCGATACCCATCTGGAGCTTCCGGCCGGTGAAGCTGACGACGGTTCCGTGAAAGTCGAGGTCCTCACCCACCGGGGTCAGGTTCCGGAAGTCGACCCGCAGGTAGGCCGTCCGTGCCTCGACGGCCCGGGAATCCACGAGCCTCCCGAGCACGTCGTCGAACAACAGAGCGATGGCGCCGCCGTGCACGGCGCCTCGCCCCGTGAAGGCCTGGGTGAACCGCACGGTGCCGCGCACCGCATCAGGCGACGACTCGACCACCCAGAAGTGCGGGACCAGCACCTGGTCCAACCCGATCGTCGAGCCGCTGAGGTCGCGGCTCCGGGCGCCAGGGCTCGATGGGGGCGGACCGTGACGCTCGAGGACCTTGCCCAACGCCTGCGCCGTCCACCGGTCCAGGTCCGGTGATCCCGACGCATCCGCCAGCCGGTCCTGGAGCCGGCGCAACGTCGCGATGAGCTCGGAGCGGTCGGCCTCGCCCTCGACCGGACGCGGAGCGACGTGCGGAGAGTCCGCTGCCGTCATGCGTCGCCATAGGCGGCGCTGAGAATCCGCTCCTCGGTAGCGTCGGCAGCTCCGAGGACGGCCGACACCCGCCCGGCGGCCATGACCACCACGCGGTCGCACATCTGCGACAGCTGCTCGATGTCGGCCGAGAAGATCGCCACCGCGCTCCCCGCGTCCGCGGCGCTCGCGACGATGTCCAGGATGTCTCGCCGAGCCCCGGCATCCACACCCTGTGTGGGCTCATCCAGCAACATCACATCGGGGTTCGTGGACAGCCACTTGGCCATCACGATCTTCTGCTGGTTCCCTCCGCTGAAGGCGTCCAGACGCAGCCCGGGATCCAGGGGGCGCACCCCGAACCTCTCCATCAGTTCGTGTGCCTCCGCCGCTTCCTCTCGCACCCGGAGTCGGGGCCATCGGAAGAACCGCGTGAGCCGCAGCAGGCTGATGTTCTCCTGGGCGGTGCCCTTCAGCCAGACTCCATCGCGTTGGCGATTTCCTGGCACGACCGCGATGCCTCGCGCGAGGAGCTTCTTCGGGTTCATTCCCAACACGTCGGTGCCCCGATGGACGACCGAACCCGCCGTGCGCGAGGCCAGGCCGGCCAGGAGATAGGGGATCTCCTGGAAGCCGGAGCCCACCAGCCCGGTGACCCCCACGACCTCGCCTGCATGCAGGTCGAGGTCGAATTGCCGGGTCGCTCCCCCAGCCACCCCCCGAAAACTGACAAGCTGCTCCCGCCGGTTGTTGCGGGGCTCCGGGTAGAAGCGGTCGAGCGGACGCCCGAGCATCGCGGCGATGACGTCCCCGCGATTGACGTGGGTGGTCTCGAAGCTGTCGACGAGGTGCCCATCCCGGAGCACGACGAGCCGGTCGCACGATTCCACCACTTCATCGAGGTGGTGGGAGATGAAGATGACGCCGGCACCGTCGTCTGCCGCGCGGCGCATCAGCCGGCGCACCCGCAACGAGTCGTCGTGGCCGAGGTAGGCGGTCGGCTCGTCCAGGATGAGCAGCTGATTCTCGGCGTTGCCTCGAAGCACCCGTATGGATCGCGCTATCGCGACCGCGGACCGGACGGAGGGGGCCAGGTTGCCGAGCGGTTCCTGGAGGTCGACGTCGACGTGGAAGCTCGCGAGCAGAGACCGGCAGAGATCGGCCTCCTTCTTCGTCTTCACCGGGGCCAGCACGCGGGTGCCGTAGGACGAGGAGATGCCGAGGTTCTCGGCCACCGTCATCGACTCGATGAGGCCCAGGTCCTGGTGAATGACGGAGATCCCGCGCTCAGCGGAATGGGCCACCGGGAACGCCAGCTCCGTCGAACCCATGTGCACGGTGCCGCTGTCGGGCGCGTGGTAACCCGTCAAGATCTTGACCAGTGTGGACTTGCCGGACCCGTTCTCGCCCACGAGGCCGACGATCTCGCCGCGTCGCACGTCCAGGTCGACATCCTGCAGGACCCAAGGTCCCCCGAAGTGCTTGCCGAGTCCCCGGACGGTCAACAGATCATCCACCATCGCGGTCATGATCTGCCTCGGCGGTTGCTCGCCAGCTTCGCAAACGTGATGGCGGCGATCAGCGCCCCGCCGTTGAACACGTTCGTCGCCCACTCCGTTGCACCGAACAGCTGCAGACCTGCGATGCCGATGACCAGCAGATAGAGGCCGACGAGTGTGCCCAAGGCGTTGAAGCGGCCGACCGCGATGGTCGTCGCCCCGAGGAACGCAGCGGCGTAGGGCTGGAGCAGGTACTGCCCCGCGATGGAGGTGTCGACCGCGCCGAAGCTGCCGGCCAGCATGAACCCGGCGAAGCCGGCCAGTACTCCAGCGCTCATGAGGGCCACGGTCCGAATGCGGGTGACCGAGAGGCCCGCCAGCTTCGACGCGTCCGGGCTGCCGCCGACGAAGAGGAGGTAGCGCCCAGCGGGGGTGCAGTTGTACACGTAGAACATCACGCCGACGAGGATCCACGCGTACCAGGTCATGGCTTGGACGCCGAGGAACTTCGCGGTCACGATGCTGACGACCGAGCTCGAGACACCCGTCAGGATCTCGCCGCCGGATATCGCCAGAGCAATCCCCTCGAGGGCCGTCAGCGTTCCCAGCGTCACCACGAACCCGTCGAGGCCCAAGCCCACTATCAGAGCCGAGTTCGCGGCGCCCACGACGGCACCCATCACGAGAACGGCCACCAGCACAACCGGCCAGGGAACCCCCTTTGCCGTCATCACCGCCACCAGGCCGGCACTGACGACCATCGTTCCGGCGATGGAGAGGTCGAACCCGCCGGCCCGCAGCGGGAGCGTGGCGGCGAGCGCCAGCACCAGCACGATGGCCGAAGAGTTCACGATCGTCCGCGCGTTCCCCAGGGTGGCGAACGTGCTCGGCAGCAGGAGTGAGAACACCAGTATGAGAAGCAGGGCCGCGATGACGACGCCGTACTTCGCGATGATCGAGGTGATCGTCGAGCCGGCCCCGCCCCTGGGAACCGACAGCGCTGCGGAACCCGAGCTCTCGGGTTCAGGGTTGCTGTCTGACGGGACGACAGCTTCCGGTGTGGCGGTGGAGCTGGGAAGGCGGTCCATCAGCTGACGCCCCAGAGCGCGGCGAACGACGCCTCGACGCCGGAGAATCGGGGAAAGATGTCGGCGTCGGACTTACCGACGTTCGAGGAGTCGACGAACCGGATCGGAAGCGTCCAGTCGACGGCTGCCGCGCCAGTCATACCCCGCATGATCTGGTCCATGAACGCGTAGCCCTGGTACACCTGTGGGGCGATGGCGACGACTGACTTCTGGACGCTGTTGCCACTCCTGATCCGTTCGAGCGACGCGGTGTCACCGCCCATCGACGCCACCTTGACGTCGGCGTTGCCCGCCTGCTGGATCGCCGGCGCGATGAAGGTGACGGCGCCGTCAAGGTTGGAGTACACGTACTTCATGTCCGGGTTCCGCCTCAGGACCTGCTGAACCTGGGGCCCCGAACTCGTGGCCAGCTTGGGGAGATCCAGAGTCTCGAAATCGCTCTTGCACGCGCCGCCGCACACCGTCTGGAACTCCGTCTGAGCTGCGTCGCTCTGCGCCTTGTGCGGGGCCAGGGCGGCATTGCCGAGAATTGCGGCGTTGAGGTTGCACTTCGAGTCGGCCATCATCCAGGCCGCGATCATCTTCCCGCCTGCCGCGTAGTCGGCCGACACGTGCCCGAAGAAGCCACCCGCGGACATGTCCGTGCCGACGTTGCTGTTGTAGGTGTCGACGACCGGAATGCCCGCAGCCTTGGCCTCGGCGACCTGAGCAGCCACGCCCGTCGGCGCGATGGCCAGCAGGACGATTCCGTCAGCCTTCTGGGCCACGGCTTGGGACACGGCGCTGACGATCGTCGGGATGCTCCCCTCGCCGGACACCGCCTTGACAGTGACGCCGACCCGCTCACCAGCGGCTGTCATCCCCTTCGTGACGGCCGTCACCAGCGGCGTCACCGAGTTCTGGATGAGCCAGACGGTCTTGCCCTTGACCTTGGATGCGTCGACCGGGGCGCTGGGCAGGAAGGGTGCGACGTCGGCACGGC
This sequence comes from Pseudonocardia sp. GCM10023141, assembly GCF_042653605.1. Lineage (NCBI taxonomy): Bacteria > Bacillati > Actinomycetota > Actinomycetes > Pseudonocardiales > Pseudonocardiaceae > Pseudonocardia > Pseudonocardia sp. GCM10023141. The sequence goes on from NZ_JBHSIR010000023.1 coordinate 39,758, forward strand.
CCGCACCGACCACCGAGTTCGCGGCCGCAGTGCAGTCGGCCGAGCCACCCGTCGCTCCGCTCGGCGCATCGGTCGAGCTCCCGCACGCGGTGACGACCATGGCGAACAGAAGCGCCGACGCCGTCACGGACAGTAATGTCTTCACAGGTTCTCTCCAAGTTGAACCGACTGAGCTGCCGTCGAGCACTCATCCCGGCGCTGGGTCGATGGCTAGCCAGGGAACCGGTCGATTCCCTCACGCTCAATACGGACGACTGCCCGTCCACGTCGCTGTCCTGCTCGGAGCGGCCGATGGCATGCGGGGCGGAGGACATCCGGGTCCTGACAGGAGGAATCGTGACACGTGGCTCGGCGACTTACAAGAGGTTCTGGAACCTAACTTAGAATCAAGTTGCTGAGACCAGCAGGACAAATTCGATTACCATGAGTAACCGAGATCGGCATCGCCGCCAGCGCGGACCCCGGGCATCGACGGAGCCCACGCGTACAACAAACACTTGTTTGCTATCCTGTGCCAAGCCGAAGTCGTCGAACAGCTCACCACCGCAGCGCTCGCGGGAGGCAGCCATGCGATCCGAGGAATGTTCCGGTCGCCGTCGGCCGGCTCCGTGCCTCCGCGAACGGGGTCGATCGTGGTAGCCGCGTCCACCCCCGCTGTGGCACGTGTCGGTGAGGTCGAACTGGCCTACGAGACGATCGGCGACCCCGAACGCCCGACGGTGTTGCTCATCATGGGTCTCGGCGGGTACCGCCACTACTGGCCTGATGGCTTCTGCCGCATGCTCGCCGACAGCGGGCACCACGTCGTTCGGTTCGACAACCGCGACGTCGGCGATTCCACGCACCTGGCCGACCACGGTCCCGTCGACATCGCGGCGGTGCTCGCCGGCCGGGCGGCACCTCCGTACTCCCTGGAGGACCTCGCCGACGATACGGTCGGGCTGATCGAGGCATTGGGACTGCGTTCGGCACACCTCGTCGGCATGTCGTTGGGAGGGATGATCGCCCAGTCGGTCGCGATCGGCCACCCCGACCGGATCGGCTCTCTCACGTCGTTCGCGTCGACCACGAACGATCCCACCGTGGGTGGCGCACAACCCGAGGCGATGCGGGCACTCACGGCCGCGCCGCCGACCACCCGAGAAGGCATGGCCGAGCATGCAGTCGCGACGGCGCGGGTGATCGGTTCCACCGGATTCGACCTCGACGAGGGGTGGCTGCGGGACCGGGGCAGGCGAGCCTTCGACATCGGCGTCGATCCTGCCGGCCTCAGCCGCCAGACCGCCGCGGCACTGACGGCACGGGACCGCACGCCGGCTCTGCGGAGTCTGCGGGTCCCGACGCTGGTCGTGCACGGCGCGGTCGATCCGCTCTGCGATGTGAGCGGCGGCCGGGCGACCGCTGCCGCTGTCCCGGATGCCGATCTCATGGTCGTCGACGGGTTGGGCCACGACCTTCCGCCCGGGTTCTGGCCGAGCCTCGTCGATGTCGTGATGTCGATAGTGCAACGGGGAGAGCGGCGCGCGGCCGGCAGATGACGAGCAGGCACGGCGGGGATACCTGCTTCACGCATCTGCAGCGGTGCTGGGGCTGGCCTCGATCGCACCCTCGCTCTGGCTGCTCCTCGTCGCGATGGTGGTCATCCGGCTGACTGCCGCCGCGGCGCAGGTCGCGATCCCCTACGCCGCGTCACGTGCCGCCCCGCAGCGGCGCGGCCAGGTCATTGGCACAGTGATGGGCCGGGTGATCCTGGGCATCCTGGTGTCCATGACCGCCAGCGGCGCGCTGGCTGGGCTACGGGCTGGCGGTGGGTGTTTGTCAACGGCCAAGTAGTGGGGGCTCTGGCGCAAAGTCCGTGAATCCGTGGTGGCCGGCTCAGGTGGGGAGTAGGACGCGGCGGCGGAGGAGATCGAAGTTCGCTCGGCCATACATCGCTCGTTTGACCGCCTTGAGCTTCCCGACGGCACCTTCGACGGCGCCGCTACTCCAGGGCAGGGTCAACCCATTGCGCACGGCGTCGTAATCCTTGAGCAGGCCGGTGGCGAACCCGTGCAGCTGCGGGATCTCGCTGGCCTGGGCTTGCGCGATCCAGGTGTCGAGGTGCTGGCCGTGGAGGTGGCGCAGCATTCCGCCGAAGTCGCCGACCAGCTGATCGACTGCGCGTAGGACCGGGCAGCGATCCACGATCCGCGCGAGAGCGGCATGGCGTGCTTGGTGCGGTCGCACGCGGGGCGGATGATCCACCCGGTGACCTGACGCGGTGTCGGCGGGCCGGTGGGCGTGGCGACGGGGCCGGCGCTGGCACGCCACGTTTGCAGCAGGCGGCGTACGGACCGTTCGCTGCCGCGGTAGCCGCGCTCGCGCACCTCGGCGGTGAGCCGGACAGCGTTGGTGCAGCCCTCTTGCCAGCGTGTGGCCAGGTAGGCGGCGTGGGCATCGAGTTCGTGGGCCCGGCGCGGCATCGTGGTGAGCAGCTCCTCTGCGGCTGCGCGGGCGTAGCGCCGCACCGTCTTGGTGTCCAGATTCAGCGCCCTGCTGATCGCAGTGGTCCCGATCCCCTTGTCCGACAAGGCGCGGACCTCAGCCCAACGCAGTCGGGTCAGCTCGGCTCGGTGCCCCACGACAACATCCTGCGGTTCGCCGTCCGGCGCGGCGGGCTGGGTTGGATCGGACTGGGTCGGATCGGGCTGGGCCACGGCGTCGGAAGCGGGCTGATCACGCAGGCACTTCTGACGCGCGCACGACGCGCTTGACCGCGTCGGTGAGGTTGTAGAGCAGGTGAAACCGGTCCGCGACCTGGATCGCGTCCGGGGCGCCGACGCGGGCGCCTTCGGCGTTTCCGCTGGCACGGTCACGACAGATCACCTCGGCGCCGGGGTGGGCGCGCAACCAGTCGGCGAAGGTGTCGCCGAGGCGGTCGGGCAGTACATCGACGGGCCGGTGGGTGTCCATGTCGACCAAGATCGTTCCGTAGGTGTGGCCTCGACGGAACGCGAAGTCATCAACGCCGTGCACGGTCACCGTGCCAGGTTCTGCCAGGGGCAGGGCGCGGACCAGGCGTAACAGCGTGGTGCGCGACGCCGCGATGGTGAGCCGTCGGGTCAGGCGTTGGCCGGGTCGGCCACCTACCGAGCACCACCTGCGGTTCGCTGAATACCCGGCGGCGCCTTCCAAGGGAAGGCCCCAGGGCTGCGGTCCGAGTCAGCGCTACTCGCCGACCGGCGTGGTGACGAGCCGAGCGGCGTTCATGTCCAGCCAGCTGAGCGTGTCGGTGGGGACCATCGCTCCGTCGGTGTCCAGCACCTCAGCCCAGTGCGCCGCAACGTCCTCCGGAGTCAGGTCGACCCCGGGATGCACGTAGCCCGGGGTCTCCGCGAGGTAGAGCCGCGCCTGCCGGCGACCCCCTGCGAGGAAGGTCTCCCCCGTCACCGCACAGCTCTCGTGACACAACAACGCCACCAGCGGCGCTACGAGCGAGGGTGCGGACGAGTCGACACCGAACCGCCCTCCCGGCGCGTCATCGGTGGCACCGGTCATCCGAGTGGCCGCGACGGGGGCCACGCTGTTGACCAGGATGCCCGCGGTACCGCCTGCCATGGCCAACGCCCTGGCCAGCGCGAAGACCGCTCCCTTCGCCGCACCGTAGGACGTCAGCGCCGCGGAACCCAGCATTCCGTGCGAGGTCGTCATCACGACCCGGCCGTAGCCGGCCCGCACCATGTGCGGCCAGCACCTCCGCGTGACGGCGAAGCTGCCGCCCACGTGCACGTCGAAGTAGCGGCGGAACTCTGCCGGTTCGATGTCGGGGAAGGCGTCGGGCAGATAGATGCCCGCGTTGTTGACCAGCACATCCACCCGGCCCCATGACGCGACGGCGGTGTCGACCAGCGCCGCGGCACCGTCCGCGGTCGCGATGTCCGAGCCGTCGGCGACCGCCTCACCCCCGGCGTCCCGAATGGCGGCCGCGACACTCTCGGCCACGCCGGGGTCCCCGTCCACCCCTGCGCGTGTCCCGCCCAGGTCGTTGACGACGACCTTGGATCCGCGCGCGGCGAGCAGCGTGGCGTACGCCCGCCCGATGCCACGGCCTGCCCCGGTCACGATCGCGACCCGCCCGTCGAAGCGCAGCTCGTCCTCGGCGATCTTCATCGGTTCTCCTCGCTCCCGGAGCGTCGCATCACTCGTCCACGACGCTGATCGCCTCGGCCGGGCACACGAATGCCGCCTCGCGGACGGCTGCGTCGCGCTCCGCAGGCGGCGTCGCCACCAGCAGCACGACCATGCCGTCCGAGTCGCGCTGGTCGAACACCTCCGGCGCGCTCCCCACACACAGTCCCGCCCCCACACACCGGGACGTATCCACCTCGACGCGCATGCGACCTCCCTTTCACCATCACCACGTGACCGGCATGGCGCGCGGTCCGTACGCGAACGCCGTGTCCTTGAAGACGACCTCGGACAGGTCCACCGCAAGTCCCGGCAGCCTGCGGAACACCGCAGGGAGGACGATCGTGAGCTCCAGGCGGGCCAGCGGCTGTCCCAGGCACTGGTGCACCCCGTAACCGAACGCCACGTGGCGGCGGGCATCAGCTCGCTGGAGGTCGAGCCGGTCCGGGTCGGCGAACGCGTCACCGTCCCGGTTCGCCGCGTTCAACGAGATGATCACACCGTCGCCGGCCCGGATCAGCTCGCCGCCAACGGTGATGTCCTCCACCGCGATCCGACGCAGCCCCGACTGAACGATGGTGAGGTAGCGCAGCAGCTCCTCGACGGCGGTGGGTGCCGCAGCGGGATCGTGGATCCGCCCGATCTGGTCCGGATGTGCCAGCAGCGCGAGCACGCTGAGGCCGATCATGTTCGCGGTCGTCTCGTGGCCGGCGAACAGGAGGAAAGCACCGAGGTCGGCCGCGTCCCGCAGAGAGAACGTCCCCGCCTCGACGTGCTCCCCGAGCGTGCTCAGGAGGTCGCCGCGCGGCTCCCGCCTGCGGACGTCCACAAGTCGCTCGAGGTAGTCGCCGAGCGCGGCTCGCGCGGCCACGATCTCCGCACCGGTCGAGCGGAAGTCGACGAGGACGCTCGAGTGCTGCTGGAAGAAGTCGTGATCCGCGTAGGGCACCCCGAGGAGCTCGCAGATCACCAACGACGGCAGGGGCAGGGCGAGCGCGGTCACGAAGTCGGCAGGGCCGCCCTGGCTGATCATCGCGGTGAGCAGCCGGTCGGTGATCCGCACGGTCGGCTCCCGCATCGCCTCGATCCGCCGCATCGTGAACTCGCGGGTCAGTGCCTTGCGGAACGTGGTGTGCACAGGGTCGTCGTGGCCCTGGAAGAACCCGTACGGCGGCGGCGGCACCCCCGGCCGCGTGAGCGGGAACCCCGGACGGCCCATCTCGGCGCTGAGGGCCGGGTTCCGCAGCAACGCGCGGGCGTCCTCCCAGCGCGTCACCAGCCAGGCCCGGCCGGTCCCGTCCCAGATGCCGACGGGGGTGACGGGGTTGTCGCGGCGCAGTGCCGCAAACTGCGGCGGCGGATCCAGCGGGGCCTCGGCCAGCCGGATCAGCGGCAGCGTCTGCTGCGGTGGGGGCGGTGGGGCCTCCGGCGTGGACGTCGGGGCGGATGCCATGGTGCTCCTTCCTGGTCGCGGGACAGGGCTGACTCGTTTACCCGAGTACCGCGGGGCCGCTCCCGAGGGCGACGGTGGTCTGCCCTGCGTCGACGGCGAGGGTGTGTCCGGTGATGTGGCGGCCGTCGTCGGAGATCAGGTGCAGCACGTTGCGGCTGACATCGATCGGGTCGAGGGTCGCGATCGGAAGTGCGTTGCCGAAGCTCGCCGCGACCGCCTCGTGCTCGGTCACCAACTGCGCGAAGTGCTCGTTGAGGATCATCGGCGACGCGACGCCGGTCGGGTGGATGGTGTTGACCCGGATGTTGTGCCGGGCCAGCCGGCCGGCGTAGGCCCGCATCAGCCCGACGACGGCGAACTTCGCTGCGCCGTAGCCGTCGAAGTTGGTGGTGACGAAGCCCAGCCCGACGGTCGAGCTGGTGATCACGATCGCGCCGCCGTTGTCGGCGGCGATCATCGACGGCACGGCGACCTGCAGGGCGTTCCACACCCCGGTGAGCATGATGTCGATGCTGTCGCGCCACGCAGCTTCCGAGTCCGTGTACGGCTTGACACCGTGGGCCATCACCCCCGCGTTGGCCAGTACGACGTCGAGCCGCCCGAACTCGGCGAGACCCTCGTCCACTGCGGACTGCAGCGCGGCCCGATCACGGACGTCGGCCCGGCGGGCCACCATCCGGCGGCCCGCCTTCTCCACCAGCGCATCGGTTACGGCGAGATCCTCCGGCGTCGCCATCGGATAGCCCACCGAGTCGATCGGCTCGCAGATGTCGACGCCGATGATGTCGGCGCCTTCCTCCGCGAGCAGCACGGCGTGCGACCGACCCTGGCCCCGGGCGACGCCGGTGATGAAGGCGACCTTGCCGTCGAGCTTTCCCCATAACTGGTCTCCTGTGACTGTCGGTGGGACTGCCTGTTGGGACTGCCGTGCTCAGGACGCGTAGACGTCGGCGAGGAGCTCCTCGGCGTCGGGGAACGGGCTGTCGCGGGCGAACTCCCAGGCCTGTTCGACCTCGGTGCGGGCACGCGCGTCCAGCGCAGCCAGCTCGGCTTCGGTCGCGCGGCCCTGTTCGACCAGCCACGACCGGAAGAGCGGGAGCGGGTCGGCCCGCACCTGCTCGTCCACCTCGCCCGCCGGGATGTAGCGCATCGGGTCGTAACGGGTGTGGCCGCGGAACCGGTAGGTCGTCGCCTCGACCAGTGACGGGCCGCCGCCGGTGCGGGCCCTCTCGATCGCGGTGCCCATCGCGTCCCACAGCGTCGGCACGTCACCCCCGTCGACGGTCACCGCGGGCACGTCGTAGGCGGCGGCCCGGTCGGCGACGTGCGCGACCGGGGAGGTCTTGTCGAAGGCCGTGTGTTCGGCGTAGCGGTTGTTGTGGCACACGTAGACGACCGGCAGCTTCCAGAGCGAGGCGAGCGTGAGCGCCTCGTGGAAGGCGCCCTCGTTCGCGGCGCCGTCACCGAAGGTGCAGACGGTGACCTTGTCGTCGCCCCGCAGCACCGACGCCAGCCCCCAGCCCGCCGCGATCGGCAGCTGGCCGCCGACCACGCCGGAGTTCATCACCACGTTCGCGTCGAGGTCGACCGAGTGCACCCACCCGGACTTCCCCTTCTGGGTCCCGGTGGCCTTGCCGAGTGCCTCGGCGAACAGCCGCTGCACCGACGAGCCCTTCGCGAACTGCGACATGCCGTCGCGGTAGTAGGCGACGAGCTGGTCCTCCGGCCGCATCACGGTGCCCACGACCGCCCCGATCAGCTCCGACCCCCGCCACGAGAACCAGGTCGTGGCGATGGTGCCTGCCATCAGCAGCTGTTGGACCCGGTCGTCGAGTTCCTTGCCGAGTGCGGCGACGGCGTAGACGTCGAGCAGCTGCGCCTTCGGGATCGTCATCGGTGCTCCGTTCAGGATGGATCAGGACGCCGCGATGGCAGCGTCGGGGATGGGGGCGTCGGGGATGGCGGTGGCGGGGATGGCGGTGGCGGGTATGGCGGCGGAGCCGAACTCGGCGCGCCAGTCGTGGGTCTCCAGCGCCTCGCGCACCGCGGAGAGTGCGCTGGCCGCGTACGCCCCGTCGAACGCACGGTGGTCCCAGCCGAGGGTGAGGTTGCCGATCGGCCGGATCGCCAGGCAGGTGCCGCCCGCACCGTCCGCGACCACCGCGGGCCGTGGCGCGATCGCGTCGACCGTGATGATCGCGACCTGCGGCTGGTTGATGATCGGCAGCGTGGTGCGCGCCCCGAACGGCCCCGGGTTGGACAGGGTGAACGTGCCGCCTGCGACGTCCGCGCCACGCAGGGCGCCGGACCGGGTGCGGCCGGCGAGGTCGTCGATCGCCCGAGCCAGGTCCGGCACCCGCAGGTCGTGGGCGTTCGCGACGACGGGCACGACGAGTCCGGCGAAGTCGACGTCCACGGCGATGCCGAGCCCGATCCCGCGCCGCACCTCCAGTGCGTCGTCGGTGAACCGCGCGTTGAGCTGCGGGTAGCGCGCGATCGCGATTGCGACAGCGCGCGCCACGAAGGGCAAGTAGGTCAGGCCGAACCCGTGCTCGTGTCGCCATTGCGGGCCGACCTGGCGGCGGACGTCGTCGACGGCGCCGTAGTCGATGTCGATCATGGCGTAGACGTGGGCGGACGTCGCGGCTGACTTGATCATGTGCTGCGCGATGCGCCGCCGCACGGTCGAGTGCGGCACGCGGACGACCTCGTCGACGTCGGCCATGGTCGATCCTCTCCTCGGGGACGGGAAGTGGTCAGGACGGGAGTGCGGTCGGCCGCCGGGCCTCACCCGCCGGGCGCACCCCGCGCTTGTGGACGGTGGCCCGCCCGGTCGGTCGGGCCTGGCATCCCAGCCGCAGCTCGCCAGGCCGGCGGTCCCGGAACTCCCGCAGCGACTCCAGTGCCTCCCGCTCGAGCCGCCCGATGGCTTCGAACCGGTCGGCGCCCGACACCACCTCGCACAGGCAGGCCGTGCACAGCGCCTGGCCGCGGCACCGGGTCGGCCACCAGAAGCCGTGCCGCCGAGCCGCTGCCATCAACGACTCGCCGGGGAGGACCGCCAGCTCGATCCCGAGCGGCTCGATCCGCACGGCGACCGGCGGCGGCTCAGGAAGCGCCGTGATCACCGAGCACGTGGCGGTCGACGAACCGTTCGAAGTTGCGCACTCCCGCCTCCTGACGGTTGAGGCGCAGCCCGGTGAACGACGTCTGGTGCAGGCCGGCCTGGACGTGGCCCATGTTGGACAGGTCCTGGCCGATGGTCTGGCCCCAGCCGTCGTGGTCCTGCCAGCGTGGGAAGAACTCGTGCTCGACCGGCGGTGGCTGCTGCCCCTCGCCGAACCGGTGCAGGAACAGGACGTCGAACAGGCAGGTGTCGGGATCCTTCCCGTTGGGGCGGAAGCGGAACAGGATCCAGTTGCCCGCGCTGATCGGGCCGACCAGGTTCGGGTAGATGCAGTAGTCGATCGCCGACATGACGTCCTCGTCGGGGATGTGGGAGTAGTCCACGCCCACCGCCGCACCGGCCGCGCGCCGCACATCGGTGAAGAACCGGACGGCCGGCACGTCCCCGGGCACGTTCGCCATCGCCTCGACGTGATCGATATCGTCCTGATGGGCCAGCGAGATCATCTGGTTGAGCCGCAGCATCGCGAGCGCCGCCTGCTTGGGATCACCGTGGTCGCCGAGCGGGGCGCTCTCGGTGAGCATTTCCGGCACGTTGCGCATCAGGTTGTGCGTCGGGAACGCCTCGTAGTGGAACTGGTAGGCACCGGGGGTGCGGCCGTCGGCGTCGCGCACGTCGGGGCGACCGCCGTCGTCCGCGCCACGGGTCCGCCTGCCGGAAGCGCTGACCCGCGCTCCGCGTGCGTACCCGCTGAGGTCCCAGACGTGGGTGGCCTCGACGTGGTAGGCCTCGTTGAACGCGGCGAGACCCACCTTCCAGTTGCAGTCCATGATCGTCGTGCGGTGCCGGATGAGCCGCATCTTCTCCGGCTCGAACGGCGCGAGCCCCTCCACCACCGGCCCGAGGAACTCCCGCAATGGCTCCGGATCCGGCGCGAAAGTGACGAACACGAAGCCACCCCACAGCCCGACGGTGGCCTCACGCAGGCGCAGCTCGGAGCGGGAGAGGCACTCAGGGGCGAAGTCGTCGGCGTCGGGGATCTCCAGCACCGAACCGTCGAGGTTCCAGGCCCACCCGTGGAACGGGCACCGCAGTTCAGCGTCGACGTGGCCGGTGCCGGACGCGATGCGAGTGGCGCGGTGCGGGCACGCGTTGCGGAAGGCCCGGACCGTGTCCTCGGACTCGCGCACCAGCAGGATCGACTGGGTCCCGATCAGGTACTCGTGGAAGTCGCCGACCTGAGGGATCTGCTCGAGCCGGCAGGCCATCTGCCAGACCTGTGGCCAGAGCTTCTCGTACTCGGCCGCGAGCCACTCGGTCGATATGTAGCGGCCCTTGGAGACCAACGCGGATTCGGTGTAGGGCTGCTGGATCCTCGGTTGGGTGGTGGTCATCGGTGATCCATCTCCTGACGACGTCGTCGGTGCGTGCCTATGCGAGCGCGCGTCTGAGCGCGGCCTCGATGTCGGTCCTGCCGACCATGAAGCGCGATTCGAGCGCCCGGCTCGCCGGCACCGGCGTGAAGGGGGCCCCGACCCGCTGCACCGGAGCGGCGAGCTCGCCGAACAGCTCGTGATGGATCTGCGCGGCGATCTCGGCCGAGGGGCCGAACATCGTCCGCGCCTCGTGGACGATCACGGCCCGGCGGGTTCGGGCCACCGAGGCGAACACGGTCTCGGCGTCGAACGGGGCGATCGTGCGCAAGTCGACGACCTCGACCGATATGCCCTCGCCTGCCAGCTCGTCAGCGACCGCGAGCGCGTCGCCGAGCTGCGCGCCGTAGCCGATGACGGTCACGTCCGTGCCGGCGCGGCAGACGTTCGCCTTGCCGAGCGGGATGCGCATGCCGGGCTCCGGCACGTCCATCCGCACCGGCTTGCCGGTGAGCGAGGCCTGCTCGATGAAGATGACGGGGTCGTCGTCGAAGATCGACGAGGTCAGCAGGCCGTAGGCCTCGACCGGGTTGGACGGCTGCACGACCTTGAGCCCGGGGCTCGCGGCGAACCAGGACTCGAGCTGGTCGCAGTGCTGCGCTCCCACCCCGCTGCCGGCGCCGGCCAAGGTGCGGATGGTGATCGGGACCGAGCTGCGGCCCGCCGTCATGTAGCGCCACTTGGCGGCGGTGTTGTGGATTGGGTCGATGGCCATCGTGATGAAGCCCATCAGCATCACCTCGACCACCGGTCGCAGGCCTGCCTGCGCCGCGCCGATGCCGGCGGCGACGAAACCCTGCTCAGCGATAGGGGTGGACCGCACGCGGTCGGTGCCGAACTTGGTGGACAGGCCTGCCGTGGCCTTCCAGACCCCGCCGTCCTCCGGGTCGGCGATGTCCTCACCCATCAGGAAGACCGACGGGTCGGCGGCCAGCGCGTCGTGCAGGGCCAGGTTCACCCCCTTGACAAAGTTGATCTTCTTCGAGGACCTGTCGGCCACGAGGGGCTCCTTCATTCGATGATGCCGATCTGGGTGCCGACCGGATAGGACTCGCCCGCTTCGGCGGACCGGCGCAGCACCCCGCTCGCCGGGGCGGCGACCTCGTTCTCGACCTTGTCGCTCTCGAGGATGTAGAGCGGTTCGCCCTCGGCGACCTGCTCACCGTCCCCTACGAGCCATTCGGTGATGACGCCCTCCTCCATCGTCCAGCCGAGCTTGGGGATGGTGATCGGCGAGCTCACGTCGTCACCGCGTCCGCCGTCGCACGCATGGCGTTGCGCCACCTCTCGGAGTTGTTCTGTCAATGACAGTAATGAACCGTACAGCTCACCGCCGAGTCAGGGAAGTACTACTTCGATTGACAGTATGATGAGTTACAGTAGGACCGCGCCCGACCGCCCGGCCGGGTCCCAGACGGGACGGAGCATCCGTGAGGGCAGCACTGCACATCGAGGGCGAGGTCGCGCCCGGTTTCGAGGGGGTCCGCGACGCCTTCGCCGCGAACTTCGACGAGCGCGGCGACGTCGGCGCGTCGTGCGCGGTCCACCGCGACGGCCGGACCGTCGTGGACCTGTGGGGCGGGATGGCCGATCCCGAGACCGGACGCCCCTGGACACGCACGACGACAGCGCTGGTCTACTCCACGACGAAGGGCGTCACGGCCGTCTGCGTCCATCTGCTGGCCGAGCGAGGTGTGCTGGACCTGGACGCCCCGGTCGCGACCTACTGGCCGGAGTTCGCCGCGGGCGGCAAGGCGGAGATCACCGTCGCCGACGTCCTCAGCCACCGGTCCGGCCTGCCGGTACTGGACGAGCGGCTCGACCGCGCCGCGCTCCTGGAAGGCAGCGCCGTCACCGCGACGCTCGCCCGCCAGGCACCCCTGTGGACGCCCGGCACCGCCCACGGCTACCACGCGTTGACCTACGGCTGGCTGCTCGGCGAGATCGTCCGCCGGGCGAGCGGGCGCCGCCTCGGTGCCGTCCTCACCGAGGACATCACCGGGACGCTGGGCCTGGACCTGTGGATCGGCCTGCCGGCCGACCACGAGACCGACGTGGCACCGCTGCTCGACGCCGTCCCCGATCCGGGAGCTCTGGACCGGCTGGCCGACCCGGCGGCCCGCGAGCTCGCGACCCGCATCGCAGCTACCGCATCGGACCCGACGTCGCTGCTGGCCAGGGCCGCGTCGTCGAACGGGGCGCTGCCGACCCCGCACGCCGCGACCTGGAACGACCCGGCGGCCCGCCGCGCCGAGATCCCCGCGGCCAACGCCGTCACCAACGCGCGCTCGCTGGCCCGGCTCTACGCGGCCTGCATCGGGGAGGTGGCCGGGCTGCGGCTGCTCGCCCCCGCCACCGTCGAGCGGGCGCGAACCGAACAGGTGCGCGGCCCCGACGCCGTGACGATCGCCGAGACCCGGTTCGGTCTCGGCTTCCGGCTGCCCACGCCCGGTGCTCCCATGCTGGGCGAGGGCTCCTTCGGGCACAACGGCGCCGGCGGCTCACTCGGCTTCGCCGACGTCGACGCGGGCATCGGGTTCGGCTACGTGCCGAACCAGATGGTGGCCTCGCCCACCGGGGACCCGCGCACGGCGGCCCTGATCGCGGCACTGCGGGAGGCACTCGCCCGGGCCTGAGCGGGGCGGGCCGGGTCCAACCGATCCTGGTATCGGCTGTACCTGTCTCCCCGTCGGGGGCGGGGCGACCGTGGGCGCATGAGCCTCTCACCCCCGGCCACCCTGGCCGGTCCGATCACCCACTGGATCGACGGCACCGCCACCGGCAGTGCCACCGGATCCGACACCATCGACGTGGTGAACCCGGCCACCGGCCTGGTCATCGGCGCCGTACCCGCGGGAACCCCGGCCGACGTCGACGCCGCCGTCGCGGCAGCAGGCGCCGCGCAGCAGGCCTGGGCCGGCACCGGCGTCGCCGAGCGCATCGCCGTCGTGCAGCGCATCGCCGCGGGCCTGCAGGCCCGTGCCGGCGAGATCGCCGACCTGATCACCGCCGAGGTCGGCACCCCGATCGCCCTGTCCCGAATGGCCCAGGCCGGGCTGCCCGTGCTGGTCGCCTCGACCTTCGCCGGCGTCGCAGCCGGCTTCGCGTGGACCGAGGAGATCGGCAACTCACTGATCGTGCGCGAGCCGATCGGGGTCGTCGGCGCGATCACCCCGTGGAACTTCCCGCTCCAGCAGACCGTCGCCAAGCTCGCGCCCGCGCTGCTCGCGGGGAACACGGTGGTGTGGAAGCCAGCCGAGCTGGCACCGCTGACGGCCCGCGTGCTGGCCGAGGTCACCGCGGAGGCGGGCCTACCGGCCGGGGTGTTCAACATCGTGCACGGCACGGGACCGGTCGTGGGCGAGGCGATCGCCGCCCATGCCGGGATCGACATGGTCTCCTTCACCGGGTCGACCCGGGTCGGCAAGCGGATCTCGATGGTCGCGGCCGAGACCGTGAAGCGGGTATCGCTGGAGCTGGGCGGCAAGTCCCCCAACGTCATCCTCGACGACGCCGACCTCGACACTGCGGTCGCGCTCGGGGTCGGTGCCGCCTTCGCCAACAGCGGGCAGGTGTGCGGGGCGTGGTCACGCATGATCGTGCCGGCAGCCCGCCACGACGAGATCGTCGAGCGCGCGGTGGCCGCCGCCGCCGAGTACACGGTCGGCGACCCGACCGACGAGACCAACCGGCTCGGGCCGCTCGCCTCGCACGTGCAGCGCGACCGCGTGCTCGGCTACATCGAGCGGGGAATCGCCGACGGCGCCACCGTCGCCATCGGGGGGCCCGAGCCGATCGAGGGGCTCGAGGCCGGGGCGTACGTCCGCCCGACGATCCTCGCCGGCGTCGACCCCGACGCCGTCGTCGCCCAGGAGGAGATCTTCGGGCCGGTCCTGACCGTGATCCCCGCCGCGGACGACGACGACGCGGTCGCGATCGCGAACAACAGCCACTACGGGCTCAACGGTGCCGTGTTCGGCAGCCCCGAGCGCGCGCTCGGGATCGCCCGGCGCATCCGCACCGGCCAGGTCGACGTGAACGGGGGGCAGTGGAACCCGTTGGCGCCCTTCGGCGGCTACAAGCAGTCCGGCAACGGCCGCGAGTTCGGCCGGTTCGGCCTCGAGGAGTACCTGGAGGTCAAGGCGATCCAACGCTGACCGGGAGCTCCACCTCCCGATCGCCGGGCACCGACAGCAGGCGCAACCTGTCGTGCGAGTCGGTGCCCGGGTTCGCGGTGTAGACGAGCAGTACCTGTGACCCGTCGGGGTCGGTGAGGATCTGACAGTGCAGTTCCAGCTCGCCCACCTGCGGATGCACGAACCGCTCCGACCCACAGCGGCGCCCGGCCACCGGGTGCTCCCGCCAGATCGTGGCGAACTCCTCGCTCACCGCGAGCAGGGCATCGACCAGCTCGGCCGCCTCGGACCCCTCCCCGTCGCGCACCAGCACCTGCTGCAGGTCCGAGACGATCCTTCGGCTGCGGGCCGGGTGGTCGGCTGCGGGATACAGGGCGCGCTCGCGACGATCGGTGAACCATCGGTAGTGCAGGCTGCGCGCCGGTCCGATGTGGTGGGTCTGGTCCCCCAGCAGGGCGACGGCGGGCTGGGTCTGCCGCAAGGTGGTGCCGAGCCGGTTCACCACCTGGGCGATGCCGTCCGCCAACCCGTCGAGGATCCGCAGCATGCCGGGGTTGATGTGGTCGCCGCGCGGAACAGCCCCCGGCGCCGGGTAACCAGCCAGCCGGAACAGGTGGTCACGCTCCTCGGGCGAGAGCCGAAGGCCTCGAGCGAGCGCGCCGAGCAGCTGCTCCGAGGGATGCGGGCCCCGTCCCTGCTCGATGCGGACCAGGTAGTCGACAGACATGTCCGACAGCACGGCGACCTCCTCGCGGCGCAGGCCCACCGCGCGTCGGCGACCGCGGGGCAGGCCCACGTCCTCGGGCTGCAGCGCCTCCCGTCGAGTGCGCAGGAACTCCGCCAGCCGCTCGCGGTCCATCGAGACACCCCTTTTCCGGACAGCCCCGTCCGTATAGTCTCACGAATGCGGACACAGGTGTCGGCGAAAGCGGGTGCGCACGTGACGACGACCGGTCAGCAGGTCACGACCGAGCGGAGAACGCGAGGCCGCCGGTCCGACGCCGTGCGCAACGCCGAGAAGGTCTTCGCCGCCGCGCTGGATGTCTGCGCGCGCCGCGGCCTCGACGTCGGTCTGCCCGAGGTGGCCGCCGTCGCCGGCGTCGGCCGCACCACCGTCTACCGCAGCTTCGCCTCCCGCGACGACCTCCTCGCGGCCGTGATGGCGCACAAGCTCGCGGCGCTCGCGACGCGCATTGCGGACGTCAGCCGGCACGAGAACGCCTGGTTGGGCGTCCGCGAGATGATCCTCATGCTGATGGAGGACGTCCGGACCGACCGCCTGCTCGGCGAGGCCCTGCTGCTGCGCACCGACCTGTTCCCGGCCGGCGCTCCCGCCATCGACCGGCTCGGTGCGCTGCTCGAACGCGGCCGCGCGCAGGGAGCGCTCGCACCGGGCCTCACCGGATTCGACCTGCGCCTGCTCGTCGCCGGGGTGAGTCACTCGATGCGCATGAGTGGCGCCACCGATCCCGCGGCGTGGGAGCGGGCCGCCGAGCTGATCGCCGCTGCCGCCCGCGGCCCGGGGCCGCCCCACCCCTGACATCCCCACCACTGAGATCCCCGCCCCGGCGACCACGTGCCGTACCCACCACAAGCCGTACCGATCCCCTGCCGTATCGATCACAGCGGGCCGATCGGAGGATGCGAGAGCCCATGGACGCGTCGCCCCACGACACCGACCGCATCAGCGGCACCCGATCCGCCGGAGCAACGGCGATCAGTACCCGGACGACCGGCGTCCCGTCCGCCGGCACCACCCGCTCGACAGGCGCAGGTACCCCCTCCGCGACCGGCACCCAGAGCGTCACGCGGGCGCTGTCGATCCTGCGCTCCTTCTCCCCCAGCTGCGGCGGGGTGACCGGCCCGCAGATCGCCGAACGGTTCGGCTACTCGCTGCCGACCGCGCACCGGCTGCTGCGAGCGTTGGAAGCCGAACGGTTCCTCGTGCTCGACCCGGTGACGCGCCGGTACCGGCCCGGGCCGGAGTTCCTGCGCCTGTCGGCCGTGATCGTCGACCGCGACGGCGGGGTCGCGCCGGCGTTCGCCGCCCTGCGCCGGCTGCGCGACCGGACCGGCGAGACCGCGACGATGTTCTGGCGGTTCGCCGACGAACGGACCTGCGTGCGCGAGGTTCCCAGCGACCACGCCCATCGCGTCACCCCCGGAGTGGGCCGGCGCTACCCACTGGCCCGGGGCGCAGCGGGTCTGGTGCTGCTCCTCGGCGAGGACGAGCGGGCGGTCCGCGACCGCCTCCGCAATGAGCGGCCCGGGCTGCTGGCCGACCTCTCCGCCGCTCGGGCGCGGGGCTTCGCCGTGACCGTCGGCGAGACGATCCCCGGCGCCGTCGCGGTCGCAGCACCGGTCCCGGGTCTGCGCCGCGGCCTGGTGGCGATCTCCGTCGTGGGCCCGGCGCAGCGATTCGGTCCCGCCGAGGCCGAGGCCGTCGGCGGGCTCGTCGCCGAGGAGGCCCGCCGGCTCACGGCGACCTTCCGCCACTGACCCGACCCGCGTCTGTGAGAAGGGCGGCACGACCATGGGACATCGGACTCCGGTCCGCCCCGCACCGGACACCCCAGCCGTCACGGGTGCCCGCAGCGTGTCACGGGCGCTGGGCATCCTGCAGCTCGTCACCCCGGCGACGCCGGGTATCACCGCGTCCGCGGTGGCCGCCCGGTTCGGGTACTCGCTGCCGACCGCTCACCGGCTCCTGCGAGCACTGGAGGCCGAGGGATTCCTCGTGTTCGACCGCGCTTCACACGAGTTCCGGCCGGGCCCGGAGGTGCTGCGGCTGACCGGCCTGATGCTCGACGACCTCATCCCGCGCGTCTACGCCAGCCTGGCTCGGCTCCGCGATCTGACCGGTGAGTCGGCGACGCTGCACTGGCGACTCGGCGACGCGCGCTCGGCCGTGCACGAGCTGCCGAGCACGCAGCCGCTGCACATCGCGGTCGGGCTGGGCCGCCGCTACCCTCTCACCCGCGGCGCGGCGGGCAAGGCGCTGCTCTCGGTCGCCTCCGACGCCGACGTGCAACGGGTACTCGCCGACCCCGGCACAGTCGCATCGGCAGCAGGCCCCACCGCGCTGCTGGCGGAGCTGCGCGCGGTGCGCCGCGACGGTGTCGCCCGCAGCCAAGGCGAGAACATCCCCGGCGCCGCCTCCGTCGCGGTGCCGATCGAGTGGGTCTACCGGGGCTTCGCCGCGCTCGGTGTGACGGGCCCGGCGGAGCGGTGGGGGCCCGAGCAGCAGGACACGGCTGCCCGGGCGCTACTGGCCGAGGTGCGTGGCCTGCGGGAGTCCACCACGGTCACCTGACCGACCGCGCAACCCCGGACCCCGCCGGCAGGACCGGAGCGCCCGCGGCCGGGCGGATCCCCAGCGCGTTGGCGAGGAACGCGACTAGCCGGTGGTTCCCGACCGACGCCAGCAGCTCCAACACCGTCGGCTCGTCGTGGTGGCGGACGAGTACCGCCCAGGTCCCGGCGCTCACGTCGCAGGTGTCGTAGAGCTCGTCGGCCGCCGCGAGCAACGCGGACTCCGCCTCGCTCCATCGCGGTGCCCACGGCCCGGTCCCGACGTCCTCGACCTCATCGGGGGTCAGACCGGCCGCCGGCGCCGCGGCTCCGTGGTGGGCCCACAGCAACGCGCAACGCGACCGCCATGCCGTCCGCAGGCCCAGCAGGTGCCGCTCGCGGGGGGTGAGCATGCCGTCCTGCAGGAGCTGGTCGAACACGCTCCACGTCCGGTAGATCTCGCGGTGGCGGACCCACGTCCGGTGCAGATCGGTCCCGTCGCCCGACGACGGCCCGGACCCGACACGCTGCTCGTCCCACTCCGCCCAGGGCAGCGGGAGGATCCGCGGCTCACCGGACCCGACACGACCCGGGGCGCGGCTCGCTGCCCCTCCCCGGCCGGTCGGCACGGTGGGCAGCCCGGCCGCGGGCGCGATCCGCGATGCGTTGGTGATGCCGGCGACGAGCCGGTACTGCCCGACGACGGTCAGGATCTCGATCAGCCGTTGCTCGTCGTGGCGACGACGCAGCGCCGCCCAGGTGGTCTCGGTGAGGGTCGAGGCCTCCTCGAGCTCGTCGACCGCCATGAGCAGGGCCACGTCTTCGTCGGCCCATGCCGGGTCCCGCGCCCCGGCCACACGACTGATCTCCTCCTCCGAGAGGCCCTCCCGTCGGGCGAGCGGCACGTGGTAGGCCCACTCGAAGGCGCAGCCGGTCAGCCACGCGACGCGCAGCACCACCAGCTCGCGTTCGCGCGCCGCAAGGCCGCCGTGCAGGACGGTGCGGCCGAACTCGCCCCACACCCGCAGCAGCTCCCGGTGCCGGGCCAGTGTCCGGTACAGGTTGTTGCGGTTGCCCGGTGGCGGCCCGGACCAGTTCTGTCCGATCAGGACACGTTGGCCCTCGTCCCACTCCGTCTCGGGCAGCGGCGGGATGCGCGGACCGCTCACCCGTCGTTCACCACACCGGCACGCCGCAGCTCGGCGATCTCCTCGGCGTCGAACCCGAGCTCGGTCAGCACCTGCGCGGTTTGGCCGCCGAGGCCGGGCGGTGACCGGAAGCCCTCCCCCGGGCTGCGCTCGGACTTCACCGGCGACCCGAGTGTCACGAAGTCGCCGCCGCCGCGGTGTGGGGCGCGCACCACCATGTCGCGGTGCAGCACCTGGGGATCGGCGAAGACGGCGTCGACCGGGTTGATCGGCGCGGCGGGTACCCCGGCGTCCACCAGTGCGCCGTACAGCTCGTCGGCCGTGTGCCTGGCCATCTCCTCCTGCAGCAGCGGGACGAGGTCGTCACGGTGGGCCAGCCGGGCGGCGTTGCCGGCGAAGCGCTCGTCGTCGAGGAGATCCTCGCGACCCAGCACCTGACACAGCGACCGCCACATGCCCTCGGTGTTCGCCGCGATCACGATCTCGCGGCCGTCCTTCGTGACGAAGGTGTTGTAGGTCGGGATCGAGACGTGGGCCTTGCCCTGGTGGCTCGCCACCATCCCACCGGTGAGGTAGTACTGGGCCAGGTAGGACAGCAGGCTGACCTGGCAGTCGAGCATCGAGATGTCGACGTGGGTGCCGCGCCCGGTGGTGCGTAGTGACTGCAACCCGCCGAGGATGCCGATGGCGGCGTAGAGGCCGGCGACGATGTCGCCGATCGGGACGCCGGCCCGCACGCTCGGACCACCCACCGGCCCGGTCACGCTCATGATCCCGCCAAGCGCCTCGACGATGAGGTCGTAGGCGGGTCGGTCGGAGTAGGGACCGTCCGAGCCGAACCCCGTGATCGAGCAGCACACGATCTTCGGGTTGATCCGCTCGAGGTCTTCGAACGACAGCCCGAGCGAGGCCCGTTGCGGGGCCCGCAGGTTGTCCAGCACCACGTCCGACCCCGTGACGAGCCTGCGCAGGATCTCCTGCCCGGCGTCGGTGCGCAGGTCGACGGCGATGGAGTCCTTGTTGCGGTTGACGGCCATGAAGTAGGCGCTGTCGCCCTGGTGGAAGAAGACCGGGTTGCGGCGGATCGAGTCGCCCGAGAGCTGTTCGAGCTTCAGCACCGAGGCGCCCATGTCGGCCAGTACCATCGATCCGAACGGACCAGCGAGGAAGTGGGTGAGGTCCAGGACCCGCACGCCCTCCAGCAGCGAGAGCCGGCGTCCGGGGCCGACGGCGGCCTCGTCGAAGTCGGGCGGCGTGCTCACCTCGCGCCTCCCGTCGTCTCGCCTTGCTGGGCGCCCGGTTCGGCCACCACCGCGAAGCGGACGAGCGTCACCTCGGGCGTGACCGGGTCGAACACGGCCCGTACCGCCGCGCCGATCTCCAGCGCATCGAGCTCGCCGACGATCGCGGCGTACAGGCGGGGACCGGAGTCGAGCTCGACGTACCCGACGGCGTAGGGCACGTCCGCGGCGAACCCCTTGTGGAACGCGCGGTGGTAGACGCAGAAGGTGACCAGCCTACCGGTGGGCTGCACCGGGATCCATGCCGCATCCCTCGACAGGCACTCGGGGCAGACCGGGCCGGGCGGCCAGCGCAGGTAGTCGCACTCCCCGCAGCGCTGCACCCGCACCTCTCCCTCCCGGGTCGCCGCCCAGAACGGTGCGGTGCCCGGATCGTTGACGTCGGGCAGGGGCTTGTCGTAGGTCGTGGCGGTCACGAGTCGTCTCCCGTCGAAAGGACCGTCGCGGCGCCCTTGAAGAAGTCGTGGGTCTGCGAGTGCAGTGCCGTGCGCGCCCCGGCCACCTGCCGGTCCCCGCACTCCCCCCGCAGCTGCCGCACGGCCTCGTACAGGTGCATCCAGTTCCAGGTGTAGGACTCCGAGAGCTGCCCGCCGTGCGTGTTGACCGGCAATGACCCGCCCGGCCGGGTGTGCCCCTCGGCGAGGAACGGGCCCGCCTCTCCCGGCTTGCAGAACCCGAACTGCTCCAGTTGCTGCAGTACCCACACCGACGTCGCGTCCTGGAGGTAGGCGATATCGATGTCCGACGCGCCCACCCCGGCAGCGCGGTAGACCCGGTCGGCGATGTCGGCCATCCACGGGCGCTGGAACCGGTCGGGGTTCTGGTCGTTGCGCAGCGCCGACTGCTGGGCCATGCCGAGCAGGTACACCGGACGGGCCCGGGTGTCGCGGGCGCGCTCGGCCGAGGTGAGCACGACCGCCGTCCCCCCGTCGGAGACCATCGTCAGGTCGTGGCGGCGCAGCGGCGCAACGGTGTACGGGCTGGCCAGGTAGTCCTCGATGGACAGCGGGGAGCGGAAGATCGCGATGGGGTTGCGCTGCGCCCACTCGCGCTGCGCAACGGCAACCCACCCGAGCTGCTCCTCGGTGGTGCCGTAGCGGTGCATGTGCTGCTGGGCGGCCATCGCGGCGGGTCCGGCCACGTGCAGGAATCCGGCCGTCGCCGCCCAGCTCGCGCCGCCGCCGATCGGCACGCCGAAGTTCGCCTTCGCGGACCGCTGGTTCGTCCCGTAGGTCAGCAACACCGTCGTTGCGAGACCGCTCGCGATCGCCATCGCCCCCAGGTGCAGCGAGAACCCGCACGCGCCGTAGTGCAGGGTCGAGCTGAACGTGGGGTTGATCCCGAGCAGCTGACCCATGTCGTCGTCGATGCCGGCGCGTTCGGCCGACAGCGGGGGCGGGCAGGTCACCAGCCCGTCGACGGCGGACTTGTCGATGCCCGCATCGGCCAGCGCCAGTGCGGCCGCCCGCACCGCGATCTCGTTGGCCGACTGACCGGGTATCTCACCCTGCTCCGTCGCACCGACGCCGATGATCGCCGTCCTCGCTCGTGGGGACACGTGCCCCTCCTTGTCCTGTCGTGGTGTCGGATCAGTCGTGTCGGATCAGGTGGAGTCGCTCAGGGGGTCCAGGTCTCGATGAGCCACGGGCTCGGCCGTTGCACGTACGCTCCGGCGCCGCGGACCGTCGTCGACCCGGCCAACGCGCGTGAGCGGGGGCTCGGCCCGGCCCGCCACCGGGTGAACCCCCCGCCGGAGAGCACCTCCGCGGACGCGAGGTCGTAGACGTCCATCCGGTCCGGCTGGGTGAGCCCCTCGGAGCCCGGCACCGGCGTGAGCGGCGGACCCGCCTCGAACCGCTCGCAGTGCAGGAAACCGGGGCAGGACAACAACTCCGGCACCACCTCGCCCTCGACGTGGTGATCGACAGCGGCAACGTGCGCCGGGGCGATGTCGTAGAGCACGACGAACAGCGCCCGCGGCGGAGGGATGCGGTAGGAGATCGCCCCCAACCAGGGGCTCGCCCGGCGCCGCCATCCCGTACGCAGGGCGCGGCTGGGCAGTCCCGTCCCCGCGTGGGCACGGGCCCGCGCCCACGGGCTGCCCTCGTCGAAGGCGTGGCGAGCCGGGGAGGTGAGCGCGTCGAGCGAGTCGACGGCGTGCATGTAGAGGAACTCGGTCCAGCGCGGCAGGTCGTCGCCGGGGACATCGGCTGGGGCATCGACACGGGCGAAGCGCTGGGCCTCCCGCCAGCCCGAGCAGGAGAGCCGGTCGGGGACGTGGTCGAAGTCGTAGAATCGGTGTGCCTCCTCGGCCGTGCCGTGCGCGTGGTCGTGCATCAAGGCGAACAGGGCCGCTCCCGCGCCGCTCATCCGAACCCCCGCAGCCCGGTCGCCGCGTCGGGCCGGCCGGGGCTGGCGATCGCGTGCTCGACCCGCTCCCCTGCCTGCCGCCACGCGAGGTGGCGCACCACGGACGCGCGGAGGTTCTCGGGGCGCTCGAGGTGCATCAGGTGCGGGCCGCCGACGATCTCCAACCGGCTGCGCGGGATCAACCTGTGCAGGCGCTGCCTGCCGTCGAAGCCCGTCGAGCGGTCGTGCATGCCGGCGACGACGGTGACCGGACAGTCGATCGCGGCGACCTGCTGCTCCGTCGGCAGCGGGGACCGCGCGAGCGAGAGCCAGGAGTCGGCCCACGCCGCGGAATCGGTGTCGCGCAGCAGGTTCCGGGCGTACTGCACCCCCGGGTGGTCGGTCCGCACCGCGAGCGGGGTGAACCAGCGCCGCAATGTGTCCTGCTCGACGGCGCCCATCCCGCTGTCGAGGGCAGCGGTCGCGCGCGCCGTCGCGGCCCGCTCGATCGCGGGGGCCCGGACGGGGTCGGCACCGGCGTCGCCGCCGCAGGCCAGTACTGCCGAACGCACCCGGTCCGGGTGCCGGACCAGCAGGTGCAGTCCGACCAGCCCGCCGAGCCCGACCCCGACGACGTCCAGCGGGCCTGCCACCTCGGCGACGACCTCGTCGGCCAGCTCCTGGTGCGTCCATCCGGCGCGCCGCGTCCGGCCGCCGTGGCCCGGGTAGGTGACGACGGCGGCGCCCTCGGCGCCGAACGGGTGCCACGCCCGGTCGTCGGCGGCCAGCGAGTTGAGCAGGACGAGGGTGGCCCCCGGGGCGGGCCGCCACGTCGGTTCCAGCACCAGAGCGCGCGGCACGGTGTGGGCGGCGGTCGGAGCGGCGACGGTGGGCTCCATACGGGTCGGCACGGCAGCCTCAGTCCGCGACGGCGGCGGGGTGGTCGCGCTGCGCGGTCCCACCCACCGCCCCGGCCTGCGGGCTCGGCGTGTCCCGGTTCTCTGTGTCCCGGTTCCGTGAGCCGGTCCATCGCAGCAGCGCGAGTCCGGCCAACCCGAGTACGGCCAGTGCCATCACCAGCAGGCTCAGCGGCGCGGTGCCGGCGGTCCCGCTGAAGGTCAGCGCCACTGCGAGCGGAGGGACGACCGCGCCACCGACGGCGGTGCCGGTCTCGATCCCCACCCCCATCGCCGTGTAGCGGTAGCGCACCGGGAACTCCTCGGCCATGAGCCGGCCGCTCGGGCCGATGAGGGCTGCGATCCCGACGCCGTAGGCGAGCACCAGCCCGACGGCGAAGCCGGCAGGCCAGTCCGGACGGATGAACCACCAGAACAGCGGGAAGGCCATCAGGGCGATCAGCAGCAGGCCACCGGCGAGGATGCCGAAGCGGCCGACGGCGTCCGACAGCCTGCCGAAGACCGGGATCAGCAACGGGTTGACGATCTGCGCGACGAGGACGCCCGCGAACGCGGCCGCCGCTGCCAGCCCGACCTTCCCGACGGCGTGGGAGACGAGGAAGACGATGAGGAAGTAGGCCAGTCCGGTCCGGCTGGCGAACAGCAGCACCGACCCGGTCAACGCACGCGGGTAGCGGCGCAGCGTCTCCCGCAGCGGGGCCCGCGACACCGACGTCGCGTTCACGAACTCCGGGGTCTCGGGCAGGCGGCTGCGGATCCACAACCCGTAGGCCAGTATCGCGCCGCCGATCAGGAACGGGACCCGCCAACCCCAGGCCAGGAACTGCTCGCGGGTGAGCGCGGCCTGCGCCAGCAGCAGGATCAGCGTGCCGGTCAGGGTGCCGAGTCCGCCGCCGAGCCCGGGCAGCGAGCCGAGCAGCCCGCGCCGGTTCGTCGGCGCGAACTCCACCGCGACCAGTGTCGCGCCGCTGTACTCGGCGCTGGCCCCGACGCCCTGCAACACCCGCATGGCGATGAGCAGGGCGGGCGCGAGCGTGCCGATGCTCGCCACCCCGGGGATCAGCCCGATACCCACCGTCGCGACGCCCATCACCATCATCGAGAAGAACAAGAGCTTGCGCCGTCCCAGCCGGTCACCGAGGCTGCCCAGTAGCGCGCCGGAGAACGGCCGGATGACGAAGGCGATCGAGAACGTCGCGATCGAGAGCAAGGTCGCCATGAACGGCGACGCGCCGGCGAAGAAGACGGTCGGGAACACCGTGGCGGCGACGAGACCGAACAGGGTGAAGTCGTAGTACTCGAGCAGGGTGCCGATGAAGGCGGCGCGGCCGGCGCGGCGGCGGTTGCGGGCGTCCTGCTCCGCTGCAGCGGACGGCGGCGCACTCGGGACCGGCGTGGTGGGGGTTGCTGACATGGCGCACTCCATGTGCTCGGGAGGCGTGCTGGGGGCGGGGATGTGGCGCCGGGATCTGGCGCTGGGATCTGGCGCTGGGATCTGGCGCTGGGATCTGGCGCGGATGCGTTGCGCGCGGAGCACTAGCTGGCGTCCTCCGATCCGACGACGCCAGGCGCGACGGGCGCTACCGGCGCCCGGCGCGGAAGCAGTGCCAGCCCGGCCACCCCGAGGGCCGCGACCGCGATCAGCAACAGGCTCAGCGCGGTCGTCCCCGCACCGGGCAGATAGGCCAAATAGACCGCGAGGGGAGGCACGACCGCGCCGCCGACAGCGATCCCCGTCTCGTTGGCCAGACCCATGGCCGAGTACCGGTGTGTCGCGGGGAACAGCTCGGTGATGAGGCGCCCGACCGGGGCGACCATGGCCGCCACCGCGACCCCGTTCCCGATGATCATCGCGAGCACGAGGCCGAACGGCCAGCCCGGCCGGACGAGTGCGAACAGCGGGAATGCCGTCACGGCGACCAGCCCGAGCCCGCCGAGGATCACCGGGATCCGGCCGGCCCGGTCCGACAGTGCCCCGAACGACGGGGTGAGGACGACGTAGACGACGGTCGAGACCAGGTTGGCCACGAGCACGGTGGTGGCCGACAGGCCGACCTGGCGGGCCGCGAACGACACCAGGAACACGAGGAAGAAGTAGGCCAGGCCGGTGCGCGCCAACACGATCAGCATGACGGCGAGGATTGCCCGCAGCCCGGTCCGCAGCGTGTCGCGCAGCGGGGTCCTGGACGTCTCCCCCGCCCGGCGGGCCGGCTCGAACTCCGGGGTCTCCGGCAGCCGGACGCGCAGCCACAAGCCGTAGACCAGGATGACCCCGCCGAACAGGAACGGGACTCGCCAGCCCCACGCGTGGAACTGCTCGGCCGACAGGGTCGTGCTCGCCACCAGCATCGCGAGGGTGCCCACCATGCCGCCGATGCCGTTGCCGGCGGCCGGTAGCGCACCGAGCAGCCCACGTCGGTGCGGGGCCGCGAACTCCATCGCGACGAGCGTCGCGCCGCTGTACTCGGCGCTGGCGCCGACGCCCTGCAGGACCCGCATGGCCAGCAGCGCCAGCGGGGCGGCGCCGCCGATCGTCGAGGCGGCCGGGATGAGCCCGATGACGACGGTCGCGATCCCCATCAGCGTCATCGACAGTACGAGGACCCGGCGCCGCCCGATCCGGTCCCCGAGGCTGCCCAGCAGCGCCCCGCTGAAGGGCCGCACCAGGAACGCGACGGAGAACGTGGCGATCGACGACAGCGTGGCGACGAACGGTGAGGCGCCGGCGAAGAACACGGTCGGGAAGACCGTCGCAGCCGCGAGGCCGAACAGGGTGAAGTCGTAGTACTCGATCGTCGTGCCGATGATCGCGGCACGGGAGGCCCTGGCCGCGGTTCGCCGGTCGACGACGGGTGCGGCAGCGGGCAACGGGCTGGGGGCAGTGGACACGGTCGGGCTCCTCGCCTCGGGACGGGCGTACCGGCGCCGGACCGCGCGGTGCCGGACCGCGCAGTTCTCGGGTGCACAGATGTCCGCCGCGGCGCCGGGGCGGTGCACAGGTGTCCGGCAGCTCAGCCGGTCGCGACGAGTCCGGTCTGCGCCGCAGCACCGGCCTCGACGAGCGCGGCCTCCAGCGCGGCGCGGTCGACACGGTCGGCGAGCTCGCCGGCTCCGGCGACGGCGAGCATGTCGGCCGCACGTTCGGCGAGCGAGGCCAGCGCCCATGGCACGAGGTCGCCATTGGCGACCGGGTCGAACCAGACAAGCGTGTGCGAACCGTCGGCCCGCAGGTAGTGGTAGTGCTGCTTGCCCGCCAGGTCGTCGAAGCGCAGGTGCTCCACACCGGTGGCCGCATCGAAGACGTGGATCGAGATCCCGCCTGCGATCGGCTCGCTCGCGGAGGCCGGCGCGGCGTCGAACCGCTCGGCCATGATCGTGGCGGCGCGCTCGGCGCCGTACACGGCGGCGAGGATCTCCTGGCTCAACGTGCGGTACTCGACACCGATCGACAGCGGTCCCGCGGGGAACAGCAGCGTGTTGGCCGGGAGATGCGGGACGGGCGGGTTCGTGAACTCCTCGCCGTAGCGCAGGCTGGGCACAGGGGCTCCTCTCGGAAGATGAGGTCAGGTCGGGTCCGGTCAGGTTCGGAGGTGGGCCCGAACCTGTTCCAGGACGGCACCCGGGTCCTCCAGGTGCAGCAGATGACCGATCCGCGGCAGGACCGACACGGTCGTGGCCGCGGTCAGCCTGGCGCGGAACAGCTCGGCGTAGACGGGGTCGACGATGCGGTCCTCCGCACCCCACAACAGCAACGTCGGGGCGGTGATCCGGTAGAGCCGCCGCGCCAGGCCCTTCTCGGCAATGGGCCACGAGAACTGGTTGATGCTCGCGGCGTTCAGGTCGGCGTGGAAGAGCGCCTCGTGGTCGGTGACGTCCGGAGCGAGCAGGCCCGGCAGCGGCCGGGTGGGGTCGGCCAGCAGGCGCGACGGCCGGTCCGCCCGCGCGATCGCGTCGATCTCGGCGACCGGGTGGCGGTCGTCCCAGAGCCCCAACGGTGCCAGCAGCGCGAGGCTGGTCACCCGTGCGCGCAGGTGGGCGGCGACCTCCGCCGCGACCATCCCGCCGAACGAGTGCCCGACGAGCGCGGTTGAGGTCAGCCCGAGCTCGTCGAACGCCTCCTCGTAGTGCCCGACGAGGTCCCAGAAGTCGTAGAGCTCCTCGATCCCGGTCGACTCACCGGACCCGACGTGCTCGATCGCGTAGACGGTGTGGTCGGCGGCGAGCCCGTCGTGGAGCTCGCTCCAGTGCAGCCCCTCCAGGCCGTGCAAGTGCACGACCGGAGGGCCTTCCCCGCCGATGGCGACACGGGTCTTCACCGCGCCGTTGCGGGTCTGGATGATCTGTTCGCGGACGCTGGTCACGAGGACGCTCCTGCCGTGGGTCGGGGTTCGACGCCGCTCGGCCACCACTTGTGTTCGTAGCCGTGGCCGTCCCACAGTCCGCGCACCTTGGGGATCACCTTCTCACCGAAGAGCGTGATGTTCTCCCTGGTCAGCTCGTCGGGCATGTTCCCGATGTGCAGGATCGCGAGGAAGTTGCCGATCCGCAGGTCGCTCGAGGCGGTGCGGATGCGGTCGGCGACGGTGTCGGGGCTACCGGCGATGATCAGGCCGTTCTCCACCATGCTGTCCCAGTCCCGGGCGGTGTTGGCCTGGTTGGCGACCGCGGCCATGGTGCCGGACTTGATGGCGAACTCGGCGCTGCGCCGGGTGCGGTAGCCGGGCGTCGAGCGGAAGTGCAGCGGTGTGTGCTGCAGGTTCTCGAAGAAGTACTTCACGTGCGGCTCGTAGCGGCGCCGCGCTTCCTCGTCGGTGTCGGCGACCAGGACGATCTGGCAGTAGCCACCCTGGTAGGGGTTGTACTCCAGACCCATCTGCTCCTGGGTGTCCCAGAAGTCGAGCATGAACTTCTTGCCGGTCTGGAAGCCGAAGAAGCTCGTCCAGCTGTAGACGTAGTCGTTCTTCAGCGCCATCTCGTAGGTCTCGAGGGAACCATTGCCCCCCAACCACACCGGCGGCATGGGCTTCTGGATCGGCTTGGGCCACGGGTTGACGTAGCGCAGCTTGTTGAACCGGCCGTTGTAGGGGAACGGCCCGGGTTGGGTCCACGCCCGCGTGATGAGGTCGTGGGCCTCGGCGTAGCGCGGCCGCGTCTCGCCAGGGGTGATGCCGTAGCAGTGGTTGACGTCCATCGAGGTGCCGACGGGGAATCCGGCGATGAGCCGGCCCTCGCTGAGGCAGTCGAGCATGGCGAACTCCTCGGCCACCCGCAGTGCGGGCTGGTAGAGCACGAGGGTGTTGCCCATCACGCAGATGGCGGTCGAGCTCGAGGTGCGCCGGGCCAGCGCGGACGCCATCAGGTTGGGCGAGCTCATCATCCCGTAGGCGTTCTGGTGGTGCTCGTTCACGCCTAGGCCGTCGAACCCGACGCGGTCGGCCAGCTCGAGCTGGTCGAGGTACTGGTTGTAGTACGTGGCCA
This sequence comes from Pseudonocardia sp. GCM10023141, assembly GCF_042653605.1. Lineage (NCBI taxonomy): Bacteria > Bacillati > Actinomycetota > Actinomycetes > Pseudonocardiales > Pseudonocardiaceae > Pseudonocardia > Pseudonocardia sp. GCM10023141. The sequence continues at coordinate 68,558 of NZ_JBHSIR010000023.1, forward strand.
CCTTTCGCGGGTCGCACAGCTCGTCGTTGGGCGGCGTGACCCAGACGCTGTCGTAGCGGGTGCCGAAATCCGCGGGGAGGTCCTGGTACGGCATGAGGTGGAAGAAGATGAACTTCACGAGCGCTCCCTCGGCGAGCGACGATGCATCAAGCGTGACGCGCGTCTACTGTATGGCTCATTAATGTCATTGGTACCACAGAGTTCATGGCGTGGTCCAGACCCGTTCCAACCTGCGCCAACGGACGGATCTGCGCCGCAACACCTCGGCAGTCCTGCAATACAGTATTGTTGCATACAACACTGATCACCTCGAGAGGAGCATCCGTCGATGGCGAGGCTGGATCTGCAGGGAGCGGCGGCGATCGTGACGGGCGGCGCGTCCGGGCTGGGCGAGGCGAGCGCGCGCCGGCTCGCCGAGCTCGGCGCGCACGTCGTGATCGCCGACCGCCAGGAGGAGCAGGGCAAGCAGGTCGCCGACGACGTGGGCGGCGTGTTCGTCGCCTGCGACGTCACCAGCGAGGACGACGTCGCGACCGCCGTCGCCGCCGCAGGCGAGCTCGGCCCGCTGCGGGCGCTGGTGAACTCGGCCGGGGTGGGTCGGGCCGGGAGAACCGTCGGCCGGGACAACGTCGCGCTCGCGCAGTCGGCCTTCGAGTTCGTCATCCGGGTCAACCTGCTCGGCACGTTCAACGTGCTCCGCCAGGCCGCGGCGGCCATGGCGCTGATCTCTCCGGTCGACGCCGACGGCAACCGCGGCGCCGTCGTCAACGTCGCCTCCGTCGCGGCCTTCGACGGCCAGATCGGCCAGGCCGCCTACTCGGCGTCCAAGGGCGGTATCGTCGGCATGACCCTGCCGATCGCGCGCGACCTCGCCGCCGTCGGGATCCGGGTGAACACGGTGGCCCCCGGACTCGTCGACACCCCCATCTACGGCTCGGGGGCACGCGCCGAGGAGTTCAAGGCCCGCCTCGGGGAATCGGTGCTGTTCCCCCATCGCCTCGGCACGGCCGACGAGCTCGCGTCGATGATCGTCGAGTGCCTGACCAACTCCTACGTCAATGGCGAGGTCGTCCGCGTCGACGGCGGCATCCGCCTCCCCCCGAGGTAGACCATGACGACAACGATCGGAGCCGGGTTGAACTCCGTCCTCATCGAGGCGCGCGGCCCCGTGCTGCTGGTGACGCTGAACCGGCCCGAGGCGCGCAACGCGATCGACGGCGCGCTCGCGCACGGGCTGGCGGTGGCCGTGGCCCAGCTCGACGACGACCCGGAACTCGCGGTGGGCGTGCTCACGGGCGCCGGCCGCGGGTTCTGTGCCGGCATGGACCTCAAGGCGTTCCGACGCCGTGAGGACATCTCGCCCCTGGTCGCCTACCTGCGCAACGGCAGCCGCAAACCGATGATCGCGGCCGTCGAGGGGTTCGCGCTGGCCGGCGGGCTCGAGCTGGCGCTGGCCTGCGACCTGGTCGTCGCTGCGGAGGGGGCGCGGTTCGGCATCCCGGAGGTGACCGTCGGGCTGTTCGCGGCCGGCGGCGGCCTCCTGCGGCTCCCTGGCAGGGTCGGGTACGGCACGGCGATGGAGATGGCCATCACCGGCGACCCGATCACCGCTGAGCGCGCCCACGCCGCCGGCCTCGTCGCCAGGGTCACCGAGCCGGGGGGCGCGGTGGCCGAGGCCCTGCGACTGGCCGAGCAGGTGGCCCGCAACGCACCGCTGGCCGTCGCCACCTCCAAGGGCCTGCTGCGCACCGCGCAGAGCACGTCCGAAGTGGACTTCTGGACCCGGCAGCGGTCCCTCGAGACGGCGGTGTTCACCTCCGACGACGCCAAGGAGGGCGCGCGGGCGTTCGCCGAGAAGCGCCCGCCCCGCTGGACCGGCACCTGAGCGACGGCCGACGGAACCACCCGCTCGTCGGGTGGTCCCGTCGGTACGGGCCCTCGTGGTCAGCAGCGGGCCGATGCCCGTCCGCGAGATCAGCTGGCGAGTGCGTCACTGCGCAGGCGCACGTCGATGAGCGCGGCGACGAGCGCGGCGACGCCCACCGCGACCAGGCCGTGCGCCGCGGCGAACTCCTCGGCGTTGGTCCCGCAGACGAGGTCGGTCCCCTCCGCGGGCACCAGTTCACTGAGCACCGCACCGGGGCGCAGGCCGGCGAGCCGGACGAGATCGACGGCCGCCTCCGCCGGTGCGGGCAGCCCGAGCACCCCGTCGTCGTGCACGCGCACCGCCGGTACGTGGCCGGGCCGGGTGAGGTCCGACGCGTGGGTCGCGGTGTCCACCATGGCCATCGCAGTCAGCGAACGGTCCCGCGCGGAGATGCCGGTGGTGGTCCCATGCACGTAGTCGGCGCTGACGGTCAACGCCGCGGCGCGGCTACCCGGGTCCGGGACCATCATGTCCCGCAGCGCCAGCTCCGCCGTCCGCTGCGCGGGAAGCGCGACCCGCACGAAACCGCCGGTGTGGCGCACCACGAACGCCATGACGTCGGTCGTGGCGTGCTCGGCCGCGACGACCAGCAACCCCGTTCCCGCGCCACGGACGTCGTCGAGCACCACGATCGGCTCCGCACGGCGCAGTGCCGCGACGGCCGCGCGCACCACTCCGGCCTCGGTTGCGGCCTCCAGGCATGCGGTCATGACGTCGTCCTCTCGGTCGGGACGGGCACTGGCCCGTCGAGCAGGTGTCGCTTCTCGGACTGCACATCCACCGGGCGGACCGCTCCGACCGGATCGAGGATCCGGTCGAGGTTGTCGCGAACCCCCTCCGCCGTGACGGCCCCGCCAGGCGGGACCCGCCAGCCCTGCGTCGTGACGCTGAAGGTGTGCGCGACGGTGCCCCCGGCCGCGGTCAGCACCTGACCGTTGACGGAGCAGGCCGCTGACGCCAGGTACACCACGACCGGCGCGACGTACGCCGGATCCAGCCGGGCGGCGTCGACGGCGACGCGGCCTGGTGTGGTGCTGGTCATCGGGGTGCTGGCGAAGGGACTGACCGCGTTGGTGCGGATGCCGTGCGGGGCTCCCTCGACGGCCAGCGCCCGCAGCAGGCCGGCGACGCCGCCCTTGCTGGCGCAGTAGTTCGCACCCAGCCCGTGGCCGTAGATCCCGGCGGAGGAGGTGACGAGCACGATCCGGCCGGACCCCCGCTCGCGCAGCACGGGAAACGCCGCGCGGGTGAGCCACAGCGCGCCCTCCAGGTTGACCGTGAGCACGTCGCGCACGTCGGCAACCGACAGCTCGTCGATCCCGCCACGCCGCACGATCCCGGCGTTGGCGACCACGCCGTCGAGGCCGCCGAACGCATCCATGGCCGCGTCGACGATGGCCGCGGCACCATCCGGGGTGGCGCCGGTGTGCCGGTCTGCGACCGCCCGCCCGCCGTCCTCCCGGATCCGGGCCGCCAGCTGGTCCGCGGTCCAGCCCCCGGCGTCGCGCCCGATGTCGTTAACGACCACAGCCGCGCCGCGCTCGGCGAGCCCGCGGGCATAGCTGGCGCCCAGGCCGGCCCCCGCGCCCGTCACCACGATCACCCGCCCGTCGAGCCGGACCGGCTCTCCTGCTGCCTCCACAGTGACCTCCCGAACGTCGATGTCCTTGTCCCGTAACGGCTGTCGGTGCTGCCCGACCGTCAGTGCTGCGTGACCCGTCAGTGCTGCACGACAGACCCACCGTCGACGTTCCAGGCCTGACCGGTGACCCACGCGCCCTGCTCGGAGCACAGGTAGAGCACCGTCGCGGCCACGTCGTCACCGGTCCCGGCGCGGCCGAGCGGGATGCCCGCAACCGTTCGTTCCCAGGCGTCGCCCCGGCCGACGGCGTCCATCCTGGACGTGTCGATCACGCCGGGGCAGATCGCGTTGACCCGCACCCCGGCGGGCCCGACCTCCTGGGCCATGCACGCGGTGAGCGCGTGGATGCCCGCCTTGGACGCCGCGTAGGCGCCGGCGAAGGGCGAGAGCCGCTTGCCGGCGATCGAGGAGATGTTGACGATGCACCCGCCGCCCCGGCCCACCATGAGCCGGCCGAAGACCTGCGACGCCAGGAAGGTCCCGGTGAGGTTCACGTCGATCACCGTCCGCCAGACCGCCGCATCCAGGTCCACGACCGCACAACGGTCGGCCCCCCGTGCGGCGCCGGCGTTGTTGACGAGGATGTCCACCCGACCGAACTCGTCCACGACCCGATCGGCGAGGCCGGCGACGGCGGCATCGTCGGCCGCGTCGGAGACCAGCGCCAGCGCCCGGCGACCACTGTCGCGGATCTCGTCGGCGACGGATTCCACGTCCCGCCAGCCGGCGGCGCGCTCGTCCTCGGGGTAGGTGTGCGGCGATCGCCCGGTGCCGGTGACGACGACGTCGCACCCGGCCTCGGCCAGCCGCACGGCCACGGTCCGCCCGATCGAGCGCATCCGACCGGCTCCGGTGACGACGGCGACCTTGCCGTCGAAGCCGGTCAGCGGGTATCCCATGGGGTTCTCCTGTGCGGTCATCGGTAGGCCAGCAACTCGTCGACGACGAACGGCTCCCCGGTCGTCACGGCGCCTGCTGCCAGCAGGTCGTCGATCTCGACGGGGCCGAGACCCGCCTCGGTGAGCACCTCCCGGGTGTGTTCGCCGAGGCCGGGCGCGGTGAGCCGGCGGGACTGCGGGGTGCGCCCGAAGTGCGCGATCCGGCCGGGTGTGAGGTAGGGCCGACCGTCGGCGCGGTGGTGCTCCTGGAACGCCTCCGCGGCGCGCAGGGCCGGATCGGAGGGCACCTCGGCCGGGCGGCGGGCCGCCGTTGCGGCGATTCCCCGGCAGCGCAGGAGCGCGACGATCTCGGCGGTCGCGCACTCCCCCGCGAGGAGGCGCTCGACCTCCGGCGCGGCTGACTCCCACTGCTGCGGGGTGGCCTGCACCCGCACCCATCCGTCGCGGGTGCGGTGATGCCGGTCGCCGGTCGCGGGCCCGCGGTAGTCGTCGCCGCCCCGCCGGACCGCCGCGCGTCCGGGGAACTCGACGAGCTCTCCGGACTGCATGAAGACCGACATCGCCGCGAGCGAGCTGCGGATCGCCTGCCCGCCGCCCCCACCGAGCCGGTGTAGCAGCCCCAGGCAGCTCGCCAACGCACCCATGACGGCGGCGGCGATGTCGTTGACGGCGACCGTGAGGAACACCGGCTCCCCGTCGCCACCCTGGGCGGCCATCATCCCGCTCACCGCCTGCAGGATCGGGTCGAATCCGGGACGCCCCGCCAGCGGGCCGCGGTCCCCGAAACCGGTGAGGGAGAACGTCACGACGTCGGGGTTGAGCCCGTGCAGCGTCGCGTGGTCGATGCCGAGGCGCTCGACGACCCCTGGCCGGAAGTTGTCGATCACGACGTCCGCGGTGGCGGCCAGCCGCCGGAAGGCCGCCCGACCGCCCGGCGCGCGCAGGTCGACCGCGAGGCTGCGCATGCCTCGGTTGTAGACGAACCCACGGGTCCGGAACGAGTCCCCCTCCAGTGGTTCGACCTTGACCACGTCGGCGCCGAGCTCGGCGAGCAGGCACCCGGTGAACGGGCCGGCCAGCACCGTTCCCAGGTCGAGGACCCGGACACCGGCCAGTGGGCCCCCGGCCCGCTGCGGCACGAGCGCGGCCGCGGGATCCGACGGTGCGGCCGGGGCCATCGATCCAGGCGGGCGTTCTCGTTCCAACCCGCGCACCGCGGCCGGACTGCCGTCGAGCTCCAGTGCGAGGCCCGGCATCACGACCCGGCCGAGTTCGGGGTCGTCGAGCTCCAGGCGCAGCCCGAGCGCCCGGATCTGCGGATGGTCGAGCCACTCCCCCGGTGCGGCCACCGGTCCGGCCGGGCAGTCCACGGCCTCCAGCAGCTCCAGCCACTGCGCCCGTGGCCGGGCGCGGAAACGGTCGGCAATGCGGTCCCGCACCCACTCCCGGTTGCCGGGCAGCACGATCCGGTCCAGCTGCCCACCCAGCCGCGGATCGTCGGCGAGGTCGGCCAGATCCAGCACGGCCAGCGCGTTGAGCTGGAACTTCGCGGTCAGGCCGCCGAGGAAGAGCCAGGTCCCGTCGCCGCATCGATACCGGGTGTAGAGGGGGTTCGTGCCGCCCGGTCCGGCCGGGGCGGGCACCGGATCGGCGTACGGGTCGATCAGGTAGGTCGCGGTGCCGGTGACCAGCGCCGCATGGGCGCCGGTCACCGTCACGACCTGCCCGTGGCCCGACCTCGTCCGCTCGACGAGTGCGGCCACAGCACATGTCGCCGCCCAGGCGCCGTGCACGTACGCGACGTGCGGGTGCACTGCGTCGACCGGGCCGTCGTGGTGCGAGGACTGGCGCATGGCCAGCCCCATGGCCGCTCCGAGCAGCTCGCTCGACTCGGCTCCACCCACCCACGGGGTGGCCCCGCCGTAGGCCGGCATCACCAGGAAGACGGTGCGCGGGTGGCGCCGGGCCAGCACCTCCGGCGGGTCGGTGAACACGGGGTCACCGGGACCGAGGATGCAGACGTCGGCGGCGGCGAGGAGCGCGTCGAGCACGGCCTGATCCCCGTCGGCGCCGGTGTCGACTTCTGGGACCACCCGCTGCTTGCCGCGATGCCACACGACCACCCCGGGCTCCTGCGCCGGGAGCGGCGGGCCCTGCGGGGCCCAGCGCGTCACGTCGGCCCCGTGGTCGGCCAGCAGCATGCCGGCGACCGCGGAGCCCACGCCGCGTCCGGTCTCGAGGACGGTCACGCCCGCGAGCGGTCCGGCGGCCGGCGCGCTCACCACCGGCCCGCCCAGTCGAGGTGCTCACGGACCGCTGCGGCGAACTCCGCGGGCCGCTCCAGCGGCGCCATGTGCGGGCCCTCGACCGTCGCGAACCGGGCGCCGGGGATGCGCTCGGCCATCGCGCGCCGACCCTTCGGTGACCCGGTGGGATCCTGCGTCGCGTGCAGCACGGTGGTCGGGACGGCCACCGACGGCAGGTCGTCCCACGCGTCGAGCTCGGCGAGTGCCCGCCACGACGCGGCGACCGCACCGGCGCGGCCCGCCAGCAGCCGCTCACGTGCGTAGGAGGGGCCCGGGTGTCCCGAGGCGCCGAGCGCCTCGGGGGTGAACCAGCGTCGGAGGCTCTCCTCCACCGTCGCGGCCACACCAGAGCGCTCGACGTCGTCCGCGCGTGCGCGGAGCACCTCGCGCACCGCCACTCCACCCGTTCCGGAGCAGGCGAGCAGCGCCGAGCGCACCCGGTCCGGGCGCAGCAGCGCCATCCGCAGTGCCACGGCCCCGCCGAGCGACAGGCCGACCAGATCGAGCTCGCCCGACACCGTGTCCAGCACATCGCGGGCGAACGTGTCGAGCGTCAGGCCGTCGCCGGGGTCGGGCCGGTCACCGTGTCCGAGCAGGTCCGGGTGGACCGATCCGGGCGGCATGTCCGCGCCGAGGAACCGCCAGCACGCGCCGTCGAGGGCGATCGGGTGCAGCAGCACGACGGTCACGCGTCGCTCCCTCGTGGCTCGGCGAGCCGGGCGGCGAGCTCGGTGGCCCAGCGCAGGTCCGACTTCCCTGCGGGGGTGCGCCGGACGCCGTCGACGATGTGCAGCGCCTTCGGCACCTTGTAGCGGGCGACGTGCTCGGCGCAGGTCGCGAGCACCGCGTCGGGATCGAGCACGATGCCGGGCCGCGGCTCGACGAGCGCGACGACCTCGCTGCCCCACCGCGCGCTCGGCCGGCCGCAGACAACCGCGTCGGCGACGCCGGGATGGGCCTTGACCGCGGCCTCGACCTCCTCAACGAAGATCTTCTCGCCGCCCGAGTTCACTGTGGTGGCGTCTCGCCCGAGCAGCTCGACGCGGCCGTCGGCGTGCAGCCGGGCCCGGTCACCGGGCACCGTCAGCCGTCGACCGTCCACGACCGGGAAGGTCCGCGCGGTCTTCGCCGCGTCGCCGAGGTATCCCAGCGGGATGCGTCCCCCGGTGGCCAGCCAGCCCGTCCCGGTGTGGCCGGGGGTGAGCGCACCGCGCAGGTCCTCGTCGAGCACCACGGTGCCGGGTCCAGGTGCGAAGGTGCGGGCGGTCGCTCCGTGGTCTGCGGCGGAATCGTCGGCGGAGCGCCCCTGGGTCCCCGACTCCGATGATCCGATCGTCTCGGTCACGGTCAGGTGCGGCAGCGCCGTGGTGAGCCGGCGTCGGTGGATCGTGGACAGCGCGGCGCCGCCGCTGAACAGGTACTGCAACGCCGGCAGGTCGCGGGGCCGGGCCTCGATCGCGTCGGCGAGCGGGCGGGCGAAGGCGTCGCCGACGATGCTGATCATGGTGACTCCGTGCCGGGCCGCGGTGTCCCACGCGTCGTCGGGGTCGAACCGGCGCGGCTGCGACGGCAGCACCACGGTGTTGCCCTCACACAGTGCCTGCAGCGCGAACCACTGCGCGGCACCGTGCATGTAGGGCGCGAGCGGCATGACCCGTTGTGGGCGCCGCGGGATCGCCGCGAGCCGTTCGTCCAGGGCCGTCCATTCTCGGTCCGCACGCCGGTTGCGCACCCCGAGCGCGGCCACGACCACGTCGGCCTGCCGCCAGAGCACACCCTTGGGCATGCCGGTGGTCCCGCCCGTGTAGAGGACGTAGAGGTCATCGGGTGCGACGACGACGTCGACCTGCGGCGACACGCTGCCGAGCGCCTGCTCGTAGTCGACGGCGCCGGGCAGCAGCGGCTCTCCACTGCCGTCCTCGACCTGCAACAGCAGCGGCGCGGTCGGCAGGTCGGTCAGGACCTCGGCCAGTACGGGAGCGAAGCAGGCGTGGAACTGGATCGCGGCCGGGCGGGCGTTGCGCAGCAGGTTCCGCAGCTCGTCGGCGACGTAGCGGTGGTTGACGTTGAACGGCGCGACCCGGCCGCGGAAGGCGCCGATCAGGCCCTCCAGGTACTCGACGCCGTTGTGCAGGTACTGCGCCATCAGGTCCTGGCCGGACTCGTGGCCGGCCAGTTCGGCGCGTTCGCGATGCGCCCCGAGCCCATGGTCGGTGAGATAGCGGGCCAGCCGCCGGGACCGGTCGACCAGCTCCGCGTAGGAGAAGGCCGTCCCGTCAGCGACGATCGCGGGCCGGTCCGGCACCCGTTGCGCTGTCGTCTCGACGAGCGTCGCGATGGAGAACTCGACGCCCGCTGCCGGGGTCTCGACGACGTCCGTGTCGAACGCTGGATCCGCGCGCACCCGCACCTCCGGAAGAGAGTTTGTATGTCTCCATACTGCTTACTGCAACACTGTATGCGCAATAGCGGGCCGCGAAACGCAAAACTGCCCCGCCCGACCTGGTCGGCCGAGCGGGGCAGCGGGTGGCTGAGGGGTGGACGTCTAGGAGTCGAGCACCCTGGCGAGGTTCTCCTGCAGGCGCAGGAGAGTAGCGGCCAGCTGTTGCCGCTCCTCCCGGCCGAGCCCTTGGCGCAGCTCGACCCGCAGCTCGGCCTCGACGTCGGCGACCTGCGCGGCGAGCTTGAGGCCCGCCCTCGTCCCCGAGAGCATCCAGACCCTGCGGTCGGCCGGGTCGGGCGCGCGGACGAGCAGCCCGCGCTTGCTGAGGTTGTCGACGATGGTTCCCGCGGGCGCCCGGCCCATGCCGATGCGCTCGGCGACCTGCGTCTGCGTCAAGGGCCCGTGCTCCACGACGTACGCGAGCAGGCAGGCCTCCGACAGGTTCAGGTCGACCCGCTCGAGCCGGTCGTCGTAGGCGCGCCGGATCTGCCGCGACGTCGCCATCAGCGTGGACTCGAACCGCCGCCATGGCGGTGCGTCGAGCTCATGCTGAGCGTCACCGCCGCCGTCAGCGGCCCCGTCGTCGACACCGCCGCTGGGCGATCCGGGATCGTCCGGCGACACCTCGACCTCAACACTGGGCACCGCAGGCGCCGTCGCCGTGCCCCCCACCCGCCGGCGACCCGACCGCACCGCCATCGACCACTCCCTCGTGCCCGCGCGACGGGTGTCCGTCGCAACTCCCCGTTACGCTTGTCCCATACTGTAACAGCACGGAGCATCGTCACATGGTGACCGACACCTCCCCCAGCAGCGGCGACCGGGGGCACCACCGCGTGGGCCGGCCGTCAGGCGGCGCCCACGGTCGAGCGATCCAGCCACTCGGCAGGCGGTGCGGGGTGACGGTAGAGCGCCGCCGCGGTGCCGAAGGCGATCTTGCGCACCGTATCGGGCGGGAGGTGGCCGAGGTCCTTGGCGATCAGCACCTGCGTCTCCGGCCAGGTCGAGTCCTGGTGCGGATAGTCGGACTCGAGCAGGATGCGGTCCTCCCCGATGAGCTCCAGCATCTTGAACGCCGACGGGTCCTCTATGGAGGTGAACCAGAAGTTCCGGCGGACGAGGTCGTTCGGGTGCGGATCCGACGCCGACCACACGTCCGACGACTCGACGTGGCGGTACCCCCGCGCGAGGCGCTCGCTCATCATCGGCACCCACGACACCCCGGCCTCGGACAACGTGATCTTGATGTCGGGGAAGTCGATCGGGATCCGCGCGTAGAGCCAGTCGACCATCGCCATCAGCCCGTTCACCGGGAACAGGGCGACGGTGACGTCGAGCGGGCTCTCAGCGGAGGGCCGCGCGATCAGCCCGGAGGACCCGACGTGCAGGTTGACGACCGTCTCGGTCTCCTCGCACGCGCGGAAGAACGGCGCCCACCGGCCCGAGTAGATCGACGGGAAGCCCAGCCGGTCGGGGGTCTCGGGGAACGTGACGGCACGGAAGCCCCGGTCGGCGTTGCGGCGGATCTCCGCCGCGGCGACCTCCGGATCGGCGAGCCACGGGAGCTGGCACGGGACGAACCGGTCGGGGTGGGCTCCGCACCAGTCCTCGAGCATCCAGTCGTTGTACGCGCGCAGGCAGGCGAACCCGACCTCCGCGTCGGCCATCATCGAGAACCGCCGCCCCGCGAACCCCCAGATCAGGGAGGGGAAGCAGAGCGAGGCCCAGACGCCGTTGAGGTCCATGTCCCGCACCCGCGCCGTCGGGTCACCGACCCCGGGCCGGAAGTCCTCGAACTTCTGCGCCGAGTTGCCCCACTCGCCGGGTGGACGACCGGCCGACCCGTTGGCGACCACGATCGGGTAGTAGAGCCCGTCCACCCGCCAGAACGGCACCCCGTCCTCGTCCTCGACCAGCATCGGCGCCCGCTCGAGCAGATGCCCAGGGAGGCGCCTCGCGAACAGGTCTCCCGGCTCCAGCACATGGTCATCACCGGAGATGATCGGACACCACAGCTCGCTCGCCGGGGGGTCCGGCAGCAGGGTCGGCGTCCCCCGGGGCCGGAGCCTGCTCGTCACGTCCCCGATCTCCATGGACGCACGCGGTACCCGCGGACGCTCTACAGCTCGCACGGCGGTCATCTACGGCCTCCTTGAACTCCATTATTCCGTCTAGAATATTACTGTAATCTAGAAGACATTACTAGGCGGGCGGGTCGAAGTCACCCGTGTCGGGCCGGCGAGATCGACCATCCGGTCGAGATGCCGGGCGGCACCGCCGAACAGCGCCGCACTCGCCCGCGCCCGCCGGTGGTAGAGGTGCGCGGGGTGCTCCCAGGTGAACCCGATCCCACCGTGCAGATGGATCGCCTGGGCCGACACCGACTCGAAAGCCCGCGAACAACACGCCTTGGCCAGGCTCGCTGCGATGCCGATCTCCACAGCGTCGACCGCTGCGGAGCCGGCGGACTCGGCGTCGGCCACGGCCCAGACGGCGTGGTAGGCCGCCGACGCCGCCTGCTCGACGTCGAGGAGCATGTCCGCACAAGCGTGCTTGACGGCCTGGAAGCTGCCGATCGGCCGCCCGAACTGCTCCCGGACCGCGGCGTAGGCCACGGTGGCCTCAAGGCACCAGCGCGCTCCACCCACCTGCTCGCAGGCGAGCGCGACCACGGCCCGGTCGAGCATGCGCCCGACCGCGCCCGCCGCGCTTCCCGGTTCCCCGATCAGGCGCGCCGGCACGCCGTCGAAACGGAGCCGGGCCTGCCGCCTGGCGAGGTCGACGGTGCGCATCGGCGTGACCTCGTACCCGCCGTCGACGCTCAGCACGGTGAGTCCCTCCGGCGCGCGAGCGACGACCAGCAGCAGGTCGGCGGCCTGCCCGTCGGACACGTAGAGCTTCTCCCCGTGCAGGGTCCAGCCTGTACCCGAGGGCCGGGCCTGCAGCTCGACACCGGCCGGATCCCAGCCGCAGCCCTGCTCCGCCAGCGCGACCGTCGCCACCCGCGAGCCGTCGACCAGCCCGGGGAGGTGTTCTCGGCACGCCGCGTCGTCACCGACCGCGAGCAGCAGGTTCTCCGCGAGCGCGACCGTCGAGAGGAAGGGCAGGCCGACGTTGGCCCGTCCCAGCTCCTCGAACACCACTGCCTGCTCGACGATCCCGTGGCCGGCCCCGCCGTACTCCTCCGGCACACCGATGCCCTGCAGTCCCAGCCCGGCGCCGAGCTCGCGCCACACGCGGGGGTCGTGGCCGAGGTCGTCCTCGACGAACCGGCGCACCTGGGCCTCCGGACAACGGTCGACGAGGAAGCCGCGGACGATCGCGCGCAGCTCCTCCTGCTCGTCGGTGAACACGAATCGCAACGGGCCTCCCGGTCAGGTAACTGCACTCGACATTATAGTAATGTTCAGTACAGTCTCTAGTGCGTCGCAGGAGCACCCGCGGCGATCACACGACGGGAGGAGCCTCGGTGCGCGAGGTACTCATCACCGACGCGACACGATCGCCCTTCGGGCGGCGTCGCGGCAGCCTGGCCGGAATCCACGCGGTGGACCTGCTCGCCCGGATCCAGCAGGCGGTGCTCGAACGCACCAGCCTCGACCCGGGCGCGGTCGACCAGGTCATCACCGGCTGCGTCGGCCAGATCGGGATGCAGGCGATGAACGTCGGCCGCACCGCATGGCTGGTGGCCGGCCTGCCCGCGCACGTGCCGTGCACCACCGTCGACGCACAGTGCGGATCGTCGCAGCAGGCCCTCACGATGGGCCACGCCGCGATCGCCGCCGGTACCGCCGAGGTGGTTCTCGTCTGCGGGGTGGAGGTGATGAGCCGGGTCCCGATCGGCGCGACCGTGCCTGCCGACGGTGCGCTGGGCAAACCGATCACCCGCGCCTACTGGCGGCAGCACGAGTACACCACGCAGTTCGAGGGCGCAGAACGCGTGGCGGAGCGGTGGGGCATCACCCGCGCCGAGGCCGACGCCTACGGCAAGCTCTCCCAAGACCGCGCCGCGGCCGCCCGTGCCGCGGGCCGGTTCGCCGGCCAGATCGTGCCCGCCGCCGCACCCGTGCTCGACGCCGATGGACGTCCGAGCGGCGAGACCCGCACCCTCACCGAGGACGAGTGCATCCGGGAGACCTCGCTCGCGGCCCTCGCCGGACTCACGCCGACCGGCCGCCCCGACGGCGTCCACACCGCAGGCACCTCGTCGCAGATCTCCGACGGGGCCGCGGCAGTGCTCCTGATGTCGACCGAAGCGGCGGATCGCCACGGGATCGCCCCGATGGCCAGCGTCGCCGGCACCACGCTGGTCGGATCCGATCCGGTCCTGATGCTCACCGGCCCGATCCCGGCGACCCAGGCGTTGCTCGAAAGGTCCGGGCTCGCCGTGTCCGATCTGGACGTCGTCGAGATCAACGAGGCCTTCGCCTCCGTCGTGCTCGCGTGGGAACGCGAGTACAAGGTCGACATGGCCACCGTCAACCCGAACGGCGGCGCCATCGCGCTCGGCCACCCGCTCGGTGCCACCGGGTGCGGCCTGGTCGTCAAGGCCGTCCACGAGCTGCGACGGGTCGACGGCGAGCACGCACTGGTCACGATGTGCTGCGGCGGCGGGCTCGGCACCGGAACCCTGCTGCGGAGGGCCGGGTGACACTCACCTCCACCGATCCCGCCGCTACCGGCCCCTCCCCCGCCCCGACCGTCGAGGAGTTCGCCGCCGAGGCCGAGGCGTTCCTCGCCACTCACGCACCCCGCCGCGAGCCGGGTGGGCGTCGCTTCGTGTGGGGCGAGGGCAGCGACGTGGTGGAGCTGTTCAAGACGACCGGGGACGCGGAGATCGCCGCGGCACGCCGCTGGCGCCGCACCCTCTTCGACGGCGGCCTCGGCTGGATCACCGGTCCGGTGGCGCACGGCGGTCGCGGCCTGGGCCGCGCCCACCAGAAGGCCTTCGACGCGTTGGAGAACCGGTTCAACGTCGCCCCGCGAGCGCTCTTCTCCATCAGCCTCGGCTGTGTCGCGCCCACGATCGCCGACTTCGGCTGCGACGCACAGCAGCAGCGCTGGCTGGCTCCGATGCACCGCGGCGACGTACTGGGCTGCCAGCTGTTCTCCGAGCCCGGGGCGGGCTCGGACCTCGCGGGCGTGCGCACCGCCGCAGTCCGCGACGGGGACCACTGGCGACTCACGGGCCAGAAGGTGTGGACCTCGCGGGCCCGCTTCAGCGACGTCGGCCTGCTCCTCGCCCGCACCTCCCCTGGACCACGGCACGGCAACCTGACCATGTTCCTCGTACCCATGGACGCGCCCGGGGTGCTGGTCCGACCGCTGCGCGAGATGACCGGCGGCGAGGAGTTCAACGAGGTCTTCCTCGACAACGTCGTCGTCGAGGACACGCACCGCATCGGCGCCGTCGGAGAGGGCTGGCACGTGGCGCGCGGGACCCTCGCCCACGAACGCAGCGCGACCGGCGGCGGCGGCGCCGGGGGCGGCGGCATCATGCGCATCGACCGGTTGATCGCCCTCATCGAGGAGTTCGGGATGCAGGACGATCCCGAGACCCGTCGGCTCTTCGGCGAGGCCTACCTCGGCCTCGTGACCGCCCGGGTGAGCCGCACCCGCACCGAAGGGGCTCTGCGCCACGGCCGCCCACCCGGCCCCGAGGCATCGGCCGGCAAGCTGGAGATGACCCGCAACCTCGCCCGGATCGCCGACCTCGTCCGCCACGTCCTCGGCGACAGGCTGGTTGCCGACACCGGCGAGTGGGGCACCTACGCCTGGTCGGACATGGTGCTCGGCGTGCCCGGCCTACGGATCGCCGGCGGCACGGACGAGATCCAACGCACGATCATCGCCGAGCGGGTGCTGCACCTGCCCCGGGAATGACGGCGGAGGTCGCACCGGCTCAGTTGTCGAGGAAGCGATCACGGTACGTCTCGTAGGACTCCGTGGGTTCGATGTCGAGCACGGTCGAGATGCGGCCGAGCATCCAGTAGTAGCCGAGCACCTGGAGGAGCTCCACGATCTCGCGCGCCGACAGCTGTGCGCGGACGGTGTCGAAGAGCTCGCCGGACACTGCCGGACCGGCTGTGACGGCCGCCGTGAACTGCCCGACGGCTCGGTCTGCTGCGGACAGCGCGGGGTCGTCGAAGGTGCCGGCGCGGATCGCTGCACGGGTCGGATCGTCGATGCCAGCTGCCACCGAGATCGGGATGTGCTGAGTCCACACGAACGTCGCGTCTGTCGCCTGCGCGAGGGTCAGGATCGCGACTTCGCGGAGTCGGTCGGACAGCGCCAGACCGATGTAGAGGGATCAGGCGAAGTCCAGCAGCGGCTCGATGGTGGTCGACGCGTGGGACAACATGCGGAACATCGGGTCCGGCGGCAGGTTCGCGAGGAGTCGCACGACATCGTCGGGACTGGCTTCGGGTTCGGGTTCGTCCAGTCGCTGCACGGTCATTCCTCTCGATCAGCGCTTGCTCACCAGATGACCGACGAGCTCGACGACGTTCGGTTCGCCATCAAGGTGCTCGACGATCCGCCTGAGCTCGTCGCTCCCGGCCGAACCGAGGATCTCGGCGGTGAGGTCGGTGAACTTCGCGGCGACGGCTTCGGCGCGTCCCGGATTCGCCGGGTGTCCGCGGAATCCGTTCTGCCGGTGTCGGTGGACCCGGCCGTCGGTGAGCACGACCTCGATCTCGGCGCTGAGATTGACGCCGGGGCCGAAGTTCGCGGCGTAGGGGACGACCCGGTCGATGACCTGCCGGATGCGGTCGTCGTCCCAGAGCTCGGCGTTCATGTAGTCGGCGAGGTTCGCGTGGCCGAGGACGAGGAGCAGCCCCACCCCGAAGGCGGTGCTGAACTGCGCGGATATCGCGTCGGTGGGGTGGGTGTTGGAGGCACCGTGGCCCACCGCGATCTGGGGCAGACCGATGCGCACTTCCGCGACGTCGTCCCACTTCAAGCGTGTGGTCTCGAGGATGGTGTCGAGCCCCTCCAGCACGGTGGCCGCGGACCCGATGGTCGGGTACATGCGGAAGATGGTGTCGACGATGTGGAAGTGCTCCCCGATCTCCGTGGTCTCATCCGGGGCCGGGGCGCCCGTGAACAGCCGGTAGAAGCCGCGCTTCCCTTCGAATATCGTGAGCGGCCCGGTCAGCCCGGAGCCGGCGAGCTGCGCGGCCTGGGCGCCGTGGCGCGCGGCCGAGCCGGAGTGCATGCGCTTCACCTCGCCGCCGTTGAACTCGTACTCCATACCCCCGCCCGCGTCACTGCCCGCGATCGCGAGCGCGTGTGCGAGCTGGGTCGGATCGAGGCCGAGCAGCTTCCCGGCCGTGGCCGCGGCACCGAATGTACCGAGGATCTTGGATCCGTGCCATCCGCGACCGACCATGGCATCCACCGAATGGCGACCGGTTACCGATCACCACAGCCTCCTCGCAGTGGATTTCCCGGGCCGCCATCCCGGCCCGGGTGTTCGTCGGCGCGCTCGCCGGCGCTCGTGTCTGCCGACCACACCCCACCCTTCCGCGATACAGGCCGAAACGCCGTCGACGAGGAGCTGGTCAAGGTGGAGCGCCCGCAGCGAAGCGATGACGAACGACCTTGACCAGCGACGAGCGACGGCCACACTCACGGCCACCCGAGGGAAGGACAACCCCACATACCGTCTAAGCGGTGTCCGCGGCGGCAGGGATCTCGTGGACGGTGAGCGCGTCGATGATGCCGTGCTCGCGGGCAGCGCCCATGTCGTGTCGTGCACCGGGCAGCGGTGGGGAGATCCACACCAACCGTCCGATCGGGTCGGCGATGACCTGCACGTTCAACCCATGACACTTGTGCTTGCCGCTGTAGAACGCCCGGTCATATCCCGAGGCCATGCCGACCCGATCGATACGCAACCAGCGTCCCATCCAGGATCACGAACGCCTTGCGCTTCGCGACCTCGATCGCCTGCTCGAGCGTGGGTGCCAGCGTGGCCAGCAGGTCGAGTGCTTCGCGGAGGTAGCGGTAGACCGTCGAGGTCCCGACCCCGAACCCGCAGGCCAGATCGGCGTAGGTCTCGCCTTTGCGCAGGTACGCCACCACCATCAGCGCTTGACGACCAGGCGTCAGCTTGCGCCAGCGGATCGCCCGCTCGTTTCGCCGGGCACGCAACGCGTCGGCGAGCAGGCCGAGGGCGCGATTGGACACGGTCATCCCGGACGGGTAAGACAGCACGTTGAAGCTCCTGGTCAGGCGGATTGATCTCAGCAATCGCCCGTCTACCAGGAGCTTCACCCATTCGAGGTCACGCCACGCCGACAGCCCGCTGACCAGCCCATCCACCAGGTTGGCAAAGGCTCAGTGCTCCTCTACCTGATGGACTGCGACTTCAGCAATCCCAGTTTCCCCTGGTAGCGGGGCACTTTCGTCTATCCGGACGCGGACACGCCGGACCTGTCATGAAGAGCCGGGGTTAGCCACTCCCACCTGCCGAGGACGGATGCACATCTTCGACATGAAGCCGAACCCCGCGCCGCAGTCGGCGGAGCGCCGGTAGTTGTCGTCATCGTAGATGTCGGCGGTGGCACCGTCGATCAACACGTCGAGCTGCTTAGGAGTGTCGCCCTGGCCTGCGGAGTCGGCGATCTGACGTGCGCCGGTCAGCCGGACAAACTGCCATTCGGCGGCGATCGCCGCTGCGATCGCCGGCGTCGTGGGCGGTGCGACGATCAGGCGGTTCAATCCAGGATCTGCGCCGACGAGACCGACGGCGCGGCACGAAATTCGAGATGTGATGTCCATCGGCGGGTGACGTCGTCGATCGAGGCGATGATTTCGGTGGTGCCACCGAGTGGAGCGACATCCACGGGTCAGACCGACCAGTCCAGAACCTTTCGCACCGCACGCCCCAGCATCCATTCCTTCTCCGAGGAGGAGAAGGCACCGCAGTCCAGCAGGTAGTGCAGGCTGTGGGAGTAGGGCGCCGGATGCGGCGAGAGCCCTGCCTTCACCGCCTGGGTGTGGTCGCTGGCCCACAAGATTCGTTCTGCCCCGTAGGAGTCCACAACCTTTCGGAAGTGGGGAATCAGGTCTGGATACGGGTAAGGATCATGGGCGAGACGCTCGACGTGCGACCACTTGAGGTGCAGATTGCCGTATTCAGAGAGTCGGCGGATCTTGTCGAGTCGAGCGTATCGCTCGGTGGGCGCCACATCGAGGTCTGGCCAAGCAATGCCGATATGGTCGATGACGAACACCAGGTCGGGGAACTCCAACAGATAGCGCTCCAGCGTCTCCGAGTGCGGCGTCACCATGATGAAGACCGGCACCCGCGCGTCCTGGCAGGCCGCGAACAGCCGACTGTAGCCACCAGCCTCGAAATCCAGATCCCGCCAGACGTTGCCGTCGAACCCGGAATGCACCCGAATACCGGCGCAGCCGGGTTGCTTGCGCAGCCCCGCAACGACCTCTTCCAGATCGGGATCCTTGTGGTCCACACGGCTCAGCCAGACGAAGCGGTGGGGATACCTGCTGACCGCGAGCTGGGAGAACGGACGCTCGGGACGCCAGGCACCGTTTGAGTGCCGACCACCGGGGAGCATGTGGAACTCCTCGTCGAGCCCGGTGAACTCGTCGATAACGGCGGCATTGACGCCGACGGCGTCCATCGCAACGATGGTTGCGTCCACCGTGCTGTCGAGATCGGAATCGCGCCAGTTCGGCCCGATCTGGTTGGCGTGGAGCTGGCCATCGACGATGTCCACGGAAATCTCCTTGCTGTAGCGAGGAGCGGGTGCGCCTCCTGGGCCGACAGCGGCAGGTTGCCGCGCCGGTCGTCAGCTGTGTGGGCCGCCCGAGAGCCCGGGCATGTGAGCGGTGAGGCCGCCGTCGATGGTCAGCACCTGACCGTTGATGTACGAGCCTGCGTCGCTCGCGAGGAAGGCGACGGACGCGGCGATGTCGGCCGGCCGGCCCGGCCTCTCGATGAAGGCGCCGCTGGATTGGCGAAAGGATTCCTGGCTGGCCGTGTCGTCGCCGACCATGATCACACCAGGGGCGATGGCATTGCAGCGAACGCCCTGGGGGCCGTACGTGGCCGCGATGCTGCGGGTCAGGCCGATCATCCCGGCCTTGGCCGAGGAATAGGCCGTTGCGAAGCCCGCCACGCTGTGCAGTGCGGCGGTCGAGGTCATCATGATCACCGAACCGCTGCGTGCCTCGATCATGCCCGGCAGCACTCGGCGGGTGCCGAGCATCGGACCGCGCAGGTTCGTCGCGAGAATCCGATCCCAGACGTCGAGCGTCGTGTCGAGCAAACCTCCGTCATTGGCGATCGAGGCCTTGAGGGCCGCGTTGTTGACGAGGACCGTGACGGCTCCGAAGCGGTCTCGAACGGTTGCCAGCACCGACTCCCACGCGGCATCGTCGGCCACGTCCAGCGCGTAGGCCTCGGAGATGCCCCCGGCGGTGCGAATGATCTCGGCCGTCTGCCGTACCGAACCAAGGTTGATGTCCGTGGCGACAACGATTGCGCCACATGCCGCGAGCGACTCCGCGCAGCCACGACCGATCCCGGATCCGCCTCCTGTGACGAGCGCGATGCGTCCGCGAAGTGCATTGTCCAGCATCTGCTCTCTCTTCCTGCTCGACCTGCCGACAAGCTGACGCCCGTGGCTCGCAAGGTCCAACACGGTCACAACCGTAGGGTCCCTACGAAAACTACAGTAGGAGCCCTACGGTTATCAAGAGATACCGTAGGGCCCCTACACCTAGCAACGGTGTCGCGTGCCGAGGAGGCCTTCCTGATGTCCCGGATCGACAACTCGGCCGTGCCGTCGGCCCGCAGGCTGCGCGCCGACGCCCAGCGCAACTACGACCGGCTCATCGAGGCGGCGGACCAGGCCTTCGACGAGCACGGCGCGGCGGCTGCACTCGAGGACATCGCTCGACGTGCGGAGGTCAGCATCGCCACGCTGTACCGCCATTTCCCCACCCGGCAGGACCTGCTGGAAGCAGTGTTCCTGCGGATCGCCGACACATTGCGCGATCAGGCACGCGATCTGCTCGCAGCCGACGATCCGTTCGACGGCTTCGTGCGGTGGCTCGAGCTCCATCTCGAGAGCGGCGCCTGCGGTCACGGACTGGCGGCGAGCGTGATGAGCGCCAAGCTCCAGGACGGCAGCGTGGTGAACACCAGCTGTCAGGAGATGAAGGCGGCCGGTGTGGAGCTCATGGCTCGGGCCCAGGAGGCCGGCGTGGTTCGGGCCAGCGTCGACCTGGGGGACCTGCTACTGGTGGTGCACGGCATCGTGCTGATCAACGAGGAGGTGCCGACCGCAACGGATCGGCCGCGACGGATGCTGACGGTCGTCGTTGAGGGCCTGACCCCGTGAACCCGTCGGAGCCGATCGACGGGTGGGAGCACCGGCCCCGCTCAATCCGAGGCCGGAAGCGGCTTAGCGGCTCGTTGCAACAGAGATACTCCGTTGCATGCGACGAGCCCCGGGCCCGGCTTCGTGCAGAGGATCTCGATCCCGACCTCATCGTCGACGTAGCGCTTTCCGAGAACGGTGCCGATACCGTCGGCGCTCGAATGGCCCGCGCGAGGTCGTGCCGCGTCGATCGGCACGAGCCCCGATCCGCTGCAACTGAGCGAAACCTCGCAATGCGACGGGCGTACGACGATGACCTCGGTCGAGCAGTCTGGGCAACCGAGCCGGGTTCCCGGCCTAATCATGGGACTCTCCTCGAAACGTCGTCAGCACGGTACGGATTCAGTGGTCGGTACGCCACCGCAACGGCACCACATCAGGGCCCATCACACCGGCGGCGTGATAGGTGATCTCGGCGCCGGGCAGCAGCTCGTAGTCCGGGATGCGCTTGTGGAACTCCTCGATCGCGATCACCATCTCGATCCTGGCGAGGTGCGAGCCCAAGCAGCGGTGCGGTCCGGCGCCGAACGCCATGTGCCGGTTGGAGATTCGGCCGAAGTCGACCGTGTCAGGGTCGGGGAACTCCGCGGGATCGCGACCCGCGAGCGTCGCGCTCGACAGGACCCGGTCACCCTCCCGCAGGGGGATCCCGTGGAACTCGAAGTCGTGGGTGGCCGTCCGAACGGCATTGACAAAGGAGTGATAGCGCAAGAGCTCCTCGACCGCCCCAGGCACCAACGCCGGGTTCTCCACTAGCTGCCGGCGATGCTCCGGGTTCTGCGCGAGGAACAGGAGCGCGAACGACAGCGCCGTCGTGACGGTGTCGAGACCAGCCAGAAAGAGCAGGAACCCGATGTTGAGGACCTCGTCCCGTGTGACCGGACGACCATCCACCTCACCATGGACCAGCCCGCTCAGCAGGTCACCGTCGATCGGGTCGACAACCCGTTCTTCGATGGCCCGGCCGAGATAGGCCCGCAGCTCCTGGCCGGCAGCGACAGCATCCGCGGGTACCTGCGGATGTCGGAGCATGGCGTGCTCCCACCGCATGAACGTGTCCAGATCGTCCAAGGGCAGGTGCAGGACCTTCGTGAGGAAGACCGCTTGCGGGAACCGCCCGACAAACAGGTCGATCACGTCGCCCTGCCCCGCCGCGACCATGCCGTCGATGAGATCAGCACACAGCGGGCGGATCTCGTCTGCCAGGCGCTTTGCTACGCCCGGAGTGAACCACGGGGCGAGCAACCCGCGGTACTTGCGGTGATCCGGCGGATCCAGCTGCTCCGGTATCAGCAGATCCGGGTAGCCGCTGTAGCCCAGACCGATGTTCCGGTTGGAGAATGAGGCCGGATCCTGGAAGGCATCCCGCATCGCCTGCGCGTTGGTGAGCACCCAGAACCCACCCGACACCGGCGACCAGAAGGGGCGCTCATTGCGGAACGCCAGGTAGGTGTCGGCCGGCGTCGGCGTGTTCTTGGGGTCGCGGGCATAGTCGAACACCCGACGGCGATCCGCCGGAATGTGTGCGGGGCATCCGGGAGGCGCCTCTGCGGTCATCCGAGCCTCTCCTCGTCGTCGAGTGCTGACTTAAAAGCATAATAAGTCAGCTACTTCTGCCTCGCAAGGGGTGCCGCTGATCTCCGTATCGCGATCAGCCTGCTGCGCGGACGTGGACGACGTCGATCATCTGCCGCATGGGACGGGCAGCCACGAAGGCAAGAGCCTCGGCCACCTCGTCGACGCTCATCCCCGCCGCGCCGGCGACCCGCCGGTAGTAGCCGTCCTCCTGCATGGCCGAGCGAGCCCGCTCCCACGAGGGGCCGGTGAAGTTGTCGCGAAACGCGGTTCCCTCGGTGTGCCCCAGGATGCACAGGCAGAAGCGGATGCCGGTGCCGCGCAACTCTCTCGTCATCATCGTGGTGAACGCGTTCAAGCCGGCTTTGCTGGTTCCGTAGAGAATGCCTCCGGGCATCGCGTCGAGCGTCGCCTCCGACGAGACGTTCACAATGGTTCCCCCACCGTCCTGCATCAGCGGCAGCACGGCGCGAGCGGTGTAGATCGGCCCGAGGAGGTTGATCGCGAACACGTAGGCAATGTCCTCGTCGGACAGCTCCCCCAGGCGACCGAGTCGCGAGACGCCAGCGACGTTGAACAGCGCGTCGACCCGCCCCCACCGCTCACCGATCTCGGCGAAGGCGGCCCGAACAGCCGCGGGATCGGCGATGTCAACCGGGACGGCCACTGACGTGCCGCCCACGGACGCCGCCGCCTGTCGCAGCCGAGCGGCGCCGCGTGCCATCATCACCACTACCGCCGCGCCATCCGCGACGAGACGAGCCGCCGTCGCGCGACCGATCCCCGTCGACGCGCCGACCACAACGCATACCGAGCCTGCAAGCGCGCCGTCCGAACCACTGCCGGAACCGTCGTTGATCGCCATGGGCCACCTCCACTGCTCGACCGACAGCCGGCAATGTCGCCCGAGGCGAACTCGGCTCATGCAGGGCTAGTCGAAGAGATCCAGAACGGTGTTGTTGGGGACTTCAGCCAGCGTCGCACGCCGGTTCGCACGGCAGTGAGCCGTCCAGAGCTTCACCCCGGCGTCCGCGTCGCGGGCCTTGATGTGTTCGAGCAGGGCCCGATGCACCTCGTTGGACTTGGTCTGCCAGGCCGGCGGGCGACCCGGAGTCGGCGGCTGCACCGCCGCAACGACGTGGCCATGCGTGAAGATGATCTTCGAGAGCATCCCACCCATCATGGCCAGGGTCTGACTCCCGCACAGTTCGATCAGCGCCGCGTGGAAGGTCGCCGCGACCGCGCTGAACTTCTCGGTGTCACCCAGCGCCGCCTCTTCCTCGTCGAGCAGCCCCTCGAGCCGGGCGATGGCATCGCGGGACCCGTGCTCCGCCAGCCTCTGCACCGCGCCGACCTCGAGCACGGCCTGGGCGCTCAGGACGTCGGAGACCTCGGTTCTGTTGAACTCGAGCAGCAGCCCCGCATAGGTCGCCACGACAGCCGGATCAGGCGAGGTGACCCGGGCTCCACCGCGAGCACCACGTCGCACGACCAGCAGGCCCTCCGCCTCGAGGATGCGAAGTGCCTCGCGCAAGGTGGGCCGCGAGATCCCGAACTGCTTCATCAACTCGGACTCAGGAGGAAGCGCGTCGCCTTCCTTCAGCTCCCCGCGAACGATCCGACGGCGAACGCTTGCGGCGGCAAGCGAGGCCGCCTTCGGCATCTGCAACGTCGGAAACGACTCAGCTCCACCCGTCGTCGCCATGCCACCCTCCCCCGAATATCCCTAAGAAGATTTAACCACGTTCGCGTCTTCAACTGTGGACGATACCGCATGTACAGAGAGTGATCTCGGCAGCACCGACCGCGAGTCCCCTTTTCGCGGTCAGGCGGCGGGGTGGGCGGTGCGGGGGCGTTCAGACCCCGCGCGACCGCAAGTTCCGACAAGACCATCCTCGCCGAACCGGAGGGGCGCGAACGAGCCGCGCTCCCGCCGGTACAAGAGGCCATCATAACGTTAACATAGTTATCGAGTTACTGCTGCAGTTTGACGTAGGGCGGCAAGCTCTGGCGTCCATCGCGGCCCAACCTTGCCCCCGTCAGACACCAGGTCGCCCTTCGGTAGGCGGCGTGGACGGTGGGGAAACAGCCGAATTAACAGTTAGACTATTGAACGTAGCACTCGATTCGGATAGCCTGAGGCCAAGACGAGAGCAGCCCGTGTCCCGATGACGGAGAAGCGGAGCGAACGCCGATGATGCCCTTCGCTGCCCGGAGGCTGGTCCGCGGACTTCTCGTGGTCCTCCTCGCCACGTTCCTGGCGGTTGCCCTGCTGAGCCTTGCCCCCGGTTCGGTCGCCGCCTCCCTGCTCGGCGATCAAGCGACGCCCGAGGCCGTCGCCACGCTCACCACTCGACTCGGCCTCGACCAGCCGATACCCGTCCAGTACTGGCGTTGGCTTACCGGGTTGGCCCGCGGTGACTTCGGCACGTCGGTGCTCACGAACCAGCCCGTCATCGACGCGATACTGCAGCGCCTGCCGGTGACCGTCGAGATCGCCGTGCTCGCCGAGGTGATCGCCCTCGGCGCGGCGGTGCCGGGAGCGATCTGGGCGGCGAGCCGGCCAGGGGATGTCGTCGATCGGCTCTGCGCGGTGATGTCGTCGGCGGCGATGTCGATCCCGGCGTTCGTCGCGGCACCGGTCCTGGTCTACCTCCTGGCCATCAAGGCAGGGATCTTTCCCGTCACCGGCTGGAACCCCATCGAGGACGGGGTCGGCGCCAACCTGCGGAGCGCGCTGCTGCCCGCGTTCGCCGTGGCGCTGCCGGAGTTCGCCGCATTCCAGCGGCTGCTGCGCACCGACCTCGGCACGACCCTTGCCGAGGACTACATCGCAGCCGCCCGCGCGCGCGGGCTCACCGGCTCCTACGTCCTGTGGCGCCACGCCCTGCGGCCGTCGTCGTTATCGCTGCTGACCCTTGCCGGGATCAGCATCGGTCGGCTCCTCGGCGGCACGGTGATCGTCGAGTCCCTGTTCTCCCTTCCGGGTCTCGGGCAGCTGGTCATCCAGTCGATCACCGCGCGCGACGTGATCGTCGTGCAGGGCATCGTGGCCTTCGTCGTGATCGTTTACGTCCTGCTGAACACGCTGGTCGACATCACCTATGGGGCGATCGACCCCCGGGTCCGCCATGAGGTCGCCCGATGACGACGATCGATCCGGCCGCCGCACCGCGTGGATCGGCCGCCGTGCAGCCGAGCGGCCCCCCGTGCGAACCGGCAGATCAGCCGGCGATCGTCCGTTTGTCCCGACGGCCCCCGATCCTCTTCTACGCGGCCCTGTCGTGGGTGCTTCTCGTGGTCGTGCTGGCGGCGCTCGCATCAGCGCTGCCGCTGCCCGACCCCGCGCAGCCCATCGGTCAGCTCCGAGCAGGATCTGATCCGTCATGGGCGGGCCTGCTCGGCACGGACGGGCTCGGCCGCAGCGTCCTCGCCCGCATGATCTTCGGTGCCCGCGTCTCCCTCGTGATCGGCACGGTGGCCGGCCTCGGCGCCTTCGTGATCGGAACCGCCGCCGGCCTGGTGGCCGGGTTCTATCGGGGACCGGTCGACACGGTCATCTCCTACCTGGCCGACGCACTGCTCGCCTTCCCTCCCCTGGTGCTGTTGCTCGCGATGTCCTCGGTTCTACAGCCCAGCGTCACCACGCTGCTGATCGCGCTCGCGGTACTGATGACACCGACTTTCCTGCGACTCGCCCGCGCGAACACGATGAGCTGGGCAACCCGCGAGTTCGTGCAGGCGGCGACGAACCTCGGGGCGCGCCCGTCGCGCCTGATGGTCCGCGAGGTGTTGCCCAACCTGCTTCCGGCGCTCGCCTCCTACCTTCCGATCGTCGTCGCCACGCTGATCATCGCCGAGGGCTCCCTGAGCTTCCTCGGTCTCGGAATCCCGTCCCCCACTCCCAGCTGGGGCGGAATGATCAATGACGGACGCGAGTACATCGCGACGAACCCGGCACTCGTCTTCTACCCCGCTGCCGCCATCTTCCTCACCGTCTTCGCCCTCAACGTCCTCGGCGATCGGCTCAGGGCCCGGTTCAGCCACTCCCGCTGAGCCCGAAGAAGTCGAGACCGGGAAAGGAGTCACGATGCCCCCACTGCTTCACGTGACCGAACTGCGAACCTGGATCGCCACCGACGGCGACCCCGTACGGGCCGTCGACGGTGTCGACCTGGAACTGCGCGCCGGCGAGGCACTGGGAATCGTCGGCGAGTCTGGGTCGGGCAAGTCCGTGCTCGCACGTTCGATCATGGGCCTGCTGCCACCGACCGCGGCGACCTCGGGCCGGGTTCTCCTCGACGGCACCGACGTGCTGACGCTGCCCATGGCGGCCCGCCGGGCGCTGTGGGGAAGGCGCGTCGCCATGATCTTCCAGGACGCCGGCCGGGCACTGAACCCGGTGATCAGGATCGGGCGTCAGATGTGCGAGGCGATGACCCACCACCTCGGCATCTCACGGGCAGAGGCCGTCCGGCGCGCCGTCGGACTACTCGGCGAGGTGGGTGTCCCCGCCCCGGAACGGCGGATGAACAACTACCCGCACCAGCTCTCCGGGGGCATGCGGCAGCGGGTCATGATCGCGATGGCCTTGTCGTGCGAGCCCGCGCTGCTCATCGCGGACGAGCCGACCACAGCGCTCGACGTCACCGTGCAGCGTCAGATCCTCGACCTCCTCGACAGGATCCGCGAGTCGCGCAGCATGGCGATGATCCTCATCAGCCACGACCTGGGTCTGGTGGCCGGGCGGACCGATCGGGTCGCGGTGATGTACGCGGGCCGCATGGTCGAGGTGGGCCCCACCGACGCACTGTTCGCAGCCCCGCGCCACCGGTATACCAGCGCGCTGCTGGCCGCGACGCCGGAGCTGGAGGGCCCGCGCCCGGACCGCATGCCGGTGATCGAGGGTTCACTGCCGGACCCACGGCTGGCGCTGACCGGATGCCGGTTCCGGACGCGATGCGACGTCGCATCGGAGAGCTGCGCGGTGGCGGGAGCCGGGCTGATGGCCGCGGGACCGGCCGACGCGCACGTCCATGCATGTCTGAACCCGGTCGGGTCCACGACCGGAATGGCCACAGTCGGAGCAGGGGCGGGAGCAGGCGATGGCTGGCACCGGTGACGCACACCTCCGGTCGAGGGACGTCGTGCTCTCGGCGCGCGACCTGACCGTCGAATACTCCACCCCGGGCGGCGTCGTGCATGCGGTCAGCGGTGTCAGCTTCGACGTCCGCCGAGGCGAAACCCTCGCGCTCGTCGGCGAGTCCGGATGCGGCAAGTCGACGACCGGACGAGCCGTGCTGCGGCTGGAGAGGATCACCGGTGGCCAGGTCTCCTTTCACGACACGGATCTGACCGCGCTGCGCAGCGGCCCGTTGCGGGCCCTCCGCCGCCGAATGCAGATGATCTTCCAGGACCCGGTCGCCTCGCTGAACCCCCGGCGAACCGTGCGCGAACTCGTTGTCGAAGGGCTCGCGATCGCCAGCGAGTCCGCCGCCACGCGAGCCCACGTCGCAGACCGGGTACTCGCCGAGGTCGGGCTGGACCCCGCCCGCCACGGCGCGATGCGCCCGCGCCAGCTCTCGGGTGGGCAGGCCCAGCGGGTCGCCATCGCCCGTGCCCTGGCCATCCGTCCCGACCTGGTCGTCTGCGACGAACCGGTCTCGGCGCTGGACGTCTCGGTGCAGGCCCAGATCCTGAACCTGATCAAGGATCTGAAGGCGGAGCACGACCTGACGCTGGTGTTCATCAGCCACGACCTCGCCGTCGTCCGTTCCGTCAGCGACCGGGTCATGGTGATGTACCTCGGCCGGATCTGCGAGACAGGCTCGGTCGACGAGGTGTTCGGCAGTCCTGCCCACCCCTACACGCGCGCACTGCTCGACTCGGTACCGCGGCCCCGGCGGTCCTTCAGCGGCCCGGCGCTCTCCGGCGAGGTCCCCAGCCCGCTCGATCCACCGTCGGGGTGCCGGTTCCGCACCCGCTGCCCGGCTGTCATCGCGCAGTGCTCGACCGAGGTGCCCACGATCCGCCGGATCGGGCCCGACCACCACGTGGCCTGTCACGTCGCCGAGGGAGCAGTCGCGGCGGGGGCGATCGGTTTGTCGGTGAGCGGGGCGGAGGGCCCGTAGGGCGGTCCGACGCGAGCTGATGGGGCGGTCGGCCATGACCGACCGACCGCCCGGCGCGCTACCGGTCGAACTCGATGAGGCCGCGGATGTTCTTCCCGGCACGCAGGTCCTCGAAGCCGCGTGCCACGTCGTCCAGACGGTAGCGGGTCGTGATCAGCTCTTCGAGGCGCAGTTCCCCGGCTTGCCAGGCGCGCAGCTGAGCGGGGATGTCGGCCGTGGGTGCGCTGGAGCCGAACAGCGAGCCCTTGATCGTCTTCTCGAACAGGACGAGCTCAGTCAGCGAGATGTCCCCCTCGCGGGTGCGCGCCTCTCCCAGCCCGACCACGACGCAGGTGCCGGCCTTGCGCACGGACCGCACCGCCTGTCCCACGTGCTCACCCGTGACCACACCCACGGACACGATCGTGGCGTCGGCTCCCTGGCCGTTGGTCAGGGTGCGGGCGAGGTCGGTCGCCTCCCGGATGTCGGGCACCCCATGCGTCGCTCCGAACTCGAGCGCCGTCGTTCGCTTGAACGCGACCGGATCGACCGCGATGACCGCACCCGCTCCCGCGCGGGCGGCGCCCTGCACCGCGTTGATGCCGATGCCACCGACGCCCATCACGATCACGACCTGTCCCGGCCGCACGCCGGCGCCGTTGACCGCGGCGCCCCAGCCTGTGCCGACCCCGCAACCGGTCAGGCACGCCACGTCCAGGGGGATCGACGGATCGATCCGGACCGCCGACGCGGTGGAGACCGTCGTGTACTCGCAGAAGGTCGAGACACCGCACATCTGGCCCACCGGTTCCCCGTCCAGCGACAGGCGAAACGATGTGGGGTCCTCCCACCGCGCGTTCGTGCCGAGCGATGCTCCCAGGTCACAGAGATTCTGGTGGCCGGTCGCGCACCACCTGCAGCGGCCGCACGCAGGCACGAACGAGAAGACGACGTGATCGCCCTCCGCGAAACCCCCGGTCCCGGGTCCCACGGCCTCGACGACACCGGCACCTTCGTGGCCCCCGGCCAGCGGAATCCGCCCGGCCGGCACGTCACCGGTCGCCTGATGATCGTCGGAGTGACAGATTCCGGACGCGGCCATCCGTACCCGGATCTCCCCGTGCCTTGGGTCGTCCACGTCGAGCTCGACGACCTCGTACCGTCCGGGCACCTGTGTCAGCACTGCTCCGCGGGTCTTCATCCAGCACTCCGGTATCTCACAGGGAACGGCCACCACGGCGACGGCCGGACGCGCAGCGAACTAGGCCGCGTTGACAAAGTCCTGATCGCGACCTTCGCGCCCAGATCGTCCCTGGCTGCGTTGCCACCACGACCGGTACAACCAGGTACGACGGCTCGCGGCGGCGCCTTGCCAGGAACAATCTGGATCACGAAGGCCATCGATCATCCCCTTGTCAACACGACCTAGCGGCGCTTCGGTGTCCGGGTCCAGCCGCCCTCACGTCTCCCGCCCCCGCGGACGGCGGAACAAGCTCTCCTGGGCAAAGCTCGCGGCCCGATGCCCGTCGGCGTCGCGGATGACGCCCGTGTACAAGCCGCGCCCGGCGCCGGCCGTCACCGGCGTGAGGTCGATCAGGACCCAGTCGTCGACGCGGATCGGGCGGTGGAACCACACGGCGTGGTCGAGGGACGAGCCGCTGACCCAACCGTCGATGTGGAAGGGCGACAGGCCGTTGGACATGTCCGAGATGTAGGCGAGGACGCAGGACTGGACCAACGGATCGTCCGGGAGCCCTGCCGAGCAACGAGCCCATAAACGGGTGGGCGGCACCGCCGTCGGATGCGGCTGAGCCGGCACGTGCGTCTCGATCGACAGGCAGCGGCTCGGTCGGATCGTCTTCGCCATTGCGGGCGGCGGATCGGGCATCGTGCCGAGCCGACCGTCGCGGTCCAGCCCCTCTTCGGGCTCGCAGAACGACGCGGCCATGCTGAAGATGGCGTGCCCGTCCTGACGTGCCACCACCCTGCGCGATGAGTAGCTCCGACCGTCGCGGTCGCGCTCGACCCGGTAGTCGACCGGACGGGCCGGATCACCGCTGCGGAGGAAGTAGCCGTGCAGCGAATGCACCGCACGGCCGGCTGGGATCGTGGACCCGGCCGCGAAGAGTGCCTGCGCGGCAACCTGACCGCCATAGATCGGCCAGTCGGACGCGAAGAGCAAGGTCGACCGGTACGCGTCGCTGCCCGTGTCCTCGAGGACGAGCAGGTCGAGTACAGACGATGTCGCCGCGTCGGGCGAGACTGCGGAAGCACTCATGACAGACTCACCGCCCGTAACGTGCGCCCTGTACGGCGGCGGGATCGAACAGCGCCGCCAGCTCGTCGACGTCGTGGCGGCTCAGGACGACGTGCAGGGCGGCGAGGTTCTCCTTCAAGTAGCTGACGCGCTTCGTTCCCGGGATCGGTGCGGTGGGCACCTCCTGGGCGAGCAACCACGCCAGCGCGATCTGCCCCGAGGTGGCGCCCCTGTCCTCCGCGAAGCTCTTCAGCTGCCCGACCAGCTTGAGGTTCGCGTCGAAGTTCTCGCCGGAGAACTTCGGGATGGTGGTGCGGTAATCGTCCGCGCCGAAGGTCTCCCCCGTGGCGAAGCGACCGGCCAGCATGGCCCGCCCGAGCGGGCTGTAGGGCACCAGCGTGACGCCCAACTCGAGGCAGGCCGGGACGATACGGGCTTCGACACCCCGCTCCCAGAGCGAGTACTCGCTCTGCAGTGCGGCAATCGGATGCACCGCCGCGGCCCGGCGCAGATTGTCCGCGCTCACCTCACTCAGGCCCAGCGCCCGCACCTTGCCGGAGCGGACGAGCTCGCCCATCGCACCGACGGTCTCCTCGATGGGCACGTCGGGGTCGAGACGGTGGTAGTAGTAGAGGTCGATGCGATCGGTACCCAGCCGCCGCAGGCTCGCGTCGCAGGCCTGCGCCACGTATTCGGGACGGCCCGACACGGTCATCCCGCCGTCGGGGGTGAGCAGGGCGGCAAACTTCGTGGCCAGCACGATGTCGTCGCGCCGCCCGCTGATTGCCTCGCCGATCAACGACTCGTTGTGGCCGAACCCGCGCACGGGCTCCTTGTTCCCCCAGGAGGCACCTGCAGCTCCGTAGATGTCGGAGGTGTCGAGCATTCCGGCACCCAGGTCGATAGCCGCCCTGATGGTGGCGATCGACTCGTCGCGGTCCGCGGCACCGTAGGACTGCGACATCCCCATGCAGCCGAGACCGATCGGGGCGATCGCGATGCCCGTGTCACCGAGAGCCACCCGGCGCACGGGCGGCGTCTGCTCTGTCATGAATCCTCCGTCAAGGGGACCGGCAGCCTCGGCGAGGCTGCCGCGATCGGCGTCGGGAACCGGGCGGATCACGACGGCAGGCCCACCATGGCGCGTACCGCGGGCGCGGCGAACGTCTCGGTGACCGCGGAGCTGACGTACCCGCCGTCGACGACGAGGTTCACCCCGTTGACGTGCCCCGCCGCCGGGGTGCACAGGAAGACCAGCGGACCGGCTTGCTGCTCGGGCGTGGCGGCCGCGCCCCCGACCGCATCGCGATAGTCCTTGCCGAACTGCAACCACATGTCGGCGTTCGCCCGCGCCAGCGGGGTATCGGTGGGGCCCGGCAGGATCGCGTTGATCCGGACGCCGGCTGTGGCCAGTGCGCACGCCCGGCGGGCGACGTAGGCACACACCGCCCGCTTCGAGAACGCGTAGGTGTCCTGGTCGGCGTTCTTCTCGATCCACGCCACCGCAGTCGCGAAGTCCGGGGTGTCGAGGTAGTCGCCGAGCACGTCGAGATTCCGCTCCCAGCCGAGCCCGGCCAGCGAGGCGATCATGCCGACCGCGGACCCACGCGGCAGCCGCCCGCTCGCCAGCAGGGATTCGATGAGGTGCCGCTGGCCCGTGAAGTTGACCCGATCCATCCCGGGGGTACCGCCCGCAACTCCCGCGCAGCAGAGCACCACGTCGAAGGCACCCTCGATCCCGCCGAGCGCCTCGTCGATGCTCGCCTGCTCGCGCAGGTCGAGGAGGTGGCTCTCGACGCCGTCGGCCGCGACCGGGCGATGGTCCAGCACCACGACGGATGCGCCCAGCTCAGCCACGATCCGGGCGGCCGCGGCCCCGATACCGGACGCACCACCCACCACCAACGCGCGCTTGCCACCGAGCCCGAACCGCGTGGGCGGTGTCCGATCGTCCATCTTCTGCAGCTCCTTCAGGAGGTCGAGCCGGGGTGGGGCACCCTCAGACCGGGAGGCCGAAGGTCATGGTCTCGAGGTACTGCTCGAATCCCTCCAGGCCGTTCTGGCGGCCGAGGCCGCTGCGCTTGAACCCGCCGAACGGGGAGTCCGGGGCATACCAGTTGCCACCGTTGATGCGCTGCACACCCGTCCGGACCCGTCGGGCCACGCTCATGGCCCGATCGAGGTCAGCTGAGCTGACCGCGCCGCCCAGCCCGTAATGGCTGTCGTTGGCGATCCGGACCGCGTCGTCGTCGTCCGCGAAGGGGATGACCACGAGCACCGGCCCGAAGATCTCCTCCCGCGCCACGCGCATCGAGTTGTCGACATCAGCGAACAACGTCGGCTCGACGAAGTACCCGCGCGGCAAGTGCCGGGGCCGGCTCCCACCGGTGACGAGCCGTGCGCCCTCAGCCTTGCCGGCCTCGATCAGGCCGAGCACGCGGTCGCGCTGGCGCGCGCTCACCACCGGCCCCATCGTGACGGCCGGGTCGAGGGGGTCGCCGTACGGGACGGCCGCCATCTCGGCGGCCGCTGCTTCGACGGCTTCCGCGTAGCGATGTCGCGGGACGAGCAGCCGCGTGGCGATCACGCAACCCTGCCCGGCGTGGGCGCTGACGGCCGCGACCGCACCTCGCGCCGCCGCCGCGAGGTCCGCGTCGTCGAGCACGATGGCGGCCGACTTCCCGCCGAGCTCCAGGAACAGCCGCTTGAGGCTCGGTGCGGCCTTCTCCATGATCCGGCTGCCGGTTGCGGTCGATCCGGTGAACGAGACCATGTCGACCCGGTCGTCGACCACGAGCTGCTCGCCAAGAGCATGATCGGAGGAGGTCACGACGTTCACCACACCAGCCGGGATGTCGGTCTGTTCGACGATCAGCCGGCCCAGGCGCGTGGCGTTGAACGGCGTGTCCGGCGCGGGCTTCAGAACGATCGTGTTGCCCGTCGCGAGGGCCTGGCCGAGCTTGTTGAGGGTGACCTCGAGCGGGTAGTTCCACGGCACGATGGCGCCGACCACCCCGACAGCCACCTTCGCGACGATCCGGCGGCTGGTCTGACCGAGGAACTGCGCGGTGCCGAGGTCGCGCTCCCACCCGAAGAAGTCCATGCACTTCAGGGGCCACGCGATCGCGTCGTCGATCGGGACGTCGACCTGCGTCGCATAGGTGAGCGCCTTCGGCGAACCGGTCTCACCGATGATCTCCGAGCGGTACGCCTCGCGCTCGCGCCCCAGCGCGTCGTGCAGCTGCCGCAGGCAGTGCGCGCGGAAATCGCGGTCAGCGCTCCACGATGTGGTGTCGAAGGCCCGCCGGGCCGCCCCGATCGCGGCGTCCATGTCGCCTGCGACGCCGTCGGCGACCGAGCCGAGCACCTCCTCCGTCGCCGGGTTGACGTTCTCGAACCGCCGACCCGACACGCCTGCGCCGAGCACACCGTCGATCAGCATCCTGGATTCGTGCACGCGGGTTCTCTCCTCCAAGCATGCGGTGGACCCGTGTCCCCGCAACGTGACCCTGCTGGTGATCCGAACGGTCGGCCTGTCAGTTGACGGCGCCCAGCTCCTTGAGAGCGATGATCTGTTCCCAGTCCCGGCCGGTTGCGAGCAACAGTTCCTCCGTTGACGCCCCGAGCTCGGGTGCCGCGCTCAGCGCCGGGGGGTCGGCGTCGAACTGGATCGGCGAGGACACCAGCGAGAACTCCGCGCCCGACGGGTGCACCACCGGCTGCACGTAGCCGTTGGCGATCGCCTGCCGGTCCCGCGCTACATCTCCGGCGGTGTTCACGACATCCCACTGGCCCTCCTGTCCGGCCAGCCGCTCACACCACTCGGCCAACGGGCGGGCCCCGAAGATCTCATCGAGGACCTGCAGGGTCTCCTCGGGATGCGCGGCGCGCGCCGCCCGATCCGCGAAGCGCGCGTCATCGATCAGTTCGGGATGCCCCAGTGCCGTGCAGAAGCCCGCCCAGTAGCGGTCCGACTGCAGGATGCTCAACGCGATGTACCGGCCATCCGCGGTCCGGTAGATGTTCGCCAGGGCGTTGTTCGGATCGCTGCGGGTGCGCTTGGGCAGCTCCGCGGCGCCGGTCAGCTGCGTACCGACGATCGCCGGTGCCATGGCCCACATCCCCGTCGCGAGCAACGAGATGTCGACGACCGTCGGCTCCCCAGTCCGATCACGATGCCCCAACGCCGTTCCGACGCCTCCGGCCAGCATCATGCCCCCCTGGATGTCGCCGAACGCGGGGCCGGGCATCCGCAACGGCCACTCGAGCTCAGCCGGGGTCACCCCCGAGGCCGCCCCCGATCGGAACCAGTAGGAGATGGCGTCGAACCCGCCCTTGTCGGCTTCCGGCCCGAGCGGGCCCTGGCCGCTGCCGCGCGCGTAGATGATCCGTGGGTTGCGGGCGCGGAGATCGTCCGGCTCGATGCCGAGCTTCTGGCGGGCCGGCGGCAGGAAACTGGTGAGGAACACGTCCGCGGTGGCGACGAGGTCCATCAGCACCTCGCGGCCTTCCTGCACGGCGATGTCGATCCCGATCGACCGCTTGCCCCGGTTGAAGATCTCCCACATCGGGGAGACGCCGGTGCCACCGCCGTCGAGCCCGTCCGACGCCAGGCCGCGCATGGGGTCACCGAACACGGGGTGTTCGACCTTGATGACGTCAGCGCCCCAGTCGGCGAGGACCGCCCCGGCGGCGGGCACGAAACCCCACATCGCGACCTCGACGACCCGGATGCCGTGAAGGACTCTCGTCATTGTTGCCGTCCTCTCTCATCGAACCGGTCACTCGGTAGCCGGCACCGGCTCGAACAGCGGGATCGCGACGTCGTCGAGCAGCTCGAAGACGACACGCACGCGCTGCCCGATCGCCACGTCGCGCACAGGACAGTTCACGATGTTCGTGAGCAGCCGCAGACCTAGCTGCTCGTCCAGATCCACGAGCGCTATCACGTACGGATCCGGAGCGGCGCGGGGACTCCACTGCTGGTGGTTGATGGTGAACGACGCGACGACACCGCGTCCTGCCACAGGCTCCGGCTTCGGGTCCACGGCAAGGCAGCGCCGGCACCGACGGCTCGGCGGATGGTTCCACCAGCCACAGGCACCGCAGTGCTGGATCAGCAGTTCGCCGTCGCGACCGCCGGTCCAGAAGCGCTCGTTGACCACTCCGATCAGCGGAGGCACCCGCAGCGGGCCCGTGCGTTCGCGGGCCGCGGGCGCAGGCTCCTGGGACGGTTTCGCGGTCATCGACACCCTCCCGACCGAGTTTTCGCTTCAACAACACAATAAGTCAACTATTAATGGGCCCGCAAGGGCTGCTACGCGGACTCGGACACCGAGATCGCCCGCTCCGGGCACTCCGCAGCACCGGCCCGTGCGGCATCAGCGGCGGCGCTGTCAAGTTCCTCCCGCTCGATGGCGATGTAGCCGTCGTCGTCGAGCGGGAACAACTCGGGATGCAGCGCATTGCAGCGAGCATGCCCCTGGCAACGGCCCGCTGCGACGATGATCTCCATGTCCAACCTCCGTAAACGTTGTTCGCTCAGGCGGAGCTACTGGTCACCTGCGGGACCGTTCCGGCCCGGGTCCGGCGCGTAGCCGAAGAAGGCCTTGAAGCTCGTCTCGTCGAAGGAACGCCTGCTGTTGCGCAGTTCGGCGGCGACGAGCGCATCGATCCGCCGTTGGCACGCGTCGGCACCGGCGTGGTCGCCCGCGGCCCGTAGATCGGCCAACCGGGCGCGCTGCACCCCGATCTCCGCGGTCAGCCGAGCGCCGGCCTCGCCGAAGGTCAACAGGTCGTAGTCGTCCTCGTCCGCCCGCTGCAGCGCCTCATCGCCGTCCATCGGTCCTCGCCTTCCGCAACTCCGTCATCGGCCCCGCCGAGTATCGATCTCGCCGTGCCCGAACTGCGCTATCGACCGGCCCAGACGGGCGCGCGCTTCTCGACGAACGCCGACGCGCCCTCCCGCGCGTCCTCCGACGAGAACACCGGCTCGGTGATCTTGCGTTGCTCGGTCCAGCGTTCCTCATCGGTCCAGTCCGCCGCGATGAGCGCGATGCGCTTCGTCGCCTGGACCGCCAATGGCCCGTTGGCGGCGATGCGCTCGGCCAGCTCGATAGCCTCGGTCAGGGCGGATCCCTCGTCCACGACCGTGTTCACGAGCCCCATCCGGGCTGCGCGCTCGGCGTCGATCGGGTCACCGGTCAGCAGCAGCTCCATCGCCAGCGCCATCGGGAGGCGGGTGGGCAGCCGCAGCGCCGCGCCGGCCGCGGCCACGAGCGATCGCTTGACCTCGGGGACCCCGAACCTCGCCGTCCGGGCCGCGACGACGAGGTCGCAGGCAAGGACCATCTCGAATCCGCCGGCGAGCGCCCAGCCCTCGACCGCGGCGACGAGGGGCTTGCGCGGCGGCCGCTGGGTCAGGCCACCGAGCCCCCGTCCGGGGATCCCCGGGGTGTCGCCTGTGAGAAAGCCCTTGAGGTCCATGCCCGCACAGAACGTGCCGCCCGCCCCCGTCAGGACCCCGACGAACAGGTCAGGGTCCGCGTCGAGCTCGTCGAGCGCTGCCGCGAGCGCCCGCGCAGTGGGGCCGTCCATGGCGTTGCGGACGGCCACCCGGTCAATGGTCATCACGAGGATCTGGCCACACCGCTCGGTTCGCAGGGTCGCCGCCGGGGATCGCTCCTCAGCCATGCGTCCTCCATCTACGGCAACTGCGTCTGTCATAGTTAAATGATACATCTGATAGACGCGTCACGCCAGCACCGCTGATCGGACCGAACGTGCTGCGCACTGCGGACTGCCCCAACTACACCCTCGATCCGCGCCGTCACATTGAGATTACTAGTTAAGCTGTTATTGTCATCCTCGCCGGCCCGGCTTCGTTCGGGCACCGACGTCGCGTCCAGCGGGAACCAGGCATCTGAGGAGCCAGTTGTGGATCTGTCGCTGTCCGTTGAACAGGAGGCGGTGCAGGGCGCCTTCGCGAGCTTCTTCGAGAAGGAGTCCGGCATCAACGTCGTGCGCGCGGCCGAGCCGCTCGGCTTCGACCAGGACCTGTGGGATCGCCTGCGCCCCACCGGAGCGCTCATCATGGGGCTGCCCGCCGACGTCGACGGTGACGACGCCACCGCGCTGGATCTCACCCTCGTTTGCCGGGAGGCGGGTCGCTGCCTCGCACCGGTGCCGCTGGCCGAGTTCTTCGCCGCCGGCAGACTCATCGCCGCTGCCGGAGCGGGTCCGCTCCTCGCCGATGTCGCTGCGGGCCGGCGCCTGCCCACGATCGCGCCGAACGCCGTGAGCGGCGACGTCCTGAGCCTGGTCCCCGCCGGCGCGGTGGCCGACATCGTGCTGGCGCTGCACGAGGGCGTGCTGGTCGCCTTGGTCCGCCACGACGACGGCGCCACCCCGCAAGAGCGACTGTTGCCCAACCTCGGCGATTCACCGATCGCCGACTGGGATCTGGCGCGGGCCGACCGGATCGTGCTGGCCGAGGGCGCGGACGCGGCCCGCCACTTCGCCGCCGGCCGTGCGGATTGGCAGCTGTTCACCGCCGCAGCGCTCGACGGTCTGCGGGCCCGAGCCCTCGAGATCGGCGTCGCCTACGTCAAGGAACGCAAGGCCTTCGACGTGCCAATCGGCTGGTTCCAAGCCATCCAGCACCGCCTCGCCGACGTCGCGGTCGACGGTGACGGCGCGGAGCTCCTCGTCCACGAAGCGGCCTGGGCCCGCGACACCGATCGCCCCGAGGCGACGAAGCTCGCATCGATGGCCTTCCTACACGGCGCTCGCACCGCGTTCCGCACCGCACGGGAGAGCCTGCAGTTCCACGGCGGGTACGGCTACACGCTCGAGTACGACATCCAGCTGTACTTCCGCCGTGCCAAGGCATGGCCGCTCGCGCTGGGCGATCCGCGACATGAGTACCGGCGCCTGGCCGAGCTCGCCTATCCGGCCTGACGGCGCGGTTCCCTCTCGACGCACCTACTGGAGCAACACATGGACTTCGAGATCGTCGACGAGCTCGAGGCGCACCGGAACGCGGCGCGCGCCTGGCTCGACCGGTACTTCGAGCCGCGTTGGGCCGCCGAGCAGAAGAAGACGGGCAGCTACCACACTCCCGAGCTGCACGCCCTGCTCGCCGAGCAGGGCTGGTATGGCGCCGGGTGGCCTGCGGAGTACGGCGGCACCGAGCGCGACCCGGATCTGGCCCGCGCGCTGCTGCAGGAACTGGCCAGGGTGGGTGTGCGCCATGACGGCTGGTCGACGACGAGCCTGGTGCTCAACACGCTGCTGACAGTCGGTACCGACGAGCAGAAGCGCGCCTACATCCCCGCGGGTCTGCGCGGCGAGGTGGTCATCGCGCTCGGCTACACCGAGCCGGACTCCGGCTCGGACGTCGCCGCGGCAAAGACGCGCGTGGTCCGCGACGGTGCCGGCTGGCGGGTCACCGGCCAGAAGATGTTCACCAGCACCGCCGACCATGCGACACACGTGTTCCTACTGGGCCGCACCGACCTCGACGTCGCGAAGCATCGGGGCCTCACGATGTTCCTGGTGTCCACGGACTCCCCCGGCTTCGAGTGCCACCTGGTCGCAACTCTGGGTGGGCAGCGCACCACGGCGACGTTCTACAACGACGTCGCTGTGCCGGACTCCGCCCGGATCGGTGCGGTCGACGGCGGCTGGGCGGTCATGAAGGTGGCGCTCGTGCACGAGCGCGGCGGCGGCAGTGTCGGTGCCCGCCCGCCGTCGAACACGAGCGGGAGCATCGGTGACCCGAAGACCACCCTTCCGCTGAAGGTGGCGGCCTGGGCCCGGTCGACCCGTCGCCCGGACGGCACGCTGGTCTGGGACGACCCGACGGTGGCCGAACGGCTCGCGAACATGGCCGTCGAGAACGAGATCGCGAAGCTGCTCTGGATGCGTCCGGCCTGGGTCGCCCGTACCGGTGAGCTGCCGACCACAGAGGGCTCGGCCGCGAAGCTGTACAGCACCGAGGTGGCGCAACGGCACCAGTCGGACATGCTCGACATCATCGGGGCCGAGGCCGTGATGCACCGCGACGCGGAGGGCGCACCGCTCGGGGCCGCGGTGGAGGAGGCTTTCCGCTACAGCGTCGTCGGCACCATCTACGGCGGATCGAGCGAGATCATGCGCGAGATCATCGCCGAACGGCAGCTGGGCCTGCCCCGGGTCCGCGACGGGAAGCCGGGCGTGTAGGTGCCCCCCTTGATTCCGGGCGCGCGGACCAGCGGGTCGGAGCGCCCGTCCAATGATCTCTCGAACGGAACAGGACGCCGATGACCGAGGCCTATGTCGTTGCTGCTGTGCGCAGCCCCATCACCCGCCGCCGCGGCCCACTGAGCGAGGTGCATCCCGTCGACCTGGCCGCCACGGTTCTCGCGGCCGCGGTCGAGCGCGCTGGCGTCGACCCGGCCGCCGTCGACGACGTGATACTCGGGTGCGTCGGGCAGGTGGGCGCCCAGGCGTACAACATCGCCCGTACCGCCGCGCTGAGCGCGGGTCTTCCCGAGTCGGTGCCCGGGGTGACCGTGGACCGGCAGTGCGGCTCGTCGCAGCAGGCCGTGCAGTTCGCGGCGCAGGCGATCCGCTCCGGCGACCAGGACGTGGTGATCGCGGGTGGCGTCGAGGTGATGAGCCTGGTCAGCATCGGGGCGAGCGGTTCTGTCGAGCTGGGTATGGGGCACCCGCGGGGCGGCCAGGGCTGGGCGGAGCGCTTCGCCGGGCAGGACATCAGCCAGTTCCGCGGGGCGAACACGATGGCCGAGCGCTGGGGCCTGACCCGGGAGGACCTGGAACGGTTCGCCCTGCGCTCGCACCAGCGGGCCGCGACGGCCATCGACGGCGGCCGCTTCGACGACGAGATCGTCGCGATCGGGGACGTGAAGCGCGACAACGGGGCCCGGCCCGACACAACGCTGGAGAAGATGGCCTCGCTTCACCCGGTGGTGCCCGGGGCGATCATCACGGCCGCGGTGTCCAGCCAGATCTCCGACGGTGCCGCCGCGCTTGTCCTCGCCTCCGGCGACGCCGTCGACCGGTTCGG
Organism: Pseudonocardia sp. GCM10023141; assembly: GCF_042653605.1. NCBI lineage: Bacteria > Bacillati > Actinomycetota > Actinomycetes > Pseudonocardiales > Pseudonocardiaceae > Pseudonocardia > Pseudonocardia sp. GCM10023141. The sequence goes on from NZ_JBHSIR010000023.1 coordinate 109,200, forward strand.
CCTGACTCCGCTGGCCCGCGTCCACGCGACGACGGTGGTCGGGTCGGATCCGGTCGTGATGCTGTCGGGTCCCATCCCGGCCACCGAGCGGGTGTTGCAGCGCACCGGGCTCTCGGTCGACGACATCGACCTGTTCGAGATCAACGAGGCGTTCGCCTCCGTGCCGCTGGCGTGGCAGCGGGAGCTCGGCGTGGATCCGGAAAAGGTGAACGTGCTGGGCGGGGCGATCGCGCTGGGTCACCCGCTCGGTGCCACCGGCGCCCGCCTGATGACGACCATGGTGCACGAGCTGCGCCGCCGCGGCGGCCGGTACGGCCTGCAGACGATCTGCGAGGGCGGCGGCATGGCGAACGCCACGATCATCGAGGCCGTCTGAGCGCAGGCTCGATAGCGCAGCTCGATAGGGCAGGCAGCACCACCGGCGGGCACTTCCTATCGGGAAGGGTCCGCCGGTGTCTTCCCGACCGTGAGCGGACCGCGGCGGCGGGTGGCCTCGACGAGTACCAGCACCAGCGCGCCCAGCAGCGCCGGCAGGTAGAAGGCGACGTCCGGCGTCCCCGCGGCCCCGACAACGGCACCGACAACGGCCAGGGAGCCCGAGATGAACAGGTCGTTTCCCGCGGTCAGGGTGGCCAGCGCGCTCGCCGTGACCTGCGGGCTCGAACGGGCGACCGTCCAGCTGGCGAGCACCGGCCAGGCGAGCGAGTAGGCGAACGCGGCGATGGCCAGCGCCCCGTAGAACGCCGCCGGGATGTGCACGACCAGCGGGAGGCTCGCCATCGAGCCCGCCGTCAGCAGCACCCCGGTCCACAACGATCGGCGGACCCCCCAGCGCTCGGCGGTCCCACCGAGCAGCAGCCGGCTCGCCAGCACGACCAGGCCGAAGACAGCGAGCCCGCGGGCGCCGTCGCCGGTGGCGGCGAGGATCGGCAGGTAGGCCTGCAGCACCCCGTAGCCGACGTTGCCCATGCCGAACAGGACCGCGGGCAGGACGGCCGTGCCGATCACGAACGCGCGCCACGACAGGCGCGAGTCCGGCGCCGCCGGGGGGATCCGCAGCGCGGGATCGCCGGCCGCAACCCGGCGGTAGCTGAGCACGACCACCACGAGGGCTCCAGCCGCGCCACCCACAACGAGGAGCCCGGCCGCTCCCAGGTTGTTCACCCACGGGGCCAGCACCGCACCGATGGCGTACCCGCTCCACGCGCCGGCCCCGAGCAGGCCGAACAGCCTCCCGGTGCCTGGGACGAGGTCGACCACCGCGGCGGCGACGGCGGTGAACAGGAGCGCGACGCCGAAGCCGTGCACACCCCTGGCCAGCCCAAGCAGTGCCGGCCCGTCGGCGAGCAGGTAGGCACCGCCCGATGCGGCGATCAGCCCGATCCCGGCGATCAGGACGGGCCCGCGGCCGAGCCGGTCCGCCAGCATCCCCCCGATGAGGCGGCCGGCGACGGCGGAGAAGAAGAAGATCGACGCCACGACCGAGACGAGCCCGAGGCCACCGCCCCGGTCGAGCACGGCGTGGGGAACGAGCGGGATGACCGACCCCGCGGCGACGTACGTGACGAGAACGGTGAGGACCAGCAGGAACGCGATGACGCTCGCGGGTATTCGCGGCCGTCGGACCCGCTCGGCCACCTGAACCCCGCCAGGTGTGGATCGGTGCGCGATCACCGTGCGGCTGCGGCCACGGACTTCTCGATGCCGTCCAGCAACCCAGGATCATCGAGCATGGGCGCGAGCACCAGCTCGTCGTACCCCGCTTCCTGGTGCCGCTCGAGCAGCATCGGGATGTCGGAGACGCCGAACGTGGGACGCGCCGCTCCGGGCGAGCTGTCGGCCTCGGCGTCGACCGTGAGCATCACGGAGTTCAGCAGCTTCGGCCGGGTGTCACGGCCTGCGTCCGCCCACGCGCGCACGTGAGCGTCCGCCTCGGCCCGCAGGTCCGCCGGGTCGGCGCGAAGCACGGTGCCCTGCCAGCCGTCGGCCCACCGGGCCGCGCGGGCCAGCGAGCGCGGGGCCCGCGCCCCGGTGTAGAGGAGCGGGCCGCCCGGACGAGACGGTGTCGGGCCGACCGGGGCGGGGGCGTCCGGATAGGGCAGTGCGCCGCACCAGAGCTCCTTCACGGTCGCGACGGCCTCGTCGAGCCGCTGCCAGCGCCGCTCCATCGAGCGCTCCGCGGAGCGATAGTCGGATTCCTGGGAACCGGTTCCCGCGCCGATGATCAGCCGGCCCGCGCTGAGCAGGTCGATCGAGGCCATCCGCTTGGCCAGCAGCACCGTCGGGTGGATCGGCACGACCGTCACGTTCGTCATGAGCATGACCCGCTCCGTGACCGCGGCGGCAGCGGCCAGATACGTGATCTGGTCCAGGTTGTCGAACAGAAGTCGTTCACCGGTGGACAGGCTGTGGAACGGGCCCGCGTCGACGCGGCGGAACCACTCCAGCAGCGCCGCCCGGTTAGCGTGCCGCAGGAAGTGACCGGACAGGCCGACCTTCACCCGGCACCGCCGGTATCCGCGTCGGGCAGGTAGTTCCCGGAACAGACCGCAACGGTGCAGTCCTCGGGCGCGAAATGCACGTTCTGCGGGTTACCACCCTCACGGACGGCGTCGATGCTCGCGCGCACCAGCTTCCGCAGCATGATCACCCCCTTGTCGCTGCTGACCAGGTGCTCGTGGGAATGCAGGGTCAGGCGACCGAGACTGGCCTGCGCCTCGTGGTCGCCCGGCGCGTCGCGGCGTGCCTGCTCCGTTCGGTCCTTCCAGGGGGTGCCCATCATCGTCGCGGTCCACGATCCGTCCGCCAGCGCTTCGACGTCCGCACGGGGCAGGCGCATCACGGAGAACGAGCGGACCTGGTAGTCCTCCAGCGGGACCTGCCACGTGACGATCGCCGCGCGACCGGTGTCGGTGAGCACCGGGTTGCCGCCGACGTGCACGCAGGGCAGGAAGTTCTCGTAGACCCGCCGCGACACCCGTCCGTCGGGCAGCACCCGCGTCGCGGTGTACTGCATGCCTGCCGCCGTGAGCTCGTACTCGACGACCGGCTTCGCCATCGCGACACCGCCGTGCTTGGCGCCGCCCATGTTGCCGTGCAGGATCTCGACGTGGGCGGCATCCATGCCGCTCTCGTTCATCTGTAGCCAGTTGTACGCGGACGGGTTCGGCGCGCCGGTCGTGGCCCGGTGCGGGGTGCCGGCGTCGATGAAGATGCCGTAGTCGGGGTCGTCCTCCTCGAGCACGTCGTAGCGGGTCAGCACCGGCTCGAGCTCGGCCGGGCCCATGTAGGTGAACAGCAGGCCGTAGCGCTCCTGCACCGGATACCAGGGCAGGCGGAACTTCGCCAGCCGCTTGCCCTGCGAGTTCTCGGCGGGCTGGTCGAGGCAGTGCCCCGTGACGTCATAGAGCCAGCCGTGGTGGCAGCACCGGATTCCGGCCTGCTCGATCGTCCCGTAGTACAGACTCGTCCCACGGTGCAGGCAGCGCTCCCGAACGAGTCCCGGGCGCCCGGTGCCGTCCCGGAAGGCCACCAGGTGCTCGCCCAGCAACTGGACCTGCACCGGCCGGTCGGTCACCTCGGCCGCGGTCGCGAACGGCAGCCAGTAGCGGCGGAAGAACTCGCCACCCGGCGTTCCGGGGCCCACCCTGGTGAGCTCCTCGTCGGACGTGCCCGGCGCGGCCCCATAGGCGCGGCCCACCGCGTCGTCCGCATCGGGAATGATTGCTGTCATCGTCGCCCACCTTCGCGATCTGGTTGAGTCCGGTTCGTCAGTGCGGTGCTGTCGCCTCTTCGACGGTGAAGTCGCCGAGGTCGATCTGCCGGATCAGGGCGAAGTACTCGTAGTGCTCCCACGGCATGCTCACCGAGCCCTTCCCCTCCTCGACCGCGAAGTAGCCACGGCCGCCCTCCGTGCTCCAGATGATCTTCTTGAACTCCTGGTCGAGCCGCTGGTTGTAGGTCGCGTAGACCTCCGGGCGCACCTCCAGCGAGACGGCCGACCGTTCGACCAGCTCGACGATCCCCTGCGCCACGTACCGGGAGGTGATCTCGGCCCACGAGTGGAAGTTGCCAGCCCGCGGCTGGCCGTTGGGGCCGTACATGATGAACAGATTGGGGAATCCGGGCACGGTCATCCCGAGGTAGGCCCGCGGTCCCCCGTCCCCCCAGACCTCCGACAGCGTCCGGCCGTCGCGCCCGGTGAACACCGCTGGCCACAGGTACTCCTGCACGGCGTATCCCGTTGCGGACACCACGACGTCGAACTCCCGCTCGATCCCGTCCGCGCCGACGATCCCCTTCTGTGTGAAGCGCTCGATGCCGCCGACGACGAGCTCCACGTTGTCGCGCAGCAACGCGTCGTACCAGCCGTTGTCGACCACCATGCGACGGCCGAGCGGCGCGTAGGACGGCACAAGGTGCCGGATCAGCTCCGGGCGGGTTGCCAGCTTCTCCTCGACGTAGCCGGTCAGCCACTCGCGCAGCCGGTCGTTCTGCTCGCTGATGATGCCGCCCCTGGCCTGCCACTCGGGGTCGTAGCGCAGTGCCTCGGAGCTCAGGCGGGAGTCGCCGCCGACGAAGGTCGCGCAGACCTGCCAGTCGCGGTAGTAGGGGATGTTGTCGAGCAGGAACCCGACCTCGTCGGGGATCAGTTTCTTGTAGAGCGGGCTGGGACGGATCCAGCTCGGTGTGCGCACGAACGCGGTGAGCGAGGCCGCGTCCTCGGCCAGCTTCGGCATCACCTGGACCCCTGTCGATCCGTTGCCGATCACGGCGACGCGCTTGCCGGTGATCTCGGTGCCCTTCGCCCATTGCGTCGGGTGGATGAGCTGCCCCTGGTACTGCTCCACACCCGGCAGGTTCGGCATCCTCGCGACGTTGAACAACCCGCACCCGGTCACCACGACGTTGGCGACCAGTACCTCGGGTTCCGCCACGCCCTCGCGACGCACCTCCAGCGTCCACTTCCCGCTCTCCTGGTCCCAGGCCGCCGAGACGAGCTCGCACCCGAACCGGACGTGCGGCGCGACGCCGTACCGCTCCGCGACCATGCCGAGATAGGCCGCCACCTCCTGACGACCCGGGTAGTACTCGCTCCAGCGGAAGTCCTTGACGAACTTGAACTGGTAGCCGGTGCAGGGGGTGTCGACTCTGATGTCGGGGTACCGGTTGCGTTGCCAGGTGCCGCCGATCCCGTGCTGTCGCTCGATGAGCGTGTACGGGATACCGAGCCGCTCCAGCTGGATCCCCATCGTGATCCCGCTGATACCGGCGCCCACCACAACGACGTGGAAGCCGGCGAGCGCAGCGGCCGGCCGCCCGGCCGACCACTCGACTGCGCGCGGGAACTCCTCGAACGCCAGCTCCTCGATGCTCATCGCCAGCTCGTCGGGATGCAGCTCGCGAGCGGCGAGCATGCCGACCAGCTCGGCGGTCTGCTCGCGGGTCGGCGGGGCGGGCTCGACCCACTCGTCGCGGTGGCGCAGGAACTCCGATGCCAGCTCCCGTAGGAGCGCCTGGTCCTCGTCGTTCAGGCGCAGCTCGACGGCTGCCCCGCCGCGGACCTCGACCCGCTGCACCCGCATCCGAGCGAGGGCTGGATTCCCCGTCGCCTGGTAGAGCGCTACGCGTAACGGGTTCGGGTCGGCGGCAGCCAGTGCCGCCGCGACCCGGTCGGCGTCGAACTGCTCCGCCCTGCTGGCGATCGCGGTCATCGTCCTCCTGCCTGACGTGGTGATCGGGGGTTGCGGTTCACGTGATGGGGTCGAGGAGCACCGCGGGCACCGCGCAGAGCAGCCGTTTCGTGTACTCCTCTACCGGTTCGGTCAGCACCCGGTCGGTCGGACCGGACTCGACCACGCGGCCGTCCTTCATGACCACGACGCGGTGCGAGACGGCCCGGGCGACGGCGATGTCATGGGTGATGAACATCAGTGCGAGGCCGCGGGAGTCCTGCAGCTCGCGCAGCAGGTTGAGGATCTGTCCGCGCACAGAGACGTCGGCGCCCGTCAGCGGCTCGTCCGCGATGAGCATCGTGGGCTCCACGGCCAGCGCGCGGGCGATCGCCAGGCGCTGGCGCTGCCCGCCGCTGAACTGGTGAGGGCGGCGCTCCAGCATCTCGCTGCCACTCGAGAGCCCGACCGCCCGGAGGAGCTCCCGGATCCGGTCCGGCATCGCCTCCTCGTCGACGCCGCCCGCAGCCAGCGCCTGCGCCATCGCCGCCCCGATCCGCCTGCGCGGGTTGAAGGACGCCCCGGGGTCCTGGAAGATCGGCTGCATCCGGAGCCGGGTGGCGGTGAGCGGTCGGCCCGAGGCACCCCATATCGAAGTCCCTTGGAAGGTCACCGCACCTTCGTCCGGCGGCAGGAGCCGCAGGACTACCCTGGCGAGCGTCGACTTGCCCGATCCGCTCTCGCCGACGACCGCGACGGTCTCGCCCGGCAGGATGTCCATGCTGACGTCGTCGAGGGCCTGCAGCCGGCCGCCCCGTCCGCGGATCCGGAACGACTTGCCGATGCCGGAGACGGTCAGCAGTGATTCTGTGCCCGCGGGGATGTCCGCGTTCACCGGGACGGCACCAGGTGTCTCAGGCATGCCCGACCACGACCCTGTGATCGACCAGCCAGCATGCCACCTGCTGGCCGCTGCCAGCTTCGAAGCGTGGCGGCGCGACCTCGCACCGCTCCTCGACGGAGACACAGCGCTGCCGGAAGTGACAACCGCGATCGTCCGGGTCCAGGGCTGTCACATCGCCCCCGACCGTGACGAACCTGCCGTCCGGATGGCGTTCCATCCTCGCTGCGGCGAGCAACGCGCGGGTGTAGGGATGTTGCGGCGACCGGAAGATCTCCCCGGTCGGCCCGGACTCCACGATCTTGCCCGCGTACATCACGTTGACCTCCGCGCACACCTGGGAGACCACGGCCAGGTCGTGGCTGATCAACAGCAGGGCCATGTCGAGCTCGGTGACGAGCCGCTCCAGCAGCGCGAGGATCTCCGACTGCGTCGTCACGTCGAGGGCGGTCGTTGGCTCGTCGGCGATGAGCAGCTTCGGCCGGCAGCCCAGTGCCATCGCCATCAGGCACCGTTGCCGCATGCCTCCCGACAGCTCGTGCGGATAGGCGTCGGCGGTACGCGCGGGCAGCTGGACGGAGGCGAGCAGCTCCCGGACGCGAGCGGCGACATCGGTGTGCCCGTCGTGGCGCCGCACCGCCTCCGCGATCTGGAATCCGACGCGCAGAACGGGATTGAGATAGCTGAGTGGATCCTGGAAGACGATCGCCGCCGGGTCGCCCCGCCGGGACTCCCACGTACTGCTGGAGAGGCCGACGATGTCGGTGTCGTCGACGCAGAACCGTCCGGAGTCGATCCGGCAGGTCGTCGGCGACACCAGCCCGACCGCCAGCCGAGCGAACGTGGACTTGCCGGATCCGGACTCGCCGACGAGTCCCACCTTGGCGCCGCGCCCGACCTTCAGATCGACGCCGCGCAGCACGCCCGTGGCGTTGTCACCGTCCAGATAGGAGGCGTGCAGGGCTTCTGCCTCGAGGATGTGTTCGGTCACAGCACCACCACCTCGCGGGGATTCCAGATACGCGCCAGGCCGTCGCCGACGAGGTTGAAGGCCACAACGGTCGCCACGATGGCCGCACCGGGCAGGACTGCCAGCCACCAGGCCGCGAAGCCGGTCTGCTGGCTGTCGGCGAGCATCCCGCCCCAGCTGACCTCGTCGGGGTTGCCGAGCCCGAGGTAGCTCAGTGCCGCCTGCAGCAGGATGGACTGGCCGACGATGAGCGGGATCAGCGCCAGCACGGGGCCGCCTGAGTTCGGCGCGACCTCGTACCAGAGCAATCGCCGCTCCGAGATGCCGAGGCAACGCGCCGAGTCCACGTAGAGCGACCCGCGCAGCTTCAGCACCTGGCCGCGCATGATCCGCGCCGCCTGCGGCCACGCCAACAGCGCGATGACGACGATCGTGCGGGTCAGACCGGGGCCCGCGAGCGCGACGATGAGGGCCGCCATCACGAAGGCCGGGATGATCTGGAAGAACTCGCAGACCCGCATCAGGGCTGAGTCGAGTAGCCCGCCGTAGTACCCGGCGAGGCTTCCGACGAGGATCCCCACGACGGCCGCCGTGAGCGCCGCCGCCACGCCCACGAGCAACGAGAGCCGGATACCGACGGCGAGACGCACCAGGACGTCGCGGCCGAGCTGGTCGGTGCCCAGCGGGTGTCCGGCGCTCAGCGGCGCGACCATCAGGTCGTCGGAGATCTGGTTGGCGTCGTAGCCGACGAGGAGCGGCACGATCAGGGTGGCGAGTACGAGTATCGCGATGAAGCCGGCCCCGATCACGGCTGCCCGATGCCGGAACGCGCCCTTACTTGCCTGCAGCAATGCGATCACCTGCTTTGACCCGAGGATCGATCAGGGCGTACGTCACGTCAGTGACGAGATTGGCGACGACGACGCTGACGGCGGTCAGCAGGAACACGCCCTCGAGCACCGGGTAGTCACGGTTCTGGATGGAGGTGACGAAGAGGCTGCCGATACCCGGCCAGCTGAAGACCGCCTCGACGAGGATGGCGCCTGTCACCGCGTAGCCGAAGTTGTAGCCCACCACCGTCGCCACCGGTATGAGCGCGTTCCGCAGGATGTGCCGGACCAGGATCCGCCGCCGGGGCAGCCCGATCGACCAGGCGGTGAGGATGTAGTCCTCCGCGGAAGACTCGAGGATCGACTGCCGGCTGATCCGCGCCACCATTCCCAGGTAGTACAGCGAGACCGCAATTCCCGGCAGTAACCAGTGGGCGGCGACGTCGAGGACGTCGTCGATCCCGTCAGCCGTGCTACCGAGCGAGCGCATGCCCAGCACCGGGAACCAGCCCAACCCCACGCCGAACACCAGTATCAAGATCTGCGCCAGCCAGAATGCGGGCACGGCGAAGCCGACCATGGTGACGGTCGTGATCGTGTGGTCGACCGCCGTACCACGCCGCGTCGCTGCCACCGCGCCGAGTGCCGTGCCGAGCAGTGCCGAGAGCACCAGTGCCGGGACGAGCAACAGCAGGCTGTTGAGTGCCCGTTGCAGGATCAGGTCCGTGACCGGCTGCTGGTAGGCGAACGAGTAACCGAGGTCGCCGCTCAGGAGGTTGGCGACATACCGGCCGAGCTGCACGAGGACCGGCTGGTCCAGCCCGAACTGATGACGGATCTGCTCGACGTACTCAGGCGGTGCCGGGTACTCCCCCACCAGGCCCTGCACCGGGTCCCCGGGAAGGGTCTGGAGCAGGACGAACATCGTCACCATGATCGCGAGGACGGTCGGCACCGCCACGAAGAGGCGGCGCAGGACGAAGGCCAACACGAGGGTTCCTCCCGATCCGGGTACGGGTGATCCGGGCTGTCTGTCCGACGCGGGCTGGCGTCAGCCGTCGGCGAGCTTCGCCGACGGCCACGTCGGGAAGAAGGTGCCGTCCCACAACCCAGTCAGGGATGCGGAAGCCGCATCGAAGAAGCCGGGCTGGTAAACCGGGAACGAGGGGAGATCGCGCGCGATGATCTGCTGGATCCGGGCATAGGCCGGCCTCGCGGCCGTGTCATCGATGGCCTGCTGCGCCTGCTGGAACAGCTGGTCGACCTCGGGATTCGAGTACTGCGACGCATTCCCGAAGGACTGTCCGATGGAGGAGCTGACGAACTGGCGGGCCACGCCCAGGATCGGGTTCTGATAGGTGCCGTAGCCCTGGACCAGCACGTCGAAATCGAGCTTCTGGAATGCTTCCCCCGGGAAGGCGGCGGCGGGAACGACGGACAGGGTCGCGTCCACCCCGATCGCCTTCCACTGCTGGACCACGACCTGCGCGTAAGAGACGTAGTCCGCCTGCGCTGCGTTGACCAGGATCTTGGCGCTGAACCGCTTGCCGTCCTTGACCGGATAACCGGCCTGGTCGAGCAGTTGCCCGGCCTTCGCCGCATCGAACGGGTACATCGTGCGGTAGTCGACGGCGGGGTCGTAGGCGTTGGCCAGCACCGGTTCGATGGAGCTGATGCCCACCTGCCCACGGTCGTGGAACACGGCCTTGCCGATGTAGTCGCGGTCGATGCCCCGAAACAGCGCCTGTCGCACGGTGGCGTTCTCGAACGGCGTCCGCTTGGTGTTGAACATCAGCAGGTCGTCCGAGCCGCCCGCACGGAACTCGACGAGCTTGAGCGACTTGTCGGCCTCGATGGCGGCGTAGCTCGACGACCGGAAGTAGGCGAAGAAGATGTAGTTGATCTCGTGGCGCTGCAGTGCGGCAACGGCCGTCGACGGGTCCGGGATGATCTTGGCGATCAGCGTGTCGATGTAGGGCTTGCCCGGATCCCAGTAGTGCGGATTGCGGACGAACGTGATCTGGTTGCCGCGCTCGTAGCTCTGCATCATGAAGGGACCGGTGCCCACGGGCTTGGAGGTGACGATCGGGTTCTGCTTGATGTCACCGGCGTTCTCGAGCAGGTGCTTCGGCAGTACCTCGCCGCCGACACCGCACGACAGGCTCGCCAGCATCGGGGAGTACGGGGCCGACAGGTGCAGCACCACTTGGTCGTCGGCAGGCGCCTCCACCGACGTGATCACCTTGGCGGCGCGCGCGAACAACGACGACAGCTTGGAAGTGACGTTCTCGATCGTGTACTTCACATCCGCGGAGGTGAACGGCTTGCCATCCGTCCACTGCGTCTTCTGCAGCTGGAAGGTGTAGGTCAGTCCGTCGGGGCTCACCGTCCACGACCTGGCCAGCGCGGGCAATGGCTCGCCCTTGGCGCCGACGCTCACCAGCCCCTCGTAGACGATGCACCCGTTGAACTGGTTGGCGAGCGACACCGCCGGACTCCAGCCGGTCGGGTCGGCACCGATGGCCATCACGAGCGTGCGAGACTTCCCTGTGCCGGCGGCCCCGGGCCCGCCGGCACAGGCAACGAGTACGAGCAGGGCGGCCACTAAGGTGCTGCACAGGCGCACACCCCGGGATCTACCCAACACGACAGCTGACATGTCGCTACTCCAAAATGCCACGAATCAGAGGGCCGGCCGATTGGCCGAATCGGGTCCATTCCGTCCATGCCGAGGGCTGTGGGTGAGCCCCGACGATGGACGTCTTGCACCGATCGACCGCGCCCCGGAGGGTTGTCCGGAGAATTCGTCGGCCGACGACTAACCGAGGCGTTCGAGGAACGCTGTCGTCATTTCAGGATGAAGGCCTCGACGTCGAAGCACCGCACCAGATCATGGAACTCGTAATGCTCCCAGGGCATGCTGACCGCGCCCATGCCCTTCTCGACCTTGTAGTAGCCACCGGCGGCCTCGGTGCTCCAGATGATCTCGGTGAAGGCCTCGTCCAGCCGGCGGTTGTAGTCATCGAAGACATCGCTGCGCACCTCGATCGAATGCACATCGTTTTCGATCATGTGCACGACAGCGCTCGCGATGTAGCGCGCGAACGTCTCGGCCCAGGAGTGGAAGTTGCCAGCCCGCGGTTGACCGTTCGGTCCCCCCATCATGAAGAGATTCGGGAAGCCAGGCACGGTCATCCCCACGAAGGCGCGCGGACCCTGCGGCCGCCATGTCTCGCTCAGCGTCTGACCATCGCGGCCGACGTAATCGGCCGGCCAGAGATAGCGCATGACGTGATAGCCGGTGGCCGCCACCACGATATCGAACTGCCGCTCGCTCCCGTCGACCGTGACGATTCCCTCGGGAGTGAACCGCTCGATGTCCTCCGTGACCAGTTCGACATTATCGCGCAACAGGGTCGAGTAATAGCCGTTGTCCGCCACCACTCGCCTGCCGAGCGGGGCGTAGGTGGGCACGAGCTTGTCGACGAGCTCGGGGCGCGGCGCCATCCTGGAGGTGATGTAGGACGTCAGATACCGGCGCAGCTTGTCGTTGGCTGCGCTGATGAGCCCGCCGTCGGCCTGCCACGCCCGGTCGTACTTCTGGGCCCCGAGGAAGAGCCTGGAGTCGGCGATGAAACTCGACAAGACGTGCCAGTTCCAGTAGTACGGCAGGGCATCCAGGAGCCAGTGCTCGGCCGGCGACGTGGTCGCCTTGTAGGAGTCCACGGGCACGATCCAGCTGGGGGTGCGCTGAAAGACCGCCATGAACTCGGCGGCCTCACCGACCCGCGGCATCAGCTGGACGCCCGTGGAACCGTTGCCGATGACCGCGACTCGCTTTCCCTGTAGAACTGTCGAGTCCGGCCACGCTGAGGAATGCAGGATAGTCCCACGAAAGGTGTCCATCCCTGGCACGTCCGGAAGCTTGGGCATGTTGAACAGCCCGCACGCCGTGATGACCACATTGGCGACGAGGGAGCCCTGTTCACCCTCGCGATCCGCGAGGGAGACCTCCCAGGTGTTGCATTCCTCATCCCAGCGCGCGGCCGTCACCTCGAGCCCGAATCGGAAGTGTGGTGCAAGATCATATCGTTCGACGACGGTATCCAGGTACTTCAGGATCTCCCCCTGCGAGGGGTAGGGCTCGCTCCACCGGAAATCCTGCATGAACTTGAACTGGTAGCCGACCGAGGGCGAGTCGACCCGCGCGTCTGGGTAGGTATTGCGCCGCCATACCCCGCCGACCGTCGGTTCCCGTTCGACCACCGTGAAGGAAACGCCCAACCGCTTGAGCTGCACCGCTGCGGCGATACCCGAGATCCCGCCGCCGACGACCACGACGTGGAACTCGTCGACCTTTCCCGAAGGACGTCCAGTGGTCCATTCCGCATCGTGGGGATGGGTCGCCATGGCCAGCTCCTCCACGGCCATCGCGAACTCAGCGTCGAGCATCGGACCGCCGACCAACAGCTCCACCAGCCGTCGTTGTTCGGTACGGTCGGGCGGCGGGGGCACCGGGCTCTCCCGGCGGCGCAGGAGGTACTCGGTGGCGAGCGCCTTCACTCTCGGCACATCTGCGGGGGCGACCACCTCTACGAATGCTGCACCGTCGCGCACCTCGCGGCGCTGCAGCCGCATCGCTGCCAGCTCCTCGTTGCCGGTGACCTGGTAGAGGGCGACGCGCAGGGCGTTGATGTCCGCTGTCTCGAGCGCGGCCCCGATCAGTGCCTGCTCGGACGCCGCTGGCTCGGTGTCGGCGATGGGAATGACGTCCTCCAACTGCTTGATCTCCTCACCCTGCTCGGTCTCCTCAGCGCAAATTCCAACGCGGTCAGCCGGACGCGCCGTATTTCGCCAGGTACCGGTGCATCGCGTCGAGCGCGGTCGTGGTGTTGCCCTTGTTCTGCTCGCGACTGAAGTCGAGCAGCGCCTCCTCGTGCTCCACGAGGGCGATCAGTCCCGGAGCCTCGGGGTCGAGCTGGTCGCGAATGGCCGCGAACCTCTCGACGGCCACCGCGAGCTGCGGCTCGAGGTCCTTCCACTGCTGATCCCAGTCCCGATCCAGGAAGAACTGCTTGAACATCGGGTAGCGGTGGTCGGGCTCGGCCGCCATCACGACGCCGTACTCGATCATCACCGGTTTCATGATGTCCCGGGTGGCCTGCTCCACCTGCTGGTGGACGAAGTACACCTCGCGCTCGTAGGGATCCTGGAGTCCCTCGCCGAGCTCGGCGAACATCACCGCCCCGATGACCTCGCCGTCGTAAGCATTCTTCAGACGCTGGAGGAGTTCGGCAGCGGGAGCCGGGTTGTGGGCCATGTCCATCCCTTCGACCGTCGTGCCACCGGACGAGGCGGGAGCCTCATGAGAATAATAGTAGAGCTAGTATGAATTATCTATCTGTTTTATTCAGATCCACCGAGGTAGTGCTCGATCACCTCGGGCCCGGCCTCGCCTGCCGGGCCGGCCCAGCCCACGCGGCCGCGCGACAGGATCGTGCAGTCATCGGCGAAAGTGAGGGCCCGGTGGACGAACTGCTCGATCAGGACGATCGTGATCCCCATGGAGCGGGCCGCCGCCAATCCCGCGAACACGTCGTTGACCAGCAGCGGTGCCAGACCGAGCGACATCTCGTCGGCGACCACGAGCCGTGGGCGCGTCGACAGTGCCCGACCCAGCGCCAGCATCTGCTGCTCGCCACCGGAGAGGCTGCTGGCCAGCTGCTTCTGCCGGCTGCCGAGGATCGGGAACAGCGCGACGGCGCGGTCGATCGCCGCCCGCCGCTCCGACCGGTCCCCGACAACGCGGGCCGCCATCCGCAGGTTGTCGATCACCGAGAGGCCGGGAAAGATGCCCCGCCCCTCAGGAATGTAGGCGAGACCGGCGCGCCGGACCGCATGGGGCGCCACCCCGCGCAACGAGCGGCCGTCGAGCTCGACGACCCCCTCCTGCGCCGGGATCAGCCCGGCAACCGCACGACCGAAGGTGCTCTTCCCCGCACCGTTGGGGCCGAGCACCGCCAGCACCGAACCTGCCCGTACCGAGAGATCCAGCCCGAACAGTGCTTTGGCCGAGCCGTAGCTGACATGGAGATCCTTGACCTCGAGGGCCGCACCCGCAGCACCCTGCCCCGCATCCCCCTGCCCCACCTCGTCTGGGGAACTCCCGCTCATGTGCGCACCTGCGTTCCCGTCGGCACAGCAACGGCGTCGTCTCCCAGGTAGGCGGCGCGCACCTGGGGGTCCGCACGCACCTCGGCCGGGCGTCCGGCGGCGAGCACGACCCCGAAGTCGAGGACGACGACGTGCGCCGACAGGCTCATCACCATGTCGACGTCGTGCTCGACGAGCAGCATCGCGGTGCCTTCGGTATCGACCGTCAGCCGGAGGGCGGCGGCGAGCCGATCGGCCTCCCGCGGGTCGAGCCCGGCCAGCGGCTCATCCAGCAACAGCACGGAAGGATCGCCTGCCAGTGCCCGGCCGACTTCCACCAGACGACAGGTGCCCAGTGGGAGCGAGGCCGCGCGCCGTTCGGCGACCGCGGTGAGGCCGAGCAGCTCGAGCAACGCGTCGACGCGTTCGTTCTCCGCGGCGGGCGATCGGCGTAGTCCCGCACCGGTGAGCATGTCGCGCCACACGCGCGCGCGGTGGTGGCGCAGGCGGTAGGCCAGAACCAGGTGCTCTCGGATCGAGAGCCCCATGAACAGCTCGGGCTGCTGGAAGGTTCGGCCCAACCCGAGCCGAGCCCGCTGCTGTGCGGAGGCACCAGTGACGTCCGCCCCCAGCAGAGCGACCCGTCCGGCCTGGGGCCTGCGCAGTCCCGAAACCACACCGAACAGCGTCGACTTGCCGGCGCCATTGGGGCCGACCAGGCCGGTGATCGCCTTCGGGCGCACCTGCAGGCTCACCCCGTCGAGCGCCTTGACGCCGCCGAACCACACCGAGACGTCGACGACCGTCAGCACCGAGGCTGCCGTCACCGACGCGGAGCGGGCCCCGCCGCGCGCGTGCTGGGTCGTCACCGTGTCACCTCGGATTGGTTCGCAGGAGATTGCGGGATCGCGCGGAAGCGACGCCATCGGGCGGACAGCCCTTGCCACCCCTGGCGCAGGTACCGCTTGTTCTGCGCGAGATAGCCCTCCGGGTTCGAAGCGATGATCGCCGCGCCGACGCCGAACGTGATCGTCGGGATCTGGGCCCACGACTGCGGGAGATACACCAGAACGAGCGCCGGTGTGACGGTCAGAGTGACGCCGGCGACGAGCGCGGCGATGTTCGACTGAGTGCCGGTCGCGATGAGCACCGCGAGCCACACCATGCCGATCAGGGTGGCGTAGGCCGACGGCACGGCCGTCTCGGCGAACGCGGCGAGCATCGCGCCCCCGATCCCGGCCATGAAGGCGGCCAGGCCGGCGACGATGACCTTCGTCTGGACGACGCCCAGACCGATCGTCCGGCTCGCCGCCTCGCTGGATCGGGCTGCGCTCAGGGCCAGTCCCGTGGTCGAGCGCCGCACGTTGATGATGACGATCGACAGGGCCCCGAATACCGTGAGCGCGAGCCAGACGAAGCCGCGGTCGCCGCCCGCGAAGGCAGGCCGGGGCAGGTCCACGCCGATGCCGAGGTTGACGAACCGGTCCAGGGAGAAGAGCAGGTTGTCGGCCAGCAGGCCGAAGCTCAGCGTCACGAGCGCGATGTAGAGGTTGCCCATGCGGGTCGTCAACAGTCCGATCACGACGCCGAAGGGCGCCGCCATCAGCCCACCGACAGCGATCGCGAGCAGCGGTGGCCAGCCGAGCTCGGTGGCCAGCTGCGCCGCGCAGATTCCCCCGATCCCGGCGAAGGCCGCCTGGCACAGCCAGATCATGCCGCCCTGGCCGGTGACCAGTGTCATCGACAGGAAGACGATGCCGAAGGCGACGCCTTGGCCGAGCATGCCGACCCAGAGGTTGGACAGGAGCAGCGGCAGCACCGCGATGATCACGACGGTGCCGAGCGGACCCCACTGGATCACGCCCAGGTCCTTCTTCCCCCGCTCGGCTTCGCGCTCGGCGAACCGGTCACCGGCATGCGCGGCGATCGCCAGGTCCAGGGCCCCGCCTCGGCCCGACGACTCGTTCGCGCCACCCCGGCGGACCATGCTGTAGACGATGAAGACCGCGATCACGACGAACGGGATGCTGGGGACGATGTTACGGGCCAGCGTGCTCGATGCCGGCAGCCAGTACGGGACCAGCGAGGTCAGGATCCCCATCGCGAACGCCACGGTCACCGTGACCGGCAGGCTGCGCAGGCGCGCGGCGATGACGCAGGCGAACGAGGCCACCATGATCAGCGTGTAGCTGTCGGCCCCGAGCCCGACTATGGGCGCGGACAGCACGCCCGCGACGCCGGCGAGGAACACGCTCACGACCCAGACGGCCGCCGACATCGTCCGCGGGTCGGTGCCCGACAGCGAGGTCATCGCGGGCGAGTCCACCAGCGCCCGCACCCGCAACCCGACGTCGGTGAGACGCAGGAGCACCGCGCCGGTCACCACGATGACCACGACCACGATGTAGACGATGAGCTGATCGAGCGTCACCGGAGTGTCGAGGACGTCGTACACGGCCACGGGAACCGGTGCGAGCCCCGGCGAGCGCAGGATCGTCACGTCGCCGAACAGCAGCGTCGCGAGCGGCGGCAGGCACACCGCCAGCCCGATCGTGGCGACAATCTTGATCACGGTGGTGGCGCTGCGGAGGTGGCGGAACAGGCCCGCGTACAGCAGCAGCCCCAATCCCGGCCCGACCACCAGCAACGAGAGCGCCGCCGACCCCACGATGTCCCAGCCGTGTTGAGTGTTGAGGAAGTAGTAGAAGCGCACGACGAAGTAGGCAATCGCGCCCGAACTGAAGTTCAGCACTCCGGACGCACGGTAGGTCACGACCAGGGCCGCCGACGATATCGCGTAGATCCCGCCGAGTACGAGGCCGGCGATGACGTACTGGATCATCTCTATGTCCTCATTCCAGCCGGCCGAGTCCTACCGGACCCGGAGCTCGGCACCCCGGTTCCGGCAAGTTCAGGGCGCACGGACAGACGGGTCAGCTGCCAACCGGAATGTATTTTCCGCAGATCTTCTGACCGTTGTTCAGCGCCTTGAACTGCGCGCCCTGAACCTGGAAGTAGTACTGGCACGGGGTGGGGGGAAGCATCTTCGCCGTGCCGAAGTCCCCGAACCCGACCGCCGTGGCGAGCATGCCCCCGGCGTCGTATCCGCTCACCTTGCGCATGTTCTCGATGAAGCTCGCGGCCGTCGGATCAGGTCCGGCCTTCTGCAGGCCGGTGATCATGAGGTCGGCGCCGACCCAGCCGGTCCAGTGCCCGTAGCTCGGGACGGAGCCCTTCTTGAAGGTCGGGTCGTACTTCGCCAGGGTGTCGATCATCGCCAGGGTCCCGACGCCGGGCTGGGTGAAGTTGACCTGGTTGTCGGCGAACGCGCCCTGTGCGCTCTGGTTGGCGGCACCGGGGTCGAGGATCGCCTGCCCGTAGATGCCGACGAGCGCCACCTTGAGCGAGACACCGGCGTCATGCAGGGTCTGGATGAGCGCGAGGTCGGAGGACTCGACGAAGGAGGTCCGCAGCCCATCGCAGCCGGCCTGCTTGATCTGCAGCGCGATCGCGGTGAAGTCGCTCCCGCCGACCGGCACCGCGTAGTTCTGGTAGCAGCTCGTGATGCCTTCCTGCTCGGCACCGGCGAGGGTGCCGGCCACCTGGGCGACGGACGAGGGCGAGCCTTCGAAGGCGAGTGTGGCGAGCTTGGTGACGCCCTGCTGCTTGAGCATCACGCCGTCGTAGGTGGCGCGGTAGTTCTTGCCGTCCAGCTGACCGAGCACCGGCTCGTAGGCGCTGAACATGTTCGTGTTGGGTTGCTGGATCCATTCCGGACCATCAATGCCCCATCCGGTCACCGGAACGTTCTGGCGCTGCAGGTACTTCGACGCACCGAACACGAATGCGGATTCGGTGATGATCCCGAAGACCTTCTCGTTCTCCACCAGGTGCTGTGCCGCGACGAGGGCCTGAGCCGGGGAGGAAGCGGTGTCGGCGGACACCAGCTCGATCTTCCGTCCATTGACTCCACCTGAGGCGTTCGCCTGCTCGATGCGGGCTTTCGCCGCCTCCAGCCCACCGTCGAAGGACGACGCTGCCGCCCCTGTGAGATCGGCCAGGAAGCCGACCTTCAATGGTGTCGTCGAGGCGGTGGCACCACTGGCGGCAGCGCCGTTTCCGGCACCGTCGCCGCACGCGGCCAGTCCCAACACGACGCAACTGGTCACGGCGATTATCAGGGCTCGCTTCTTCATCGCTCACCTCATTCGTCTGAGTGCCGTAGGGCTCGGTGGATTCGGGGAGACGGACGTATCAGCGGTCCGCCGGAGCGGACAGGCCGTGTGGATCATGGACGAGGACCCCGTCGATCGCGGTCGCCACGACGTCGATCGCGGGCTCGTCGCGCGCCAACTCAACGAGCGGATCCGCCGACAGCACCGCGAAGTCCGCGAGGTAGCCCGCACGCAGCAGGCCCAGCTCGTGTTCACGGAACGCCGCGTAGGCCGATCCCCAGGTGTAGGCGCGGAGCGCATCCGCTGGCTGGATGCGCTCCTGCGGGGTGAGCACCACACCCTTCGCGGTCCGCCGCTGGACTGCGTCGGCCATGCCGAGCAACGGCGCGCCCTTCACCACCGGCCGGTCTGAGCTCGCCGGCAGCACGACACCGGCGTCGAGGAAGCTCTGCTGCCGGTAGCACCCGTCCATCCGCTTCTCCCCCAGCGCGGCGAGCATGCCGTCGCCGATCTCGTGGAGAAAGCGCGCCTGGGGCACCGGTATGACCCCCAGGTCGGCGAGGCGCGCGACGTCGGGCGCGGTGATCAGCCCGCAGTGCTCGATGCGGTGGCGGTGATCGGCCCGCGGGAACCGGCGCAGTGCCTCGGCATAGGCGTCCAGTACCGCACCGACGGCCCGGTCCCCGATCGCGTGCGCGGCGATCTGCCAGCCGGCCTCGTGGACCTTGATGATCGACTCACGGAGCAGGTGCTCCTCGATCTGGAAGTATCCGCGATCGCCGTCGTTCTGGTCCGAGTAGGGCTCCGAGAGGGCTGCCGTCCGGCCGATCAGCGACCCGTCGGCCCAGAGCTTGACCGGTCCGATCCGCAGCCGGTCGTCGCCGAACCCGCTGCGCAGGCCGAGATCGAGGCCGAACGCCTCGGCGCCCACTGCTCCCACGATGTCGTGCAGCTCCTCCAGCACGACCATCAGCGTCGCCCGGACACCGAGCGCCCCCGATGCTAGCGCCGACTGATAGGCGCCGACCTCCACCGGCGTGCGACCGAGGAGACCGCCGCCGACTCCCGCTTCCTGGACGCTGGTGACGCCCTCGGCGAGCAACGCCCGGCTCGCCCGGTCGATGGCCTCGACCAGATCGGCCGTCGGGGTCGGGTACATCAACGGCCGCAGCAACAGCTGAGCCTGCTCCCGGATCAACCCGGTCGGCCGTCCCTCCGCATCGCGGACGACGTCTCCGCCGGGCGGAACGGTGCGGAGGTCGATCCGGTTGAGTACGACGGAGTTGACGACCGCCATGTGGCCGGAGCGGTGCTGCAGCCACACGGGGTGATCGCCTGCCACCCGGTCCAGCGCCGCACGCTGCGGGTGCCCGCCCACCAGACTGTTGTCGTCGTAGCCGGTCCCGCGGATCCACGATCCGGGCGGCCGCTCGGCGGCAACGGCGGCGACCGCCGCGTAGACGTCGTCGACCGAGCGGATCGACGGCGCGCCCAGGTCCAGATCGCGCAGAGCAAGTCCGAACCAGGCCATGTGGTTGTGGGCATCGTGGAAACCCGGGACCACCCAGTTCCCACCCAGGTCGACCGTGCGCGCGGCACTCAGGCCATCGCAGTCGGCACCGACCGCGACGATCCTGGACCCGAGCACCGCGAGGCGGTTCGCGATGCCGCTCCCGTCACCGGGCCGGAAGGCCGCACCGGTGTAGATCACGTCGACGCGCATGCCACACCCCGCTCAGGCCGATGCCGGCGCTGGAGCCGTCCACCGCAGCGGCACCCGGTCCATCCCCATCACGCCACCGGCGTGAAAGGTGATCGGCAGACTCTCGTCGAGCTCGTACTCCGGCAGGACCTCATGGAACGCGGTGAGGGCGATCTGGAGCTGCTTGCGGGCGAGATGCGATCCCAGGCAGCGGTGCGGGCCCGCACCGAACGCGAGGTGTCGGTTCGACGCGCGGTCGAACCGGACCTCCGCGGCGTCCGCGAACTCCCGATCGTCGCGACCGGCCAGCGCTGCTGGAAGCAGCACCCGGTCCCCCGCCCGCAACGTGAGTCCGTGGAACTCCATGTCCTTGGTGCAGGTCCGGACGGGATTCACGAACGCGTGCACGCGCAGCAGCTCCTCGACGGCCGATTCCACCAGAAGCGGGTTCTCGACCAGCTGCCGGCGGTGCTGGGGGTGCCCGGCGAGGAAGTGCAGCGAGAAGGCCAGCGCGGTCGTCACCGTGTCCAGGCCGGCGATGAACAGCAGGGAAGCGATGTTGATCGCCTCGTCCGTCGTCACCGCACGGCCGTCGACCGTCCCCGCGATGATCTCGGACAGGACGTCGCCCTCGACCGGGTTCCGCCGTCGCGCCGGAATCAGCTCGCGCAGGTAGGCCCAGAGCGCGTCGCCGGATCGTTTCGTCAGCGCGGGATCCTCCTGCCGCAGCATCCCGTCCGCCCAGGCGAGGAAGGTGCCCATCTCCTCCAGCGGCAGCTTCAGCAGGTGCTGGAGGAAGATGATGCGCGGCAACGGGCCGGCGAACTCGGCGATGACGTCCGCGCTGCCCCGCGACGCGAACCTCGGCAGCAGGTCGGCGCAGATCTGGTGGATGGCGGGCACGAGCCGGTTCGCCGCGGCTGGGGAGAACGCCGAGGCGAGCAGCCGCCGGTACAGCGCGTGGACGGGCGGATCGAGCTGCAGCGGGATCATCTTCGCGGCGAACGTGGTGTAGTTCAGCCCCGTCGTTCGGCTGGAGAACACGACCCCGTCCTGGTAGGCGTCGCGGATCGAGGCGGCGTCGGTCAGGACGAAGAAGCCTCCGGACACCGGTGACCAGAAGTTGGAGTGATCGCGCAGCGCCATGTAGGCGTCGAACGGCGTGGGCGTCGCGCGAGGATCGGCCTGGTAGTCGAACACGTGGACCGAGGACGGCGGGACATGGGCGGGGCAGCCTTCCCGACCTGTGACCGTCGCGACGTCGTCACCAGACATCCTGCTCCTCCTCATTAGCGCGGATCATCAGCCGCCCGGTGTGCTCGAAACCCTCGGCGACGCGTCATGGGTGCCCGGCATTCCCGTTGTGCGGACCGCGGTGGCGGCAGAGCCTAGGGAGCATTCGCGCACCTGTCAATCTTATCTGTATTCTCTTATTTATCTAACGATATATTGCAGGCATGCGGAGGCTGCTCGCGCCGAGTCGGTTGCGGACCGCTCAGGCGAAGAGATCGAGAACGGTGTTCTTCGGTAGCGCCGCCAACGTGGCACGGTGGTTCGCCCGCGCGTGGGCGAGCCAGAGCTCGCTCGCCCGCCGACCGTCCCGAACGAGGATGAGATCCAGCACCGATCGGTGCACGTCGTGCGAGGTGACCTGCCACCGCGGCGGCCTCGACCCCGTCGGTTGCTGCGCCGCGGCGACGGCGACCCCGTGCCGGCGCACGATGCTCGAGAGCATCCGTGCCATCAGCGCCATCGTCTGGAGCCCGGACTGCTCGACGAGCTCGGCGTGGAAGTTCGCCGAGGCGACGTTGAACCGGGCCGCGTCCCCGAGGGTGTCCTCCTCGGTGTCGAGGAGCTTGCGCAACACCTCGACGGACTCGGCCCCGGCCCGCTCGGCGAGCACGCGCACGGCACCGATCTCCAGCACGGCCTGGGTCTCGTGCACGTCGACGAGCCGCGTGTCGTTGAACTCCAGCAGCACCGCCACGTAATGCGCCGCGCTGTCCGCATCGGGGGCCCGCACCCGCGCTCCGCCGTGCATCCCGCGCTTCACCGAGATGAGCCCCTCGGACTCGAGGATCCGCATCGCCTCCCGCAGCGTCGGCCGCGAGATCCCGAACTGCCGCAACAGCTCGGACTCGGGCGGCAGGAGCTCGTCTGTCCGGAGCTCGCCGCGCACGATGCGCCGCCGGATGCTCTCGGCCGCCAGTACGGCCGCCTTGGGTATCCGCAACGGATCGAAGGACTCGCTCACAGCAGGGAGTGCAGCAGGCCGCCATCGATGGCGATGCTCTGTCCGGTGACGTAGCCCGCCTGTCGCGAACACAGGAACGTGCACAGCGGGCCGAACTCGCCGAGCGCGTTCCCCAGGCGCTTCATGGGCAGGAACGCCGCAGCGGACGCCGTGACGTCATCGAAGCTGCGGCCGCTGCGCTGCGCCTCGGCGCGGTGGATCGCCTCGTTGCGCTCCGTCCTGATGTAACCCGACTGGACGGTGTTCACCGTGATGCCGTCACCGGCGACCTCGCGGACGAGGGCCTTAGCCGTCGCGGTGACCGCCGCCTGGAAGGCGTTGTGCAGTACCTCATCGGGGATCGGCTCCCGTACCCCGACGGAGGTGATCATGATGATGCGCGCCTGGTCGGACGCGCGCAGGTGCGGTAGCGCGGCCCGGACCAGCCGGACGACGCTCATCAGAGTGAGATGGCTGGCGTGTTCCCAGGCATCCTGGTCGACGTCGGCAAACCCGCCGTGCGTAGGGGCGCCGGTGTTGGTGACGAGGATGTCGAGGCCACCCAGCGCCGCGACGGCGGCGGCGACGGTCTGCTCGCCCGCATCGGGGTCCTCGACGCTGGCCGCGTGGAAGCCGGCGGCGCCGAGATGTGCCGCCCGCTTCTCCAGCTCCTCGCTGCCACGGGCGTTGAGGAAGACCCCGGTGCCCTCGGCGGCCAGTGCCGCGGCCACCGAGTACCCGAGGCCTCTGCTCGAGCCCATCACCAGTGCCCGTCGGCCCTGCAGTCCCAGATCCACGACTACTCCTTGTGCATGAGCCAGCAGGCGATCACGTCGTCGCTGGTGCCCACCACTGCGGTGGGCCGGATGCTGCCCGTGAGCATCACATCGGTGTACGAATCCGGGATGGCCGCGACGGCATCCGACGCGACGACCACCGAATAGTTGCGGCTGATCGCCTCGATGCACGCGCCGACGATCCCGACATTGAGCGAGATCCCGGCCACCACCAGCGCCGTCACTCCCAGTCCGCGCAGCACGAAGTCCAGCTCCGTACCCGTGAAGATGCTGGCCCCACGGGAGCGCGGTACCACCAGGTCCGCAGGCTCCGGCCCGAGCGCGGCAATGATGTCCGCATCCGGGGAGCCCGCGGGGGTGCGGTACTCGCCCGTTCGTGCCGACCTCCACCACATGGGGGCGTTGACCGCGGCGCCGCGCCCGTCGGGCCGCTCGACCTTCGGGCAGTGCACCACGGGAACACCCGCGTCACGGGCGGCACCGGCGAGCCGGACGGTCGTCGCGAGCAACCGGTCGACACTCGCGCTGCCGTACAGCGCGCGCTCCTGGTCCCCCAGCAGGACCGTCTGGAGGTCCATCAACACCAGCGCCGTCCGTTCAGGCGCGATCACCGTGCTCAGGTCGAGTGGCATGGAACTCCTTTGTCGGTACAGGCAGCCCGGGCGCAGAACAACGGGGACCGATCAGGACGGCCCGGCCAGATCCATCGAGCCGGAGATGATGTGGCGCATGATCTCGCTGGAGCCGCCGAGGATCCGGCCGACGCGGCTGTCGCGCCAGAGCCGGGCGATCTCGTACTCGTTCATGTAGCCCGCACCACCGAAGAGCTGCAGGCAGGTGTCCATCGCCTCCCACTGGCGCTCGCTGACGAACAGCTTGGTCAGTGCGGCGTCCTCGGACGTCAGCGTGCCGTCGACCAGCTGGCCCACGGCGCGGTCGGTCAGCACCCGGCAGGCGAAGGCGATGGCCGCGACGTCCGCGAGCCGGAACCGGGTGTTCTGCTTGGCACCCAACGGCTCGCCGAAGACCTCACGGCCACGGACGAAGTCGGTGGTCAGCACGATGGCGCGATCGAGCAGCGCGGTCGCGGTGACCGCGCACGCCACCCGTTCCCTGGCGAGCCCGCGCATCAGGTAGGAGAAGCCCTCGTTCTCCTCGCCGAGCCGGTTCGCCTTCGGCACGCGCACGTTGTCGAAGAACAGCTCCCCGGTGTCCTGGCCCCGCTTGCCGATCTTGTCGAGCTTGCGGCCACGCTCGAACCCTGCCATCCCGCGCTCGATGACCAGCAGGCTGATCCCGCGCCGCCCGGCCTCCGGATCGGTCTTGACCGCGACGACCACGATGTCGGCCAGTATCCCGTTCGTGATGTAGGTCTTGGCGCCGTTGACGATGTAGTCGTCGCCGTCGGAGACCGCGGATGTCCGCATCGACTTGAGGTCCGAGCCCGCACCGGGCTCGGTCATCGCCAGCGCGCCGATGGTCTCGCCCGTCACCCAGCGCGGCAACCAGCGGGCCTGCTGCTCCGCATCGGTCAGGTCGATGAGATACGAGGGCAGGACGTCGTTGTGCAGCGCGAAGCCGAACCCCGCTGATCCCGAGGCGATGAACTCTTCAGTCATGATCGCGTTGAACCGGTAGTCGCGGATGCCGGTGCCGCCGTGCTCCACGGGTGCTTCCCAGCCCAGCAGGCCGATCTCGCCGGCCTTGAGCCACACCTCGCGGTCGACCAGTCCCCGGGCCTCCCACTCCGCCGCGTGCGGCGCGCACTCCTTGTCGAAGAAGGATCGGGTCAACCGCCGGAACGCGTCGTGCTCCGGCGTGTACAACGTGCGCCCCATCATCACTCCTGATTCACCCGAGCCTCGATCTAGTTATATGATTGACTTAACTAGATGTTACAGACGATGGCGCGGGCGCTGCCCGATGTCAACCCATCAGAAGGGGATGAGGGAGTTGGCCAAGAACGAACCCGCCGAAACGTTGGCAGAGCTCGCCGCCTTCCCGGTCCATCGGCGGCTGACGACCCGATGGAGCGACAACGACGCGAACGGCCACCTCAACAACGTCGTGTTCTACGCACTGTTCGACTCGGCGGTCACCGGCTGGCTGATGGAGTCGAGCGGAGTCGACATCCGCACGCTGCCGGCGGTCCCCGTGCTCGCCGAGACCTCCTGCCGCTTCCTTCGCGACCTGTCCTTCCCCGACGACGTCACCGTCGGCATCGGAGCCGAGCGCGTAGGCCGCACGAGCGTGACCTACGCGCTGGGACTCTTCCGCGACGAGCCGGCCGGGGCCGCGCCGTCCCTCCGAGCACGCGGCCGCTTCGTCCAGGTCTTCGTCGACGCCGCCACGCGGAGACCCGTGCCGATCCCGGAACCCGTCCGCCGGGCGCTGGCCGGCCTCGGCGCCCGACTCCGGGACTGAGCACGCCTGCTCACCCGCTGGCCACCACGGCCTCCGCCTCGATCTCGACCTTCCACCGGGGGTCGAGCATGCCCGCGACGGCGATCATCGTCGCCACCGGCCGAATCCGCCCGAAGACCTCACGATGGACGTCGCGGACCGCCGGCAGGTCGTCGACGGACATCACGAACATCCGGGTGCGCACCACGTCCGACAGGCTCGCCCCCGCCTCATGCAGCGCCGCCTCCGCGACCTCCCAGCAGCGCCGCGCCTGGAGCACGACATCGTCGGGACACGACCCGTCCGGCCACACCGGCGCAGTTCCCGCGACGAACACGTGCGCGCCCACCCGGACCGCTCGACTGAAGCCGATGAGGTCCTCGAACGGGGACGAGGAGCTCACGTTCAGACGAGGAGTCGTCATCGCTGTCCCCCTCGCCGCGAGACGCTGTCCATGCATTGCCAGTCCCTCAACATAGCTATATTATTAATCTGATGACGAGCCGCTTGTCGAGCCCGCGACCCGGAGGACAACGATGAAGATCGGCCTGGTGGTCGACAACCACGGATCTCACGCGATCGACAACGTGCAGACCTGGCCCGCAGAAGCCGAGCGGCTCGGCTTCCACTCGCTGTGGTTCACCGACCACGTCATCGGCCTCACGAGCTACGCACCGCGGTTCAGCACGACCTGGGCCGAGTCGTTGACGTCGCTGTCCTTCGCGGCGGCCCGGACGTCGACGATCCGCGTGGGCGTCGGGGTCATGGTGGTGCCCTACCGCAACCCCGTGTACGCCGCGAAGGTGCTGGCCACGATCGATCTCCTCAGCGGCGGCCGGCTCGATGTAGGCGTTGGTGTCGGGTGGTCGCGGTCGGAGTACAAGGCCCTCGGCGTCGGTGATCTCTTCGACGTGCGCGGGGCCTACACCGACGAGTCGCTCGACGTCATGCAGCGATGCTGGGCCGGCGGCACGCTCGGCTACCAGGGCACGTGGAACGCCTTTCGCGAGATCGACTTCTCGCCGGCGCCTGCACAACCCGCCGGTCCGCCCCTGTGGGTCGGCGGGCACAGCGGGCCCGCCCTGCGCCGGGCCGCCCGCTTCGCGGCCACCTGGCACCCGATGGGCTTGCAGCCCCTCGAGTTGGCCGCGGCAGGCGACCGGCTCGACGCGATCGCCGGCCGGGAGATCACCCGCACCACGCGGATCCTCGTCCCGGCCTCGATCGGGTCCGCGGAGCTGCAGGACCAGCTCGTCGCCTTCGCCGGTGTGGGTTGCGTCGAGGTGGCGGTGGACATCTCGACCCCCGACGCGGGCGAGTTCCGGGATGCGGCCCAACGGCTGGCCGGGTCGCTGTCCGCGCTCGCCGGAACCTGAGACCGCTCGATCGGTCGGTGGAGCCCGGCGGTGCCGGGCTCCACCGACCGATCAGGACCCGACGAGCCCGGCCAACCGCGAGCCGATGATCTGCTCTGCATCGGCGACGATCCGATGGACGAGCTCCGCGACAGTGGGGATGTCGTGGATGATGCCCTGCACCATCCCGGAGCTCCAGATCCCGGCTTCGGTGTCGCCGGTCTCGAACACCGACCGTCCGCGCTTGCCGGCCACCAGATCGCTGACATCGGCGAACGCGCCGCCGGCAGCCAGTATCCGCACCACGTCAGTGCTCACCGTGTTGCGCGCCACGCGTGCCGTGTTGCGCAGAGAGCGGAAGATCAGGTCAGTGTCGAGTTCGCCGCCCTCGACGATCCGCTCCTTGACCCGCTGGTGGATCGGTGCCTCGGCGGTGCACAGGAACCGGGTTCCCATGTTGATCCCCTCGGCTCCGAGGGCCAGCGCAGCCACCAGCCCGCGGGCGTCGGCGAATCCGCCGGAGGCGAGGATCGGGATCGTCAGCCGCTCCGCCGCCGCCGGCAGCAGGACCAGCCCTGGCACGTCGTCCTCGCCGGGATGGCCTGCGCACTCGAACCCGTCGATGCTCACCGCGTCCACCCCGAGGAGCTGCGCCTTGACGGCGTGCCGCACGCTGGTGCATTTGTGGATCACCTTGATCCCCGCTGCGTGCAGGTGCTCGGTGTGCACGGCCGGATTCGAGCCCGCCGTCTCGACGATCGTGATTCCGGAATCGATGATCGCGGAGCGGTACTCGTCATACGGTGGCTCGTCGATCGTCGGCAGGATCGTGAGGTTGACCCCGAACGGCCGGTCGGTCAGCTCCCGGGTACGGGCGATCTCCTTGACCAGGTCCTCGGGCGTGGGCTGCGTGAGGGCCGCGAGAAAGCCCAGTGCGCCGGCCTCGGCCACAGCCGACACCAGCTCCGCCCGACCGACCCACTGCATGCCCCCTTGGACGATCGGATGCTCGACCCCGAAGGTCTCCGTGAAGCGGGTCGTCAGCACAGCGTCTCCTCTACGACAGTGGCTGGGACAGGGACGGCCCGGCCGGCCGCACGTCCCAGGAAGGTTCTTAACATCTAACCTATTTAGCGTTACCCTGCAACGGGAGGTTCCGTGGAGAAGCAGCGTTACGACGCGTACATCACTGGCGTCGGTCACTCCGAGATCGGTCGCGCGCTGTTCCGCGATCCGCTCGACCTGGCAACCGACGGCTGCCTCGCTGCCATCGCCGACGCCGGCCTGACCCGCGAGGACATCGACGGGATTGCGGCGTTCTCGTCGGGCGCTGGCAGCGTGGGGGCCGTGGAGGTACAGGAGGCACTCGCGATCGACCTGGAGTGGTTCGACACCAGCCTGATCGGCCCCTCTCAGCTCCTGGCACTGTTCAACGCGATCATGGCGGTGCAGACCGGAATCGTGCGGCATGCGGTGGTGTTCCACGCCTCCTGCGAGGGCACCGCGCGCAAACGACTCGGCCGCGGCGGCGCCATCCCCGGCTCCGCCGAGGCGATGCCGTCGCGCGCCACCGGGATGAGGGAGGACTGGCTGCCCTACGGTGCACCCTCCGCCGGCAATCTCATCGCGATGTACGCGCAGCGGCACTTCCACGAGTACGGAACCACCCGTGAGCAGCTGGCCCAGATCCCGCTGGTGCAGCGCGCCAACGCCACGCTCAACCCGCAGGCCGTCTACCGCGACCCGCTGTCGCTGGCGGACTACCTCGGCGCCCGGATGATCACCGAGCCGTTCTGCCTGTACGACTGCGATGTGCCGGTGGACTTCTGCTCAGCCGTGGTGGTGTCTCGCTCTGACAGCCTGTCCGGGCTGACCCACCCGCCGATCGCGGTCACCGCGGCGGGCACGGCCGTGCGGGCCCGCTCGTCCTGGACCCAGTTCGACGACCTCACCACGATGATGCTGCGCGACGCAGCGACCGCGTTGTGGGAGCGCACGGACCTGCGTCCGTCCGATGTCGACATCGCCGAGCTGTATGACGGGTTCAGCTTCATCGCGCTGGCGTGGTTGGAGGCGCTGGGATTCTGCGGCAAGGGCGAGGGCGGCCCCTTCGTCGAGGGCGGTAGCCGTATCTCCCTCGACGGCGAGCTGCCACTGAACACCAACGGGGGACAGCTATCGGCCGGCCGGATGCACGGCTGGGGTTACGTGCCGGAGGCGTGCGTGCAGCTGTGGGGATCCGGCGGCGAGCGGCAGGTACAGGGCGGCCCCGAGGTCGCCGTGGTGGGGGCCGGCGGAGGCATCTATGCGGGTGCGCTGCTGCTGACCCGCGGCTGACCCGCGGCTGACCCACGGTCGACCCGGTCGGGCCCCAGGCCCGAACACATCACTCCACTCCTACTGTGCAGCCTCTTCGGCGTGCTGCGAAGGCGAGGGCACATCCGGTGAACATCACGATGGTGCTGGACATGGCCACCTCGGCCGACCCGGAACGGGTCGTGCTCGGCCGACCCGGCGACGGGATGACCTACTCGGATCTGTACCGGCAGGCCGGTGTCGCGGGCGAACGTCTGCACGCCGACGGCATCCGCCACCTGGCGTTCGTCGGCCCGAACTCCCCTGCGTTCGGTGTCGCGGTCTTCGCCGCGGCGTGGGCGG
Organism: Pseudonocardia sp. GCM10023141; assembly: GCF_042653605.1. Classification (NCBI taxonomy): domain Bacteria; kingdom Bacillati; phylum Actinomycetota; class Actinomycetes; order Pseudonocardiales; family Pseudonocardiaceae; genus Pseudonocardia; species Pseudonocardia sp. GCM10023141. Next base: position 139,049 of record NZ_JBHSIR010000023.1, read on the forward strand.
GAATCCCTCTGCTCCCCCTCAACTACCGACTGCCCGCCGACCAGGTCGTAGGCCTGCTCGACGTGCACGACGACGTGCTGGTGCTGTCGCACCCCACCACGGCCGACGTCGTCCGCGGCTCCCGGCACCCGGTGCTCGACCGCGACGACTGGCTGGCCACGACCGACATCGGGGAGCCGACGGGGACGTGGGCCCAGGACGGCGACGCGATCGCCGTCCTGCTCTACACCAGCGGCACGACGTCGGCGCCGAAGGCCGCGGTTCTGCGGCATCGGCATCTGCTGTCGTACCTGTTCGCCGCCGTGCCGTTCGGCGAGTCCGCCGAGACCGACGCTACCGTCGTGGCGGTACCGCCGTACCACATCGCGGGCGTCGCGAACCTCCTGAGCAACCTCTACTCGGGTCGCCGGATCGTCTACCTGGACGGCTTTACCCCGACGGGCTGGCTCGAGACCGTGCGGAAGGAGGCGGCGACCCATGCGATGGTCGTACCGACCATGCTCGCCCGCATCGTGGCGGAAGCCGACGGCCGGCCGGCCGACACGCCGTCGTTGCGGACCCTCTCCTACGGCGGCGCCAAGATCGCTCCCTCGATCATCGCGCAGGCCCTGGAGATCTTTCCGACCACGGGGTTCGTGAACGCGTACGGGCTCACTGAGACCAGCTCGACGATCGCCGTCCTCGGTCCCGAGGACCACCGCGAGGCCGTGAACAGCGCGGACCCGGCCGTTCGGGCCCGGCTGGGCTCCGCGGGGAAACTGGTACCCGGCACCATCGCCGAGATCCGCGACGACGCCGGTGCGCGCTTCCCGGCTGGAACGTCCGGATCGTTGTGGGTCAAGGGAGATCAGGTCTCCGGCGAGTACCTGGCCGCCGACTCGCCGCTCGACGCGGACGGCTGGTTCCCCACGCGGGACCGCGCGTACTTCGACCAGGCCGGCTACCTGTTCATCGAGGGCCGGAGCGACGACACGATCATCCGGGGCGGAGAGAACACAGCGCCTGCCGAGATCGAGGCGGTCCTGATGCAGCATCCCGCCGTCGGTGACGCAGCGGTCGTCGGGGTACCCGACCCGGAATGGGGACACCGGATCGCGGCCGTGGTCGTAGCGGAAGAAGGCGTCGCACTCGACCTGGAGGAACTACGCGCCTTCGCCAGGGTCCGGCTCCGGACCGCGAAGACCCCGGAGCAGTGGGAGGCCTGGCCTGAGCTGCCTTACACCACCACCGGGAAGCTGCTGCGGCGCGAGGTCCTCGCGCAGCTCCAACAAGCCGACGGCACTCCCCCGCGGCCATGAACCGGACCGGGGGCGGCCCGCGAGCGGCGCCGCCCCCGTCCAGGTCAGGCCGCCCGGTTCAGGCCGTGGTGTCGGCCGTCGCCCACGCGTCGACGAGCGCCGCCACCGTCGTCCGGACGGCGAGAGGCGCGATCGTGTAGGTCAGGACGTCTGCGACGTAGGAGCGCGGCGCCCCGCCGACCGCGTCCCCCGCCACGATGACTTCGTATCCGCAGCTGACGGCATCTGTGCACGCGGCGATGATGCCGACGTTGGCCGAGATCCCGGCCACGACGACCGTGGCGACACCCATGTTGTGCAGGATCTGATCGAGCTCGGTGCCGCCGAAGGCCGTCACGCCGCGCTGTCGCGAGCACACGATGTCCGCCGGCTCGGGCCCCAGCTCCGGGATCACCGCTGCGGCCGCCGAGCCCGGAATGAGCGGATCGAAGCCGAGCCGCACCCGGCGCTTCCACATCGGAGTGTTGAGCGAGCTCCCGCGGCCGTCGGCACGTTCGGTCTTGATGCAGTGCACAACGCGGACGCCCGCAGCGCGGGCCGCGGTGGCGAGCACCGCGCAGCGCTCGATCACCCCGTTCGCCACCGCGTCCACGGCGATCGGAGAATCCCCGGCCAGGCTACCGACCAGCGCGTTCTGCATCTCGGTGAACACGACGGCGGTCGTTGCGGGCGCGGCGGCGAGGCGCAGGTCGATCGGCATGCTGACTCCAGGGTCTGAGCGGAAGGGAAGCGGTCACGCGACGCTCGAGGTCCACGCAGAGCAGACCTCGTCGGCGGTGCTGATCACGGCCATCGGCCGCAGGCTGTGCTGGAGCACCGACCTGCCGTACTCGTGCGGGATGCCGGCCACCGCGTCGGAGGCGACGACGATCTCGTAGCCGCGACTGACGCCCTCGGTACACGTGGTGAGCACGCCGACGTTGAGCGAGACCCCGCTCACCACCAGGGTCTTCACCCCGAGGTTGCGCAGGACCGGATCAAGCTCGGTCCCGGTGAACGGGCTGGCCCCCCGACTGCGCGGTACGACGAGGTCAGACGCCTCGGGCCCGAGCGGTGCGAGCACGGCCGCGCCGGCAGAACCCACCACAAGCCGCTCGGCCCCCGATCGGTGACGCCGGCGCCACAACGGGGTGTTGACCGACGCCCCAGCACCGTCAGCGCGTTCAACCTTGGTGCAGTGCACGACCGGCATGCCGAGCGCACGGGCGGTGCGCGCCAGCCGCTCCGCATTCGCGATCATCTCCTCGACAACGTCGGGGCCGTAATTCTGGCGCTCGGCAGGCCCGAGGAGGCCGTGTTGCAGGTCGACGAGCAGCAGGGCCGTCGTCGCGGGGACGAGCAGTGGCGAGAGGTCAAGCGGCACGGGGCCACCTCCAAAGGAGAGAGATCAGATGCGGGCGGCCGGCACGGGGGCACCCCGCACCACGCCGGGGAGCCGGAAGACACAGCCGCCGAGTGCGGGATCGTCGGTGTTGTCGCCCGTGGTGACGTAGAGATCGGTGCCGTCCGCGCCGCCGAAGCACACGTTCGTCACCAGCGAGGACGGCACGTCGACCCGGTCCACGACCCGGCCGTCCGGATCGAACCGGAGCACGCAGCCGCCGCCGAATACGGCGGCCCAGACGTGGTCCTCCTCGTCGATGGCGACACCGTCGGGTGTCCCGTCCGTGATCGGCGCGGTGTCCCAGAAGGACACCGGCTCGACCCGCTCGGCACCGACGAACCGGCTCACGCGCAACCGCCGGCCACCGCTCTCGGCGTGCACCATGCGCGCGCCGTCCGGCCATACGGCGATGCCGTTGGACACGCCCGCCACGTCGTCGTAGAGCACGACGTGGCGCCGCGCGGCTGTGATCAGCACAAGCTCGCTCGGCACATGCTCACCGGCGGCCATCCGGCCGGATCGCGCCGCCTTCGAGCCCGGATCGGGCGGGATCCGCCGGGTCGGGCCCACCAGTACCCGACCGGACGGGTCGGCGCACAGGTCGTTGAACCCGCCGACGGCGACGCCGTGCACCTCGGGCAGGTCGGCGCGATCGAGAAGAACCCGGCCCACCCCGTCGCGGACGTGCGCGACGTCGCGGCCCGACACCAGGAGCCCGCCGGTCTCGTGGCGGCAGAGCCCGCCGACGCCGCGGCGGCGCGGGATGACGACCTGCACCTCACCACCCGGATCGAGGCGGTGGACACCACCTCCCGGGACGTCGGTGAAGTAGAGGGCCCCGGCGGCGTCGACCACCGGACCCTCAACCACCCCGTAACCAGAAGCGACGACACTCAGGCCACCCACCGGACTCCTTCAGGACTCGGTCTCCCCGCCGTGCGGCACTGCGGGAGCGCCTCCAGCGACGCTTGCTAGCTGTATCATTTAACTCTATTCTTCGCGAACGGTGAAGGGCCGCGACACGCGGCCGCCCGGGATCGTCCGGCGACGACCGCGAGGCGCAGCGCCAGCAGAAGGGCTAACCCATGACCTCGTACGAGACCGTCTCGGTCAAGAAGGAGGGGATGACGGCCGTCGTCACCCTCGACCGGCCGGAGCGCCTCAACGCCTACAACAGGCAGATGATGGACGAGCTCACCACGGTGTGGGCGGACCTCGCCAAGGACGGTGACGTCCGATCGATCGTCATCACCGGCAACGGGCGCGCATTCTGCGCAGGCAACGACCTGCGCGACCCGAACCCGACGCGGGCCGAGCACTGGAAGGTGATCGGCCCGGAGTACCAGGACCCCGGCACCGTGCTCTCCCCCAAGGGCCACCGGCTCTTCAAGCCGGTGATCACCGCGATCAACGGGGTCTGCGCCGGCGGTGGGTTCTACTTCGTCAACGACGCCGACATCGTCATCTGCTCCGATCGAGCCAGCTTCGTCGAGCCGCACACCAGCCACGGGCTCACCGCGGGCGTGGAGATGCAGGGGCTGCGCTGGCGCATCCCCGTGGGCTGGGTGATGCGGATGGCGCTGATGGGCAAGCACGAGCGTGTCCAGCCCGCCACGGCGCTGCAGATCGGCCTGGTCACCGAGGTCGTCGCACACGACGACCTGCTGACCCGTGCGCTTGAGATCGCCGACGCCGTCAACAAGAACTCCCCCATGGCGAACCTGGCCACCGTCGAGGCGATGTGGCGCGGGATGGACATGACGCGCAGCGCCTCGCTGGACTTCGCCTACACGATGGCCACCTACCACAATGACATGAGCCCGGATCTCGAAGAAGGCAACGCCTCGTTCGTCGAAGGGCGGGAGCCGAACTGGGAGCGACTCGGCCGATGAACGCACCCGCCGAGACCGAGCCCGATGCCGTCGACATCGCAGCGCGCTACGCCGCCTTACTCCGGTTCGAACCCGACCACCGGTTGGTGCAGTACCAGGGCGACTGGACGTCAGTCGGCGACGCCGCCGCGCTGGCCGCCGCGCTCGACGCCCGGTTGCGCGGCTGCGGCCTCGCCGAGCCGATCAAGGTCGGCCTGATCACCCGCAACCGCCCCGGCCAGGTACTGACGATCCTGGCCACGCTGCTGGCGCGCCGCTGCCTCGTACCGATCACCTCCATCCAGTCCGACGCCGCAACGATCGCCGAGGTCGACCGCACCAGGATCGGGGTCCTTGTGGCCGATCATGAGGACTGGTCACGAACCGGACTGGTGGAGCACTGCGCCGCCCGCGGGATCCTGGGACTGGAGATGCCCGTGGACCGGAGCGGCCCGCTGACGGTCGTCGCGTCCCCGGAGGCGCCACGACCCGAGACGGTGCCCGCCCCGGACGTCGCGGTGCTGATGCCCACCAGCGGGACGACCGGGCCGCCGAAGCGCATCAGCTACCGATACTCCCACGTCAACGGTGCGCTCGGCAGGATCGCGCGCTACTCCGGAGCCACCGGTCGCACCCTCGGCGGCGAGATACGGCCGCGGGCAGGAGTGGTCGTGGCGGCGCTGCCGCTCGCCCATGTCGCCGGGTTCTGGACGGTCCTGCAGGCACTCGCCGAGGGCCGTTCGATCTCCCTGCTCGACCGCTTCGAGCCGACGACCTGGTCGAATCTGATCAAGGAGCACCGGGTCCGCGTCGCGATGATCCCGCCAACCACGCTCGGAATGGTGCTCGACGCCGACGTCCCGGTCGAGCACCTCAGCACGCTGCGTGCTGTGCTGTGCGGGACCGCTCCGCTAGATCCCGAGCTCCAGCAGGCGTTCACCAGCAGGTACGGCGTGCCGGTCCTCACTGCCTACGGTGCTACCGAGTTCCCCGGCGGCCTCGTGGGCTGGACCCTCGACGACTACCACCGCTTCCACACCGATAAGCCGCGCAGCGCCGGGCGGGCCCGTCCCGGTATCGGTATCAAGATCGTAGATCAGAATGACGGTTCCGATCTCCCCTTCGACCGGGAGGGCCTGGTCGCCGTGCACTCGCCTCAGGCGACGACGTCCACCGTGGACGGCTGGGTGCGCACCAACGACATCGGGCGGATGGACGCCGACGGCTTCCTCTGGATCGTCGGGCGGGCCGACGATGCGATCAATCGCGGCGGCTTCAAGATCGTGCCGCAGGTGGTCGAGGCAGCGCTGCGGGAGCATCCCGCCGTGCGCGAGGCCGCGGTCGTCGGCATCGCCGAGCCACGTCTGGGCCAGGTGCCCGTGGCGGTAGTCACCCTTCGTGTCCCTGTCGAGCCCCAACAGCTGCTGGAATGGGTGCGCGAGAGGCTCACGAAGTACCAAGTGCCGATCTCGGTCCGGGTGGTCGAGGAGTTGCCTCGAACGACGTCGATGAAGGTGAGCAAGGAAGCCGTCAGGCAGCTGTTCGCCTCCGAGTGATCCTCACGTGGTGGCATCCTCCGCTGCGCGGATAGATTGAATAGTCTTACCGTAAATCGTTCGCGGCTGGCCTTGATCGTGCCTCCGCCACGTCGTCGGTCGGGCGTCCCGTCTGTTGTGCCGTCCGACCGATCACGCCACAAATTCCTGTTGCCGCAGGGCTTTGGGCCGCCAGCGCCAGCCGCGGCGATGTTCACATCCGCGCGTCACATCGCGGTGGGAGCCTTGCTCTTAAATAGATGACTATGTTAGCTTTATTGGAGAGTTTGAGGCCGAGGAGGCACTCGTTGGACGACTACTCCGCTTTTCCGGACCTCCTGGTCGAGCGAGCCGGGAAGAACAGTGACGTCTTCGTCGTCACGATCAACAAGCCGGACCGGCTGAATGCGATCACTCCGCAGATGCACACGCAGCTGGGGCGGATCTGGCGAACGCTCGACCGTGACGACGACTGCCGCGTCATCGTCCTGACCGGAGCCGGTCGCGCGTTCTGCGCCGGTGTCGACTTCAAGGGCGAGGAGACCACGGCGATCATTGAGACCGCCAAGCCGCACTACCGACGGCTGCGGGCCCGACCGGGGGCATCGAAGATTCTCGACTACATCCTCGAGGTCGAGAAGCCGATCATCTCGATGATCAACGGGCCCGCTGTCGGACTCGGGCTGATCCTCGCGCTGGCCGCCGACATCACCGTGGCGAGCACGGACGCAAAACTGGGCGACACCCACATCAACATCGGGCTGACGCCCGGGGACGGCGGCGTCCTGCTCCTCCCGTTGCTGGTCGGTATGAACGTCGCCAAGGAGCTGATGATGACCGGCGACCTCATCGACGGCGCGGAGGCCGCGCGCATCGGGCTGGTCAATCACGCGGTCGAACCGAACGAACTGAAGGACTACACGTTCGCGCTCGCCGACAAGCTTGCGAGCAAGGCGCCTTATGCGATCAAGACGACGAAGGCGTCGATCAACATGATCCTGCGCCGCCGGGCGCTCGACGTGATGGATCTGAGCCACCTCTACGAGCAGCTCGCCATGCGGACCGATGACCACCGCGAGGGGATCCGGTCGGTGTGGGAGCAGCGCGAGCCGAAGTACACCGGTCGCTGACGGGTGGCGCCGCTCGTGGCGGCGGTCACCCCTGAGCCCCGACAGCAGTCGGTGCTCACCGGCTCCCACGAGATCGATCGAGGTCCTGATGACGTACGAGCTCTCAGAAGAGCAACAGCAGCTCGCCCGGATGGTGGGTGAGCTCGGGGCCGCCCGCAGTCAGGGGCGACGCTCGATGGACGGTGGTCCGCCGGTGGACATCGAGCTGTGGAAGCAGCTCGTCGAGCTGGAGCTTGTCGCCATGGCCATGCCCGAGCGGCTCGGCGGTGCCGGCGGGTCCACGATGGACGAGGTACTGCTCGTCGAGCAGCTCGCATCGGTGAGTGCCGCCGTCCCGATGATCACTACGTCGTGCGCTGCGGACGTGCTGTCCCGGCTCGTCGACAGTGGATCCGTCGAGGCCGCGGACCTCGCATCCGAGGCGGCCCGGATGGGCCGCGTCGTCGCGGCGGGTATCTCGGCGTCCGCCGGGCTAGCCCTGGACGTCAGCGCCACCCGCAGCGACGACCGGTGGGTGGTTTCCGGGTCCGTCCCGGACCTGCTCGAGGCCGCAGCGGCCGCGGTGCTGCTTCTGCCGGCAGTCACGTCTGAGGGCGACGCGTGGTTCGCGGTGGAGATCGATCCCGATCGGCCCTGCGTGCGTGACCAGCCCTCACTCGACCAGATGCAGCGCCTCGGCGCCGTCGACCTCGATGATCACCCTGCGACGCTGCTCGGGTTCGTACCTCAGGACGGCGACCTGAATGCTGTTGTGCTGGCGCATGCCCGACTTCTCCTCGCGGCACAGGCACTCGGATCCGCGGCGAAGGCCTTGGACATGACCGTCGCCTACGCCAAGCAGCGCTCGGCCTTCGGCCAGCCCATCGGCCGGTTCCAGGCGGTCAAGCACACGCTCGCGGAGATGTTGGTCCAGGTCGAGAACGCTCGCTCGGCGGTCTATGACGGCGCCTGGGCGGTGGATGAGGGCCGCGCAGACTCGGTGCTGGCGGTGCACATGGCGAAGGCGCTCGGCACCGAGAACTCCGTCCATGTGATCCACTCCGCGATCCAGCTCCACGGTGGGATCGGATTCACCTGGGAGCACGATCTGCACCTGCTGCTGCGGCGCGCGAAGACTGCCGAGCTGGTGCTCGGCCAGCCGGACGAGCATTTCGACGCGATCGGCACCGCCCTCGTGTCCCAGGGTGCGGAGCGGAGCAGGGCGACGAGCGTCGCCGCCGGGTCCATAGCGGACCGCGAATTCCAGGAGGAGCTGCGTTCCTGGCTCGACGAGAACCTGCCAGCGGGCTGGGGTACTCCACACTTCCGGCTGCCACCCGAGCCGGCCGAACGCCGTGCGTTCCTGCGCGACCTGCAGGCGATCTTCGCTACGGGCGGCTGGGTCGGAATCCACTGGCCGAAGGAGTTCGGCGGGCGCAGCGCCACGCTGCCGCAACAGCTGATCTTCAATTCCGAACTGGTCGACCGCGCCGTCCCCCAGATGCCGGGCCACCGCGGTCTCACCATCGTCGGCCCTACGCTGATCAAACACGGCACCGACGAACAACGCGTGCGCTTCCTCGAGCGGATCCGTTGCGGCGCGGACCTGTGGGCCGGCGGGTTCTCCGAGCCGGAAGCCGGATCCGACCTGGCCGGCCTGCGAACCCAGGCAATGATCGACGGCGACAGGGTCATCGTCAACGGCCAGAAGATCTGGACATCGGGTGCGCACTTCTGTGACTGGATCTACACACTCGTCCGCACGGACCCGCGCAGGCCGCGCCACGAGGGCATCAGCGTGGTCGCCATCCCGCTCGACACACCCGGCATCCGCATCCAGCCGATCCGCCAAATGAACGGGGTGTCGGGGTTCAACGAGGTCTTCTTCGACGATGTCGAGGTGCCCCTCGACAACATCATCGGCGACGTGAACGCAGGTTGGCGCGTGAACCGGACGACGCTGTCGCACGAGCACTTCACGTTGTTCATCGGCTCACAGGCCCGCTTCGCGCGAAGCCTCGACGACATCATCGGGCTCGCGACCAGCACCCGCGCCACGAACGGCGCCCCGCGCTCCGACGATCTCCACGTGCGCAACAGGCTGGCCCGGGCATGGACGGACTCCCGCCTGATCCGGATCAACGGCATGCGCAACGTCGCACGGGTCCAGGCCGGTGCCGCACCCGGCCCGGAGGGGTCGATCGCGAAGGTGTTCGGGCAGGAGGCCGAGAAGCGCCTGTTCGAGCTGGCGATCGACGTCACCGGGCCAGCGGGCGTGCTCGATCGGGGCGCGGTGGCAGCCGTCGGACGGGGCAAGTGGCAGTTCGGCTATCTCGGTGCACGCGCAGCCACCATCGGTGGCGGCACCAGCGAGATCCACAAGAACAAGATCAGTGAAGGGATCCTGGGTTTGCCGCGCGACCTCGGCGTCGACGCGACCGAGGCCAGATGACGGGTCGGAGAACAGGGAGGCACGCGACATGCCGCTGCAGGACCATCACCAGATCATGTCTGTAGATGATCATCTCATCGAGCATCCACGGGTCTGGCAGGATCGGCTCCCGGCCAAGTGGCTCTCCGCCGCCCCGAAGATCATCGAGGACGAGAACCGCCATCACCAGTGGGAGTTCGAGGGCAGGCTCTTTCCGCAGATCGGACTCAACGCGGTAGCTGGCAAGGATCCCCGGGACTACGGGATGGAGCCCGTCCGCTACGAGGACATGATCCCGGGATGCTATGACGCAGGCGCCCGGATCCAGGACATGGATCTCGACGGCGTGCATGCCGCGATGTGCTATCCGTCCTTTCCCGGCTTCGCCGGTCGAGTCTTCCACCAGGCCGCGGACAAGGACCTGGCGCAGCTCTGCGTGGAGGCCTGGAACGACTTCAGCACGGACGAGTGGGCGGCGTCCGCGCCGGGACGGCTCATCCCCCTGGCGATGGTCCCGCTGTGGGACACCGCACTGGCGGTAAAGGAGATCCAGCGCACAGCCACGAAAGGCGCACGCGGTATCACCTTTCCGGAGAACCCGACCCCGCTGGGGCTGCCGAGCTTCCACACCACCCATTGGGACACCGTGTTCTCGGCGCTCGAGGATGCCGGGATGCCGTTGTGCCTGCATTTCGGCTCGTCGTCGCACGTCCCTGGCTTCGCAGACGATGCGCCGTGGGCCGTATCGATCTCGATGTACGCCACCAACCTCATGTGGACGACCTCTGACCTGCTGTTCTCAGGCATACTTCAGCGTCACCCCCGACTGAAGGTGGTCCTCGCAGAGGGCGGTATCGGCTGGATCCCCTACGTCCTCGAGCGCTGTGACTACACGTGGGAACGCCACCGCTGGTACCAGGACATCGACAAGAACGTCAGGCCCTCCGAACTATTCGCCAAGCACTTCTACGGATGCTTCATCGATGACGACCATGGCGTGACGAACCGCGAAGGGATCGGCATCGACCGCATCACCTTCGAGGTGGACTACCCCCATTCGGACTCCAACTGGCCGAACACCCGCAAGCGGGCCGCCGAGGTCTTCGTCGACGTGCCGGACGAGGAAGTGCACAAGATCGTCGAACTGAACTTCCGCGAGCTGTTCAACGTCCGCTGAGAAACGTCCATTGAGAAACCTCCATTGGCAATTGAGGCGGGCATCGCCCGGAGTCGCATTTCGTGCTCCGACGCTAGGACCCGCCGGGAACGGAGCACGATGCTGCAGGACCTTCAGGGAAGTGTCGCTGTCGTCACCGGCGGTGCCGGTGGCCTGGGCGAGGCCACCGTTCGCGCACTCGTCGCGGCAGGCGCCACGGTCGGGATCCTTGACCTGGACGCCGAGCGTGGCAAGGCACTCGCCCACGAGTTGGGCGATCAGGTCGCGTTCTACCGCACGGACGTCACCAGCGAGGAGGATGTGACTGCCGCCCTGACCGCAGCGGCCGAGCTCGGGCCACTGCGCTACGCGGTGGTCTGCCACGGGGCAGGCGGCGGCGGGACCCGCACGGTCAAGTCGGACGGCACGCCGCACGACCTGGCCGCGTACAAGCGCACGATCGACATCTACTTGACGGGCACCTTCAATGTCCTGCGGCTCGCCGGTGCGGCGATCACGAAGACCGAGCCGAATGCGGAGGGCGAACGTGGTGCGATCGTACTCACGGCCTCGATCGCCGGCTATGAAGGCACGATCGGGCAGATCGCGTACGCGTCGGCGAAGGGCGGCGTCATCGGTATGACCATCGTCGCAGCGCGGGATCTCGCGATCTCGGGAATCCGGGTGGCAACCATCGCACCCGGCACGTTCCTGACGCCCGCCTACCCGCAACCGCCGGAGCAGTTGGAAGCGGCGTGGGGCCCGCGGGTGCCGTTCCCGCAGCGCATGGGCCGAACAACCGAGTTCGCCGACCTGGCACTGAGCATCCTCGGCAACCCGTACATCAACGGTGAGGTCATCCGCATCGACGGCGCTCTACGCTTCCAGCCCCGGTACTCCAGCAACCGCGCCTGACCCTCAGTCGATCCGACCGGCCGGGTCGCACCAGGGCCGAACAGGCTCGGCAGTCACTCGCCCTCGTCGGGACCGAGCAGGACCGCGCCCGCGGTGAAGTTCTCGCGCAGGTACTCGACCCGCTTGGTCCCGGGGATCGGGACGAGCGGCAACGGCTGTGCCAGCAACCACGCCAGCGGGAGCTGACCGACGGTGCAGCTGCACTCCGAGATCGACCCCTGCCCGCAGTGTTGGCGCAGAGGTCGCCCGCTCCGCATGGCAGCAGGACTGGGACATCCCCTTGCACCCCAGTCCGATGGTGTACATCACGATGTCGGTGCGCCCGATCCTGACGGGGGTGGCAGTATTGTCGTCGGACGGAATCTCGTCCTCCGTGGTTGCTGCGAGTGTCCACGATGCACCTTACGGCGCTTCCTCTCAGCTGTCGGCCGTGTGCAACCGCGCCAGCCGCAGCCCCTCCTCGCGGGTTCCGGTGCGCACATCCCAGGATCCGCAGGAGCAGTGGCAGGCGTAGTGATCGCCGGCATCAAGGATGGACTGGCCCAGGCAGTACCCTCCCTCCTCGGCCCCTTCCGCGTCGGCCAAGCCGGACAGGAACTCCATCGGGGAGTCCAGCATCATGTTGTCGTCGTCCACAGCAGCCCTCCGAGTGCGGTCCGGAATTCGTCTCAGCCGATCACACCGTCGGCGCGCAGTTCGTCGATCTGTGCCTGTTCGATCCCGAGTTCCTCGAGCACGGCGTCGGTGTGCTGACCCAGACCGCATCCGGCTAGGGACTGCGTGGCCGAACGGGAGAAGGACACGAGCGGCCCCACGCGCGGGTACTCGTCGAAGAACGGGCTGACGACATCGGTGACGTAACCCGACCGGCGCCCGAGCTCGCCCAGCAGCGCGGCCGGCATGGAGGTCTCCTCCACCACGACGCACCCGACGTCCGCGGCAAGGAGCCGACTCTCCCATTCTCGGGCACCACGGGTCGCGAAGAGGTCCTCGAGCCGCATGGCGAGCGTCTCCTCGTCTTCGGCCAGTCCCTCCAGCAACACGTCCGGAGCAAGCAGGGCCATCGCCGTGACCAGCTTGGTCCAGTCCCGCTTCCCCGGTACCGCCAGGAAAACCCAACCCTGAGCCGTCTCGTAGAGTCGGTACCGCGCGCCGAGTCCGAGATGGTGTTGATCGACGCGCCGCGGGCTGGTTCGCCCCTCGAACTCCACCATCTCCTCGGAGAGGGCGTGTGCGGTGCTGAGAAGCATGGTGGTCATCAGCTCGCGACCGCGGTCACCCCGGCGCTGCGCGAAGGCGGCGAGGCACAGCGCCGTCCCGACGACGAGCGCGCCGATGCCATCGGGTTGAGTGCTGCCGCTGTTGCCGGCTGTGGTGAGTGCGACCGATGCGAGCCGGATCTGCTCCATCGACATGCCTTGCCTGTCGGGGAACTCCCCCATGTTGCGCATGGCAACTCCGGTGCCGGCTGAGATCGTCGCGGCGAAGGCAGCGCGCCTGCCGTAGGGACCGTCGACGCCGTATCCTGGGCAGTTGAGGTACATCAGGTCCGGGTTCACCGTGTGCAGAGCGGCAGCATCCAGGCCGAGCCGCTCTGCGACGCCGGCGCGGAAGGAACACAGCACCAGGTCCGCCCGTCGAGCGAGGTCGAGGACGATCTCGCGGCCCGCCGGCATGCCCAGGTCGACGGCCACGCTCTCCTTGCCCTGCAACACCTTTGCGGCCCCGGTCTCCGGGAACGGCTGGATGAGCCGGAGCGGGTCGCCGTCGAGTGGCTCGATCTTGATCACTCGGGCGCCCAGGTCGGTCAGCAGCGCCGAGCCGTACGGCCCGGCGTAGAAGGTGGCGATCTCCAGCACGGTGACACCCTCGAGCGGCAGGGCACCCCACGGCGCGTCCCCTGCGGGCAGGGTGGGACGCTCCGCCCATGCCAGGACAGCACTCCGGTCCGCGTCGAGAAGGGGTGCCGGGCCCAATGCCGGCGACGGGCCGTCCAGGAACCGCACCGCGGCCGCGGGCTGAAGGGTGCGGCCGTGTGTGGGATCGTCGATGTGGATCGCCTGCTGATCGTGCTCGATCTGGGGATGATGCAGGAGGTCCGAACCAACCCGGAAGAGCTCGGCGAACACGTCGGGATCATTGTCGAACACCTCCTGCCACTGCGCGAGCGTCCTCTTGCGCACCGCCTCGAGCAGGATGATGTTGGCCTCGCCGATGCGGGTGCGGTCCTGGAAGGTGAACACGGACGCCCATTCGGGGTCCTCGACCATGCCCTCCAGGTCGATGGTGCGCATAAACGCGCGGAACAGCTTCGGCTGCACGAGCGCGAATTGCAACCATCGGCCGTCCGCTGTCAACGCCACAAGCAACCGCAGCGAGAAGTCAGTGTTCGAGGACTTGTTCTCGTCGAAGGGACCCGCCGCGGTGAACGCCTCGGAATAGCGCTCGCGAATGACATGCACCACCTGGTTCCACGGATCCAGGGCGCCGATGGCCAGGGCCAGGCTCGTCTCGACGTGTTGACCGTGGCCGCTGAACTCGCGTTCGTACAGCGCTGAGATGATGCCCTGCAGCGCTGCTTGGGTGGCACTCACCGAACCGTAGGGCACGGACACGAAGGCCGGACCCGGACGGTCCGCCATCGGTCCGTAGGCGTGCAGTCCGCCCATCTTGGCCATCACGAGTGCCTCGTACCCTGGGACGTCGGCATGGGGGCTCTGCCGGCCCCATCCACTCACCGATGCGTGGACCAGCCCGGGATTGTCCACGGACAATCCCTCGAAGCCCAGGCCGAGACGGTCGCTGACCCCGGGGCGGAACGACTCCACCACAACGTCGGCACCTCGGATGATCCTGCGTGCGCTCGCGAGACCCTCGGGGCACGCGAGGTCGAGCTCGACGCTCAGCTTTCCCCTGCCCCACAGGGGGAAGGACGGATGGCTGCGCAGCGGCGTGCCACCGGGCGGCTCGATCTGGACGACCTCAGCGCCGAAGTCCGCCAGGAACTGACCGATCTGCGCGCCGGTGAGCGAATTGCAGAGTTCCACCACCCGGATACCACGCAGGACGTCAGGACGGGTCACGACGGCCTCCCAGATCCGGCTGTTCCCCCTCGGGCAGTGCCGCGGCCAGCCCGACGACGTCCTGCAGTGCTCGCAGCGCATCGTTGAGATGGGTGCAGGTGCTGACGCCGACCAACTCGAGTCGCACGGACCGGCGCAGTTGCGAGATCGTCCGGCCGCGCAGCCGCTGCGCGCTCACCGCCGCGCTTGGGCACTCCATCCACGGCAGCACGCGGGGTTCTGCGTGGATGTCGATGACGATCATCGACACAGGATCGACCCGCGCGTCGAGCGTGTACTCGTGGATGATCGTCTCGACCCCGTCGGGCTCGACGAATGAGTCGCGGAACATCGAGCTCACGACGAGCTCGCCGGTGGCGTCGCGGGCGAGATCGAGCCTTCGGCGACGACGCATCGAGCCGGGCTCGATGGCCTCGATCCGGTGCCATCCGTCGGGATCGTCGGCGTCGATGGCCGGAGCGACCGGACCGACGGACTGCGGTACGCTGGACTCGGCAGCGATGTGGTTCATGATTGTGGCGCCCCGCGCCCATCCGGCGCACACATCCGCCCTCGCCAAGGTGGCGCCGAGGTCCCGGCCGGCGCCGCGGGAGGACCAGTAGTCCGCGTCCGGTGGCCGTGCGCTGGCGAGCGCATGACCGGCGATCATCGCGACGACCGGGAAGTCGTCGAGCATCGAGAACAGTGGATCGTCGGCATCGCGGTGCTGCGGCACGGCGCTGTCCAACCTGCCGCGGAACCCGGGCCCCACAACGGTTCCAAAAAGCGTCTGGACCCCCACCACTGCCGGGCTGGTCTCGATCCGCCGCAGGAGGCGACCGCCGAGGAAGTCGACGACGGCATCGACAACCCCTTCCGCGAGACCGATCACCGTCCCGTCTTCGGCGGTGTTGATGTCGCGGGCTCGTCCCCTCAGCCGGAGCGGGCCCGGCATCCCGTCGGGCCAGACCATGTCGATGCTGCTGGTCCGGCGCACGGACCCGCGAGCGCGGATCAGCGAGGTGGTCGTGGGGCAGTGCGGGCCCCGCCGCTCGTCGATCGGGTTCACGGTTGCACCGGCGTCCAGGCGGTGTCGACCATGCCGTCCTCCTGCAGCTCGTTGTGCTCACGTGCAACGCGCTGTAGGTACGGCTCGGCGTTCGGGAACACCCAGAACCTCTCACTCTGCACGGCATCCAGGATCAGTGCTGCCGCGTACGCTGCCGGCATACCCTTGTCCACCGTCGCCCTGAGCTCGTCGAGCACTCGCTGCGCAGCATCGGGCAGCACCTCCCGCCCGGCATAGTGACCCTCTTGCTTGACCATGATCGGTGTCGAGACCGGCCCCGGGCACACCACCGACACCCGCACTCGCGCATCGACGGCGGCGAGTTCGGCGCGCAGGCACTGCGACAGACCGACGAGTGCATGCTTGGCCGCTGTGTACGGAGCCTTGAACTCCACTGCGTGCAGTCCGGCCATCGATGCCACGTTGATCACGTGTCCCTCGCTGCCGTCGACGATCATGCGCGGGAGAAACGCCCGGCAGCCGTGCACGGCGCCCATCAGGTTGACCGACCACACCCTCGACCAGTCGGCGATTGGACCTTCCCAGATGGCACCCGCCGACGAGATGCCCGCGTTGTTGCAGAGCACGTGGACCGCGCCGAACCGATCGAACGCCGCGTCGGCCAACGCCGCGACCGACGACTCGTCCGCGACGTCCGCCGTGACCGGCAGGAAGTCTGCTGCGGGGTTCGCCGCATGCAATTCCTTAGCTGTGGCCTCGACACCTGCCGTGTCGATATCGGCCAGCACGACGTGCGATCCGCGCACGGCGAGTGCGGCCGACAGGGCCTTCCCGATGCCGGATGCAGCCCCCGTGACGACGGAGACACGTCCCCTGAAGTCCTTCATCGTTCCTCCGGTGCAGAAGTCGTGTCCGGCAGCCGAGTGACGGCCGCCGCAGGACCCGCGGCGTTGCTCCAGTCCAGCCAGCGCAGGGCGTTCCCGCCGAGCAGCGCGCGCTTGGTCTCCTCGTCGAAGGCCGCGGAGTCCTTGAGGAAGTGCAGCGCCTCGGCGTAGGTGTGCCTGCCCGGCGTTGCGGCCCCGGTGGCCGCATGGATCCCCGACCGGAATCCCTCGAACCGGAACTGCATCCGGCACCGTTGGATATCGCTACCCCACAGGAGTCGTTGTGGCCCGAAGGCGGCCAGCACCTCGCACAGCGGGCCGATCACATCCGGAAAGGGATAGGGCTGGGTCGACAACGTGGGCACGCCACTGACCTTCACAGCCACGCCAGGGAACTCGGCCAGCGCCAGCAGTTCGTCGAGCCGCCGGAACGGCGGGGTGTCGCACTGGCTGGGTGGATCGAAGATGGCGAGCGGCTGCAGCAGCCCCAGGTGGTCGATGACGAGTGTCAGTCCGGGAAACCGCTCGCACACCGCCTTCAGATCCGGTAGGTGGCCGGAGGCGTACACGCAGGCCGGGACTCCCTGTGCGGCTGCTGCGGCGAAGATCGGGTCGAAGTCCCCGCGTCGCAGCTTCTCGATGCCCTCCGCAGGTGCGTCTGTGAGCCGCCGCTGCGGCGGCGTGGCAACGCGGACGCGCAACCCGACAGCGGTGCGGTCCTCCCGGACCGCACGCACGCGCCCTTCCGGATCGGGATCACCGGGCTGCAGATCGACGAGGTGTCCGAACCTTTCGGGAAAAGCCCGGCAGGCATGATCCACGAACTCCGCACGCGCCGACGTGACCACCGCCCGGTCGACCCCGGCCGCATCCATCGAGGCGACCAGCACCTCCGTCGCGACGGCAGGGTCCTGTTCGGAGCCCGTCGAGTGGGCGGGGACCGGTTCGTGCACCTGCGCGTCAATGATCACCGGAAGCTCCGGGCTCCCGGCGTGGACGGAAGTGCGGAACCGCAATTCCCTCAGCCACCGGGGCGAAAGCCACCTCGACAGGCATTCCACAGCGCAGCGACTTCCGGCCAACCCCTACAACCCAGCTGAGGATGCGGATCGGGTCGCCCCGGGTGTCGTCCAGCTCGACGACCGCCAGGTTGTAGAGGTCGACTCCTGCGGCCCGGGCGTCGGCCCAGGTGAACGTGTAGACCTCGCCGTAGCCGCTGGTCCCGGCCCAGGTCCAGGCCTGCGAGTGGCAGTGGTGGCAGACCTCGACGGGTTCCCAACGGTGGGTGTTGCAAGCGGAGCACTGCTGTACGACCAGCCTGCCCTCCGCTGCGGCCTCCCAGTAGGGCCGGGTCAGCTCGCTCCAGCCCGGCATCGGCAGGATCTCGATGGCGGCGGCGACCGCCGCGGCCGTCGCGGTGGTCATGCGGCGCGCCCCTCGTGCTTGGTGATGATCAGCGAACCCGACGGAGCCGGACTCGCCCCGCCGACGACGAGCGCGACCTCGGCCCCGTCGACCTGGTTCGGCGAGGTGCCGCGGATCTGCCGAACCGCCTCGAACACGTGGGTCATGCCATGGGCGTAGACCTCGGAATGGTTACCGCCATGTGTGTTCACCGGCAGGGAGCCGGTCCTGCGAATGTTCCCCTCCGCCACGAACGGGCCCGACTCGCCGCGCGGCACGAACCCGTAGTCCTCGAGCGACAGGAGGACCATCGGCGTGAAGTGGTCGTAGATCAGCGCGACGTCCACCTCGGAGGGGCCGATGCCGGCATCTCGGTAGAGCCGCTGCGCGATGGTGCGGTGCCCGGCCGAGGTGAAGTCCGCCGGCGACATCTGGTAGCCCGTACCGCCGCCCTCCGCCATCCAGAAATGCGCACCGCCCCAGCGGCGCGGCGCGCCCGTCGCCGCGGCGGCGACATAGGCGGGTGGGTTGGGAAGATCGCGGGCTCGTTCCGCAGTCGTAACGATGCAACACGCGCCGACGTCTGACTCCAGGCAGAAGTCCAGTAGCCGCAGCGGGTCTGCGATCATCCGAGAATTGCGATGGTCGTCGAGCGTGATCGGTTCCCGGAAACGCGCGTCCGGGTTGGTCACGGCGTTGCGCCGGTTGTTGACCGCGATCTCCCCGAAGTGCTCCTCCGTGGTGCCGAACTCGTGCATGTGCCGGCGCGCAGCGAGCGCGAACGCCTGACCGGGTGAACTCAGCACGGGGAACGCTCCCCTGGGCACGCCATCGCGCCGGAAGGAGGGCACCGTGCCGTAGCGGCCGCCGAGGGGTTGCACCACACCGCGGGTCACCGCCACGAAATTCGCCTGGCCGGTGGCGACCGCCATGGCGGCGCTGAGGAACGCGCCGGCCATCCCGCCGCCACCACCACCCCACGCCATGGAGGTGAACCGGAGCTCGTTCGATCCGATTGCCAGCGCCAGCCTCCCGGCGTTGGCGGGGTCGTTCGAATAGGAGCAGAACCCGTCGACCTCTCGCGGGGAGATGCCCGCATCTGCGCACGCCTTCAGCAGCGCTTCCAGGACCAGCGGGAACGATCCGTTCGCCGACAGCTCACCGCGTCTGCCGTAACGGGTGTGGCCGAATCCGGCGATCGCCGCCTTGGAGCGCAGCCAGCGGGAATCCTCGCTCACGTCGTCGTGCTTGCGGGCGGTGGAGCGGTGTCGGGGAAGAGCTCCTGGAAGGCCCCGACGGTGATGCGGTCACGGACCTGGTCCGGCACGCCGTCGAACAGGTCCCGCAGGGTGTCCTGGGTGTGCCCGAACGTTCCCTCGAGGTGCGGGTAGTCGCTGCCGAACATCACGTTCTGGTAGCCCTCCGCGGTCAACGCCGAGACTGCCGACGCGTCGTGCTGGAAGGAGGCCCACACCTGCGTGTAGAGGATCTCCTTCGGTGAACGGGACAACTTCGGCCGCACCGCCATGGCGTGCTGGCGGTAGCCCTCCAACATACGATCGCCCAAGAACGGCACCCACGAGGCGCCACCTTCGGAGATCAGGACCTTCAGGTCAGGGTGGCGGTCCAGCGCCCCGGAGGCGACCAGCTTCATCGCCGCCCGCTGGCCGGAGAACGTGGTCTCCGTGTAGTTCAGCACCGCTCCGCCCGGACCGCGATACGTGATGCCAACCCGCTCGTTGGTCTGGTCGATGGGATCGGTGCCGATGTGGAAGGCCAGCACCATGTTCGCCTCCTCGGCCGCCGCCCAGAACGGCTCCCAGGAGGCCTGGTGGTAGTCGTCCTGTCGAGGATGGGGCTTCGTCGGCATGAAGACACACCGGAAACCCATGCCTGCGGCGCGCTGCAGCTCCGAGACCGCGTCCTCGATGCTCAGCGTCGAGACCTGGGCTGTCGGAACCAGGCGAGGTGACTTCTCCATGATGTTGTCGACCGCCCAATCATTGCTGACCTGCATGGCGGCGTGGAGGACCTCGGGCGTGCGGAACGTGGCGGCCCAGAGACCGAGCGACGGGAACACGACCTCGTTCCAGATCCCTTCCGCATCCAGGTCCTTCAGCCGAAGTCCGGCGTCGCGCGCGCCCGGTGGCCGGTTGCCGGCCTCCCGGAACTCGCTCTGGATCTGGGACGGCAGCCGCCGCCGGAAGGACTGGCCGTCGACATGGACTGTCTCCCACCGGCCGTCGGGATCCTTCTCCGCCCGCGGGACCAGCTCGGCCAGACGCCGCGGCAGGTTGCTCCGCCAAAGGTCATCCGGCTCCAAGAAGTGCGAGTCCCCGGAGTTCGCCCAGATCTTGGCCATGGGTACCACCATCTTCGTGAGTCATCGGAGCCCACCATCACACTTATTAGGTTAGATAGTTGTTCTCGATCAGTACCGCTGTCAACCCCGCCCAGGGCGCGTTCTCGGCGACCCTCGAACGCGAGGTGCACCTCGCGCAACCGTCGCCTCCAAGCTCAGTAAGATTAGGTTGTACAATTTAGCTGTTACGTCTACGGTGAGCCCCCTTACATCAGGAAGCCGCGCACAGCCCCACCCGGCGGCCGAGCCACCCGCCCTGGACCTGCGACCGACGGCCCAGCGCGAGGGAGTTCTTCGGACATGCGACCGCAGCAGCAGGTCGCTCCTCACGCGCTCGGGGACGCGCGTCGCACAGAGAGGTGCCACCTTGTTCACCCGAACTCATGCATGGGTGTCAACGGCGGGAGCCGTGCTCGCCGTCGCCGTGCTCGCCGCCTGCGGTAGCGGGCCGACACCCACCGGGGCAACACCCGGGCAGCCGCAACCAGGCGGGTCGGCCACCTACCTGACCCTCTCCGAGCCACGCACGCTCGACCCTGCCGCACTGGTCAATTCCGGGCCGTCCGACGGCGTCGTCGGCAACGCGATCTACGGCGAACTGATCACCGATGACCCCAAGACCGGAGCCGTGGTTCCGGCCGAGGCGGCGAGTATGAGCTCGCCGGATGGGCTACAGTGGACTGTCAAGCTGCGAACCGGGCTCAAGTTCTCCGATGGAACCGCATTCGACGCGGAGGCGCTCCAGTTCAACTGGAATCGACATAAGGATCCGGCAGTGGCGTCCCGATCGGCCGCCGCAGCCGCGCTCATCGCCTCCACGACGGTCAGCAATCCCACAACGCTCACCTTCACGCTGACCCAGCCCAACGGTCAGTTCGCCAAGTCGGTCGTGAACTCAGCACTCAACTGGGTCGCCTCACCCACCGCACTGAAGGCGGGACCGACCGCTTTCGATGCCAAGCCGGCTGGCGCCGGTCCGTTCGTGCTGGGCACCTGGGCCCGCGGCGACCGTCTGACGCTCATCAAGAATTCTGAGTACTGGGACGCACCGCGGCCCTACGTGGACAAGCTCGTGATCAAAGCGGTCTCCGACACGCAACAACGGACACAGACGCTGATCTCCGGCGGTGCCGATCTTGCGCAGGTGACCTCACCGCAGTACGTCGCGCAGGCCCAACAGTCGGGCCAGCGCGTCGCCGACTACCCGCTCAACGGTGCCTACCTGATCTGGCTGAACCAGCGGCAGGCCCCGTTCAACGACATCCGGGCCCGTCAGGCCGTCGCAGCAGCGATCGACATGAAGGCGGTCAACGAGGCGGTCTACGGCCCGTCCGGGACCGTGCCGACCACGCTGTTCGACCCATCCTCACCGTTCTACGACGCGTCACAGACGCTGTACACCCCCGACCGCGCCAAGGCCCAGGCCCTCTTCTCCCAGCTGGCCGCCGAGGGCAAACCGGTCAACTTCGCCATGGTGGTCTTCAACGCCTCCGAGTCCATCAAGACCGCCCAGGCGGTGCAGGCACAGCTCAGCGGGTACCGGAACGTCACTGTGCAGCTGCAGACCCTCGACTTCGCGGGCGCCAACGCCAAGCTCGGATCGAAGGACTTCCAGGCCGCCATCAACTCGATGACCTTCTCCGATCCTGAGCCTCAGCTGTTCCAGTCGATGTCCTCGACGAGCCCGCAGAACTTCTCCGGAGTCTCCGACCCGGCGCTCGACGCTGCATTACTGAAAGGACGAACGAGCCAGGATCTCGAAGCACGCAAGGGCGCTTACGAGACCGTCCAGCAGCGTATCCGCGAACTCATTCCAGCGCTGTACTGGACGGTTCCGGAGGCCTCCGTCGTCACGCAGGCCAGCATCGGCGGCATGTCGTTCTACGGTAATGCCTCGCCGCGGGTCGACACGTTCTGGACGGCCAAATCGTCCTGATCGGAGTGTGAACGTGGTTGCGTCGGCTGGTCCGACGCAACCCACGTTCGTGCGCCGTTCGTCCTCGGAAAAGCCCTTGGCGACGAACACATGCCAGAACAGATCCGCGAAGCACTCCACGACGGCGACGCCGCAGCCGCCCGCGAACGCATGGAGCACCACATCGTCGGCACCGTGGCGGTCATCCACTCCGAACGCGACGCAGCGGCCCCCTGACCTCGCGCGAGAGTTCGCCGCCACGGCGAGTGGACTAGGTGGGCCGGATGCGCTTGACCTCGCGGGGGTCTCGGTCTGGGCGTAGACCTCGCCACGAGGGACGACGGAACGCGCCGTCGCGGGTTCCGGCCACGCCAGCCCTGGACCAGTGATCCGGTGACGGGCGGGGTGTCGCGGGCCAACGGTCGCAGGTCCTGGAGCAACGCTCGGCGAGCTGCGTCGGTAAACCCGATGCCGACGTCGCCGACGTGGACCAGCTGACCGTCCTCGTCGTGGGCGGCCAGCAGCAGCGACCCCAGGACGTGCTCGGCGCCGGTTGCGGAGTACCAGCCATCACTCGCTGACCGGTCATGCGCTGCCACCACGACCTCCCGCGCCGGCCCTGATCAAAGCCGGCACAGGAGGTGCTGCGATCCGCGCGGATCGCACCGCCTCTTCCTGCCCAACATCGCAGGCCGCCCGCCACCGCGCGGCCGTCACCAGATCCGTCACCGGTGTTTGAGGAGAGCGCATGAGCACCCACGGACCTGGAGCATCACCACTCCGCCACGTCAAGGTCGGCGATGGATCTGTGTGGCGATCTGGGCTGTCTCTGCGCCAATGATCATCATTGCGGCCTTCACGTTGCTCTGACTACTGCCATCGAGCGGACTGTCGCTTCCTCTGCTCGCAGAGGGCAATCCTCACACCGGCGCCAACCGCAACACCGACGGCAAACCTGTCGTCGACGCCGGATAGGGCAACGGACCGAACTGGGCCTCAATCGGGTTCGCCCACGACGCGCTGGTCGGGGTGAAACACAGCTCGACGTTGTGGCAGGCAGCCCACCGGCGGATCGCCGGGGTCTTGTTCGCCGACAGGTTGTCCATGATCACGTAGATGGGTGCGCCGTCGGGTCGGGCCGCTCGGATCGACTTCAACGCGGAAAGGGTGTGATCACCACCCTTGCGGTGCCGGTTGACACTCCACAGCTGATCATCGCCAAGGCTGTAGCAGCCGTGGAAGTACCGGATCCCGTGCGTACGGGTGTAGGTCGCGCGCAGCCGCACCGGGCGCGATTCTCGTGCCCAACTGCTGGCGTGACACGGGCGGATCGACAGCGGCCCGAACTGGTCGAACGCGAAACACCGGTTCGGGAACCTGCTGGTCACCTCCTCGATCCGGTCAAGCTTGTGTCAACGGACAGCGGGACTTGGCTCTGGCGCAAAGTTCGTGACGGCCCCTGGTGATCACCGGTTCGGCCGGGTGGTTGATCATGTCCGCCACACCTCCGCCACTACTACGCCTCACTGCTCATCCGCCACTGCGAGTCCATCAAGACCGTCCAACGCCGCCTCGGGCACGCCACCGCCGCCGAGACCCTCGACACCTACGCACACCTGTGGCCGGACTCCGAGGACCGCACCCGAAGCGCGATCGACTCGGTCCTGAAGCCGGGCAGACAGACACGCAGCGTCACGACTCGTGGGTCAAGCAGCCAGCAGCCCGAACCCACACTTTGATCTTGAGCAAAGCTACTGGCGAGTACATGTGCCCTAAATGTGCCCTAAGAACGATCACCTAGACTGTTTTCGCAGGTCAGAGGGTTAACACGGACGAGCTGGCCTGTAAGCCGGATCCTGTTCCCGGGCACCTTGCGGTGCACCGTTCGGCGACCATCCATCTAGGCCCACCGTTGCCGGTGGGCTCGAGCGACCTACCCGCAGGCTCGGGCGGGCAGCCCTCGAACGCCTGCGCAGCTCCCGTCCGGAGACGGGAACCTCTTGGTCTTGCTCCGGGTGGGGTTTACCTAGCCACCCCGGTCACCCGGGGTGCTGGTGGTCTCTTACACCACCGTTTCACCCTTACCCCGGCCCCGACGATCATTGGGGCGCGGGGCGGTCTGTTCTCTGTGGCACTGTCCCGCGGGTCGCCCCGGGTTGCCGTTGACAACCACCCTGCCCTACGGAGTCCGGACTTTCCTCGACGTCGGGCTCGAGAGCCGTCGATCGCGGTCGCCCGGCCAGCTCGTCCGCCCGGTCAGCGTACGCGGTGCCGCATCGCCAGCACGGGCCGGGACCGCTCGGCATCGCACCGCACTCCGGACACAGCTCGGAGAGCCAGCAGACCGGATCGCCCCCGAGGTCCTCGCCGAGGGTGTCGCGGCCGCGCTCCTGTTCGTCGGGCATGCCCCCATCCTCCCCCTCGGGTGGGGAAGCTCGCACGTGACGGCGCGCGGCTCGGCGCGCCGGGACACCGGCGCCGGGATACCGTGCCGGTCGTGATCGACACGTCGCCGGGTGCGCTGGCGTTCCTGCTCATCGCCGGGCTGCTGGCCGGTGGGGTGAACGCGGTGGCCGGGGGTGGGTCGCTGCTCGTCTTCCCCGCGCTGCTCGCCGTCGGCTTCCCGCCGTTGACGGCGAACGTCACCAACTCGGTCGCGCAGTGGCCCGGCTACGTCGGGCTGGTGATCGGCGCGCGCGAGGACCTGAAGGGGCAGCGGCGCCGGATCCTGCTGACCTCGGCCGTCGCGGTCGTGGGCTCGGCTGTCGGGTGCGGGTTGCTGCTGGTCCTGCCCGGCGCGGTCTTCGACACCATCGTGCCGGTGCTCGTGCTGCTGGCCAGCGCGATGATGGCGCTGGGCCCGACGATCAAGAAGTGGATCGGGACACCCGAGCCCGGCGCCCCGGACCGGACGGCGGTGCTGCTGCCCGCTGTGTTCCTCGCCGCGGTCTACGGCGGCTACTTCGGTGGCGCGCTGGGCGTCGTCCTGATCGCCACCCTGTCGCTGTGCACCCACGAGAAGCTCGTGCGGCTCAACGCGCTCAAGGGGTGGCTGTCGCTGGTCATCGCGTCGGTCACGGTCGCGATCTTCTCGTTGGGCGCGCCGGTGAACTGGCTGGCCGTCGCCCTGCTCGCCCCGACCACGCTGGTCGGTGGGTTCCTCGGCGCCAAGGTCGCCCGCAGGCTGCCCGAGAACGTGCTGCGCTGGTCGGTCGTCGTGCTGGGCGTGGCCGTGGGTATCTACCTGTTGCTGCGCTGATGGCGCTCGCCGTCTCGATCGCGCTGCTGGCAGCGGTGCTGGTCGCCGCGGTCGCGCGCCCGCGCGGCCTGCCGGAGGCCGTCGTCGCGGTGCCCGCCGCCGCGCTCGTCGTGCTGCTGGGCCTGCTGCCCCTCGACGCCGCGCTGACCGAGCTCGCCGACCTCGCACCGACCGTCGGCTTCCTGGCCGCGATCCTGCTGCTGGGCCACCTCGCCGACGCCGAGGGGGTCTTCGCCTGGCTGGGCGCGCGGCTGGCCGTCGCCGCAGCCGGCCGGCCGCAGCGGCTGCTGGTGCTGGTCTTCGTCGCCGCGGCGGGCACCACCGCCGTGCTGAGCCTCGACGCCACGGTCGTGCTGCTCACCCCCGTCGTCCTGACGACCGCGGCGCGGCTGCGCGTGCCCGCCCGCCCGCACGTCTACGCGTGCGGGCACCTGTCGAACTCGGCCTCGACGATCCTGCCGGTGTCGAACCTGACCAACCTGCTGGCCTTCGCCGCCTCGGGGTTGTCGTTCACCGGGTTCGCCGGTCTGATGGTGCTGCCCTGGATCGCCGCCGTCGCCGTCGAGTACGGGGTGTTGCGCTGGTTCTTCCGCGCCGACCTGGCCGTCGCGGTGGCCCCCGCCGAGCGCGACGGGCGGCCGGCACCCCGGTTCGCGCTGGTCGTGCTCGCGCTGACGCTGGCCGGGTTCGGGGTGTCGTCCCCGTTGGGCGTCGAGCCGGTGTGGGTGGCTGCGGCGGGCGCCGCGGTGCTCGCCGTGCGGGCGCTGGCGCGGCGCGAGATCACGCCGGTGGCGATCGTGCGCGCGGCGTCGCCGCTGTTCTGCGTGTTCGTGCTCGCGCTGGGCGTGGTGGTGGCCACGGTCGGAGCGGCCGGGCTGACGTCCGCGCTCGCGGCGTTCGTGCCCGACACCCCGACGCTCCTCGGCCTGCTGGCGACGGCCGGGATCGCGGCGCTGCTGGCCAACATCGTCAACAACCTGCCCGCCACGCTCATCCTGCTCGGCGTGCTGGGCCCAGGCGCGCATCCCGCGCTCGTGCTCGCCATGCTGCTGGGGGTCAACATCGGCCCGAACCTGACCTACGTCGGCTCGCTGGCGACGCTGCTGTGGCGCCAGGTCCTCACCGCCCGCGACGCGCCACCGTCGGCGGGCGAGTTCACCCGCGTCGGGCTCCTCACCACGCCGTTGGCACTTGCGGCAGCCACCGCGGCACTGTGGTGCGCGTCGGTGCTGGTCGGCTGATCAGCGCGGGTGGTGGTTGGTGTCGTTCACCAGCCGGACGCTCGCGCCGCCGTCGGGGTAGATGTCGACGATCGAGAGCGACGCCAGGTCCAGGTGCAGCCGGTACAGGATGGACGGGCCGCCCTGCAGCGCCTCGCGCAGCACCATCTTGATCGGCGTGACGTGGCTGACCAGCACGATCGTGGCGCCAGGATACGTGGCGACGGCGGCGGCGAGCTCCGCGTGGACGCGCTCCCCCACCGCGGCGAAGCTCTCCCCACCCGGCGGGGCGACGTCCTCGGAGCCCAGCCATTGCCCGTGCAGCTCCGGGTCGCGCTCGCGCGCCTCGCGGAACGTCAGGCCCTCCCAACCGCCGAAGTCGGTCTCGATCAGGCCGGAGCGCACGACGAGCGGCGCTCCCGTGGCAGCGGCGACGCCCTCGGCGGTCTGCCGAGCCCGTCGCAGCGGTGACGTCAACACCGCGGCGATCTTCGGCCCGGCACCCAGCCGCTCCGCCGCCCCGGCGGCCTGCGCCAGCCCCAGCTCGGTGAGCTCGGGGTCGCCGTGGCCGGAGTAGCGCCGCTCCACCGACAGCGCCGTCTGGCCGTGGCGCAGCAGCAGGATCTTCGTCGGCTCGCCCACCTGGCCCGTCCACGACGTGGAGGCCGGGGCGTTCGCCGAGGTCATCGGCCCGCCTGATCGTCCATCGCCTGGTTGGCGAGCGCGTCGGCGCGGGCGTTGCGGGCCCGCGGGATCCACCCGAAGGACACGCTGGTGAGCTCGCGCACGAGCTCTCCGGCCTCCTGCGCGAGCGGCTTCATCGCCGGGTGCTTGATCTTCCAGCGGCCCGTCATCTGCTCCACGACGAGCTTGGAGTCCATCCGCACCTCGACGTCGGTGGCGCCCACCGCGATCGCGGCGCGCAGGCCCGCGATGAGGCCCTGGTACTCCGCGACGTTGTTGCTGGCGATCCCGATGCCCTCGGCGCGCTCGGCGAGCACCTCCTCGGTGGCGGCGTCGAGCACGACCGCGCCGTAGCCTGCCGGGCCCGGGTTGCCGCGCGACCCGCCGTCGGCCTCGACGATGACCTTCACCGGTACGCGCTCACAGGCCCGACTCCTTGGTGCGGATCAGGATCACGCCGCACTCCTCGCAGTTCACGACCTCGTCGGCGGGCGCGGCCTTCAGCTCCGAGATGGCGGTGCGGTCCAGGTCGAGGCGGCAGGCCTGGCAGCGGCGGGCGAGCAGCAGTGCGGCGCCGACCCCCTGCTGCTCGCGGCGCTTGTCGTAGGCGGTGAGCAGATCGACGGGCAGCGTCTTCACGGCCTCCTCGCGTGCCCGACGCCTGCCGATCTCGCCGGCGTCGATGTCGGCCAGCGCGGTGTCGCGGCGCTCGATGATCGCCTTGACGGACTCCTCGGCGGTGGCCAGCACCACGCGGGAGTGCTCCAGGTCGGCGCCGAGCGCCTCGCGCTGCTCCATCACCTCCAGCTGCTCGTCCTCCAGGACGGTCTGGCGGCGGGCGAGCGTCTCCAGCTCGTGCTGCAGGTCGGCGGCCGCCTTGGCGGCGATGCCGGACCCGGTGAGCAGCTGGTTGTCGCGGTCGGTGCGCGTCCGCACGCCCTCCACGTCGCGCTCGATGCGCCGGATGTCGCGGTCGAGGTCGCCCGCGGCCGTCTCGACCTCCACGAGCTTGTCCTTGGCAGTGCGCACGGCGGCTTCGGCCGACTCCAGCTCCGCGATCTCGGGGAGGGTGCGGCGGCGGTGCGCGAACCGGGACAGCTCGGCGTCGACCTCAGCGAGGTCGAGCAGCCGCCGCTGGACGGCGGGGTCGGCCTTCATGCAGCCATCCTTCTCACGTCGGTGTCGGGCAACGATCGGGGTGGGCGTCCGGACGGCACGCTTCCACCACCGGTTCGCGACCCCCGACGCTACCGTCCGGCGCGCGGCACCGCGTCGGCCGCCTGCGATGTGGCGGATGTGTCGCCGTACAGGTGTGGTCGCCGGTCGGCGAAGGCGTGGTTGTGCGGCCCCAGCGCCTTGTCCCGGGCCGCCGCCACGTCCAGATCCGCGACCACCACCACCTCCCGCGGCTGCTCCCCCGTCGCGGTGGCAGGACCGGCGCGCAGGTAGCCGTCGCTGCCGCAGACCAGGCTGCCGCCGACCCAGTCGACACCGCGCTCGCGCCCGCACCGGTCGGCGACGACGACGTGGACGCGGTAGGTTCCCGCACCCGCCTGGGCCTTGATCACCTCGAGCGCGCGTTCCCCGTCCGGGCGGGGTTCCCGTGGCCAGTTGACCGGCGCCGCGACGATCTCGGCGCCGGCCTGCGCGGCGAGCCGCACCCACTCCGGGAACTCGAGGTCGTAGCAGATCAGCACGGCGATCCGCCCGGCCGCGGTGGCAACGGCGGCCGGTGGCTCCGTGCCGGGGCTGAACAACTCCGGCTCGCTGCCCCACAGGTGCACCTTGCGGTAGCAGGCCACCACCGCACCGGCCTCGACCAGCACCGCGGAGTTGTACACGCAGCCGTCGTCACCGAGCTCGGCGAAGCCGCCGACGATCACGCACCCCAGCTCGGCGGAGAGCGACCGCAGCAGCGTGGCGGTCGGACCGTCGAGCCGCTGGGCGGCGGCGCGCGCCTCGGCGGCGTCGCGGAAGACGTACCCGCACTCGGCGAGCTCGGGCAGCACGACCAGCCGCGCTCCCCGAGCCGCAGCGGAGCGAACGGCGCGCTCGAGGGCGCCAGGAGAACGGGCCGGGATCTGACACGCAGCGACGATCACACGCACCCTTCCCGCTCGCACACACCGCCGGGGCACCGCACACACCTCCTACGGTGTGTGCGGTGCCTCGCGGGTGTGTGCCAGCTCAGTCGTCCTCGGTGGCGGCGGCCAGCACCGCCGCGGGCGCCACGTAGCCGTTCGCGTCCAGGACCTGCCCCGCGGCTCGCGCGGCCGCCACCACTTCGGGCGCCCACTCCAGCACCGTGCGCGCGTCGCCGCTGTTGACGACGAGCAGCTCGCCGGTGCCGTCGGGCCCGGCCTCGCGCAGCTCGAACGAGCGCCAGGCCCCCGCAGGCACAGACAGGGAGTCGAGCCTGCCGAGCTCGACGACGCTCTCCGCGGACCCGGTGTTGATCCGCACCGCCCAGCGGCCGGACCGGGCGGTGAGCACCTGCGCCTCACCGTGGCGGTGGGTGAGCACTCCCTCCCCGACCGGTGCGCGCAGCCAGGCCAGGTCGAAGCCGTGCGGCTCGTGCTGCCACGGGACGGCGCGGCGGTCCTCGCTCATGCCGTAGCCGATCATCGGGCTCAGCTCGGCGCCGCCGCCGGGTAGCCCCGAGCACAGGAACGGCCGGGGCAGCCAGGTGCGGTCGCCCGCGTGCGCGACGCGGGTGCGGAACGCGGCGACGGAGTAGGCGTCGAGCTTGTCGATCTCCTCCTGCGCCATGGGCCGCACGAGGGTCGCGCCGGCGGGCACCTGCTCGCCCTGCACGGTGTCGACCAGCTGGTTGTCGGAGGTGAGGTAGAGCCCGTGACCGGCCGCCTCCGCCAGCACCGACGGCCCCCAGATGATGCCGCCGTTGTCGTCGTGGCCCAGCACCGTGAGCAGGATGCCCTCGTCGTCGCCGACGTTGGTGAAGCCGCGGAAGATCCAGGTGGGCACCGAGACGACGTCGCCGTCGACGCTGCGGTACTCGCCCTGGCGGCCGTCGGCGCCCCAGCGCAGCTGGTAGTCGCCGCCGAAGTTGATGAACACCTCGGCCGTGAAGTGCAGGTGCAGGCTGTTGGTGGTGCCGTGCGGCATCCCGGCCGCGCCCAGGTTGAACCCGTGCGGCTCGCGCAGGTTGACGAACTGCTCGGCGTTCTGCGAGACGCCGGGCCCGATGAACGAGTAGTTGTCCTTGCGGTCCGAGCCGGGCGTGCGGCAGTCGATGAAGGCGGCCTTGCAGGGGACCCAGTCCTGCCGGCGCACGGTGCGGCGAGCGATCTCGCCGGGGGTGACGACGGTGTCGGGCATCTCGGGGAGTCCTTAGTAGATGTTGGTGTCGGTGAACTCGCCGGCACCGCGGGTGGCGTTGATCTGCGCGCGCAGTGCGATCTCGTCGAACACGCGCATCTCGCGGACGATCCGGCCGCCCTGCACCAGGAACTGCGACACGCCCAGCAGGTCGACCGGGGAGTTGGTCAGCGGTCCGAACGCGGGCGTGCCGTGGTAGGTGCCGTGCATCGTCCACAGCACGGCGATGCGCAGCCCCGCGTAGCGCTCGGCGTGGTGGGTCTGCACGTCGCGGACCTCGAAGCGGGCGTCGGGGAACGGCGCGACCAGGCTCAACAGATCACGCTGGTAGCCGTCCGGACGCACGATCGTCTGGTCGCCCACGGTGTGCAGGAACAGGTCCCGCACCATGTAGGCGGGCACCTTGTTGAGGCGGCGCTGGTTCCACACCTCGTCGAGGAACTCCAGCACCATCTCGCACTCGGGGCGGAAGTCGTCGGGGCGCGGCCCGCTGTCGCCCGCGGTGAGGACGTCGGCAGGCGCGGGCTTGGTCATCGAGCCCTCGTAGCCGCGGAAGCGCATCTGCAGCGCCGCCGCCGCGGGGTCGATGCCGCGCTGCAGGCAGTCGGCGAGCTCGTCGCGCACCACCCACTCCTCGACCATGCGGCCGCGACGGTAGAGGCAGTTGGCGATGGTGCGCTTGCGGACCCGGGTGGGCCGACCGCCGACGAGGTGCTCGTCGCTGGCGAACACCAGGTGCGAGCTGAGGAACGCGTCGTTGCCGCGCGCCTCCCACACCACGTCCTCGGCCTGCCCGACGTGCTGGGGCGTGCCCGCGATGCGCATCAGGCTGCCCTCGATGACACCGTCGCGACCGATGACCGTGCCGAGCCCGCCGTGGACGATCGAGTCGGGCTCGTAGTTGTCCACGATGTAGGAGACGTCGCGGCCGACCCAGATCCGGTCGGTCACCTCGCGGATGAAGTCGTCGGGGTCGGTGTAGGGCTCATACGCGACGGGGTCGAGCGGCATGGAAATCCTCTCCTGCGGTCGGAACCACCACGACTGTATGCGTATGCATTCGCGGTGACAAGAGGCGGCGCTCGACCCGCACGGGCGGCTCAGGAGCGAGCGGTGCCGATCGTGGTGCGCGGGACGTAGCGCGTCGGGAAGACCTCCGTGACGGGCTCGGCCTCGGGCTTGTCGGCCCTGGCGACGATCATGCGAGCGGCCGCGCGTGACATCGCGTCGAGGTCGTAGGCCACCGTGCTGAGCCGCACCAGCGCCCAGCTCGACGTCGGCAGGTCGTCGAAGCCTGCGATCGAGACGTCGCCCGGCACCGCGACACCGAGCTCGGCCGCGGCGTTGAGCGCACCCAGCGCCACCACGTCGTTGCCGCACAGCACCAGCGTGGGGGGATCGGCGCGCCCGGCCAGCGCGTGCATGCCCTCGTGCCCGGTGCGGAAGTCGAACGGGCCGTGCCGCACGTCGCGGTGCGCCAGCGTGATGCCGTGCTCGTCGAGCACCGCGCGCACGGTCTGTTCACGCAGCTCACCGGTGCTGGTGTTGCGCGGGCCGAAGATCGCGCCGACCCGGGAGTGGCCCTTGGCCACGACGTCGGCCAGCAGCTCCCGGATGCCCTGTTCCGGGTCGACGGTGACGGAGTCGGCCGGCACGTTGGGCGCCGTCCGGTTGAAGTAGACGAACGGCACGCCGCGATCGTGCAACCGCGACGGCAGGATCGAGTCGACGGTGGTGGTGGCGAGCACGACGCCGCACAGCCCGTGACCGATGACGTGCTCGGCGACCGGGCCACTCTCGGACGACTCGGTGATCAGCACCAGCTCGTGGCCCAGCCGCTCCAGCTCGTGGTGCATCGGGGCGATGACGTGGGCGTAGAACTGGTTCTCCAGGTCGGTGACGACGAGCCCGACCCGCGTCGAGCGCCCCACCGACAGCGCACGGCCGATCGCGCTCGGCGAGTAGCCCAGCGCGAGCGCCGCCTCGCGGACCCGCTGCTTCGTGGCCTCGGAGACCTTCGGGTCATCGCGCAGCGCCCGCGACACGGTCGGCTGCGACACCCCCGCCAGCCTCGCCACATCGTGACTGGTGATCATCTCGCGCCTCTCCCCCCGAACCGCAGCAGCATAGCCACGCGGAGAACCTCGCCGCCCCGATCATCGCTTGACGCGTGCGGCCCGGACCCGTTCACTGGCCGACATACGTATGCTATCGGAAAGGACGCACCATGGTGCAGCACCGCGGTTCGACGACCACCCTGCGCGCGCGGCTGGCGGCGGGCGAGCGGCTGGCGGGCGCGCTCGTGCGGATGCCGGCCGAGGAGATCGTCGAGATGCTGGCGGTGGCCGGACTCGACTTCGTCCTGGTCGACGCCGAGCACGGCCCCGCCGACATCGGGCTGCTGCGCGAGCACATCGCGCTCGCCGACGCCCAGGGGATGCCGGTGCTCGTCCGCCTCGGTGAGCACGAGCCGGGCACGGCGCTACGGGTGCTGGACCACGGCGCGGCGGGGATCGTGGCGCCACACGTCGAGACCGCCGCGGACGCCGAGGCACTGGTGCGCGCGGTGCACTACCCGCCGCGGGGACAGCGCGGGTTCGCCACCTACTCCCGCGCCGGGCGGTTCGGCACCGTCGACGCCGCCGCGCACCGCGCGGCCGCCGCCGCGACGCTGGTGATCGCCATGCTCGAGTCGCCCGCGGCGATCCGCGACGCCGCGGCGATCGTCGCGGTGCCCGGGATCGACGGCTACCTCGTCGGCACCGCCGACCTGGGCGCGTCCCGACAGGCCGCGGACCCGACCGTGGCCGAGTTGCTGGCCGCAGTGCGCAGCGACCCCGGCACGGCGGACACGGTGCGCGCCGACCTGGCCAACAGCGCCGCAGCAGCGGTGGAGTCGTTCGACGGGGGCGCGCAGGTGGTGGTCTACAACCTCACCGCGGTGCTGATGGACGTGTTCCGGTCGCTGCGCGCCTGATCCTCACCCGAGCCAGCCCGCGAGCGCGGCGGCCACCGCTGCCGGCGCTTCGAGCGGGGCCAGGTGCCCCACCCCGGCGAGCACGGTGAGCCGGGAGCCGGGGATCAGCGCGTGGATCTCCTCGTGCCGATCCACCGGGCAGATCCGGTCCTGGTCCCCGACGAGCACCAGGGTCGGCACGCGCACGGCGGCCAGCGCGGGCCGCTCGTCGGTGCGGGTGGCCTGCGCGGCGAGCTGCCCGTCGAGCGCCTGCTCCCCCAGGTCGTCGGCCATCAGCAGGGCCATCTCGGCCAGCTCCGGATCGCGGCTGTACAGCAGGAACGGCAGGAGGTCGCGCTGCACGTCGCGCGCCGTACGGCCGACCGCCAGCTCGCTCCGCTGCGCCAGCCACCCCGCGCGTTGCTGGGGCGTCGGACCCCGCCCGTTCGTCGCCATCAGGCACAGCCGCGACACCCGCTCCGGGGCCTGCCGCACCAGCGCCATCGCGACGATCCCGCCCATGCTCAGCCCGGCGAGCGCGAAGCGCGGTGGCAGCACGTGCAGCAGTGCGGCGACCGCATCGTCGAGCGTGGGGCCGTCGAGCCGGCCGTGGACGACGGTCGGCGACCCCAGCTCGTCGAGCATGGTGGACCACAGCCGCGGCGAGCAGTTGAGTCCCGGCAGCAGCACCAGCGGATCGGCCATGAGCCACTATCCCTTGACCGAGCCCGCGCCCAACCCCGCCACCAGGTAGCGCTGCGCGACGAACGCGAACAGCACCACCGGCAGCGTCAGCAGGATCGCCGCGGCGCCCGCCTGCTGCAGCATCGGCAGCGTCTGCCCGAGCTGCGTGGCGATGAACACCGGCACCGTGCGCGCGGAGACGTCGGTGAGGATGTTGGCCGTCAGGTACTCCTGGAAGGCGAACAGGAACATGAAGATGCCCGCCGTGATGATGCCGGGACCCATCAGCGGCACCATCACGCGGCGCAGCGTCTGGAACCGGCTGCACCCGTCCAGCATGGCCGCCTCGTCGAGCTCCTTGGGTATCTCGGCGAAGAAGTTGCGCAGCAGCCAGATGCTGAACGGCTGGTTGATCGCCACCAACGCGGCCGCCACCACGAACGTCGTGTCGTAGATCCCCAGCGAGCGGGCGATGTCGTACATCGGCAGCACCACCGAGAAGCGCGGCAGCGCCCGGAAGATCAGCGCGGCGATCAGCAGCACCGCGGAGATCCAGCTGGGGAACCGCGACAACGCGTACGCCGCCGGGATCCCGAT
This sequence comes from Pseudonocardia sp. GCM10023141, assembly GCF_042653605.1. NCBI lineage: Bacteria > Bacillati > Actinomycetota > Actinomycetes > Pseudonocardiales > Pseudonocardiaceae > Pseudonocardia > Pseudonocardia sp. GCM10023141. The sequence continues at coordinate 174,144 of NZ_JBHSIR010000023.1, forward strand.
CACCAACGCGACGATCGTGCTGATCACGGCCACGACGAGGGTGTTGATCAGGTACTTGTAGAACAAGGTGGTCTGCCACAGGTCGACGAACGCGTGCAGCGTCGGCTCGTAGGCGAACACGGGCGGGTTGAGGAACGCGACGTCGGTCGGCTTCGTCACCGCCATGGCCGCCCACAGCACCGGGCTGAGCATCGCCCAGCACGTCAGCACCAGCATGCCGCCGATGAGGTAGGACCGCGCACGGCGCCGGGACAGGCGCGGCTTCAGTGGCGCTTCCGAGGACTCGCCGGACGCCGGACGTTCGAGTGTCTGCACCGCGCTCACTGGTGCACCCTCTTCCGGTCCGAGCTTGGTTGATCAGCCAGGATTCGGGCGCACCTGAGGTC
>NZ_JBHSIR010000024.1:0-136339 GCF_042653605.1 Pseudonocardia sp. GCM10023141
GGCAGCGTGAAGATCACGCTGAGCCGATCTTGGTCCACCCGCGGCTTACACGGATGCCGTGACACGCCCATGGCCCTGTTGATCACATTAACTTCGTTCTCGACGAAGCCCTATCTGTCGCATCGGTTGCGGAGCACCGGCCATGATCGCCAGCTGCGGTACCGGAGGTGCACCCATGCAGCTCAGGTACCGCGATCGCTGATCAAGCTCATCTGGCCGTGCAACGTGACCCCAACTCGCGGGTCCTTCCGTCGCAACTCGCGGGGCCATTCACCGCAACTCGCGGCAAGCCGTGCGTCTGCTGCCCCGTGCCCTGCCGAGGCCGAGAGCCCAGGTGCGCGCTGCGCGCACACCGGGGCCCGGAGTGTCCTCCCGTCGGCCTGCCCGATTCCGACCACGTGGCCGCCCCACGGGCAGCCACTCCGGCACCCCTAGATCCACGACCAAGCCTGACCGTGGGGCGGCCGCGTGGTAGCCCGTCGGGTAGGTCGACGGGAGGACACGACCCCCACCTCCTGGAGACCTGCCCCGCCGGCGAGGCGGCCCTAAAGCCGGGGCACGCAACGGAACGCGACCCTTCGGCCGTCCCGACTCGCGGGCCGATCCATCCCGACTCGCGGGTCCTTCCGTCGCAACTCGCGGTGCGTTCGAGCGCAACTCGCGGCAAGCCGTTCGCCTGCTGCCCCGTGCCCTGCCCGGCCGAGAGCCCGGGCGCGCGCTGCGCGCACACCGGGACACGACCTCCAACCTCTCGGAGACCTGCCCCGCCGGCGAGGCGGCCCTAAAAGCCGGGGCACGCAACCGAACGCGACCCTTCGGCCACCCCGACTCGCGGGCCGATCCATCCCGACTCGCGGTGCGTTGGAGCGCAACTCGCGGCAAGCCGTGCGCCTGCCGCCCCGTGCCCTGCCGAGGCCGAGAGCCCGTGCGCGCGCTGCGCGCACACCGGGCGCCCCCCACCTGCCCCGCCGGCGAGGCGGCCCTAAAGCCGGGGCACACAACCCAACTCGACCCGACCCGCCCCTACCTCCCGTGCAACTCCACATCCACCACATGCACCGCAACCCCGCTGACCGGGAGCGGCACCGCCGCCACCACCGCCTCCTGCACCGCCACCGCAACGGCGGCGGTGTGGAACCCCGCCCGCACCACCACCCGCACGTCGATCGCGACGCCGCTGGCGGCCCCGCCGGTGCCGTCGTGCTCCAGTTCGGCCTGCACCCCGGCGATGTCGGGCAGGTCCAGCCCGGTGGCGCGTTGCCAGCCCTCCCGGACGAACTGCATCAGCAGCCCGACCACCCCCGGCTGCAACCGTGCCACGCCCGGCACCGCGCGGGCCGCCGCGGCCGCGGCCTCCGCACAACGCACCTCGACGACGACGTCCAGCGATCCGAACAGCGACGTCGCCGGTTCCGGCGGCATCACCGGGCATCACTGGCCGGGTCGGTCCAGACGTCGGCGACCTCGATGTCGAGCGCCGCGATCCGCAGGCCGACCTGCTCGCCGATCGCCGCGCGCACCCGCGTGCGGGCCTCGTCGAGCAGCTCGACCCGGCCGTCGGCGCCGGATGCGGAGTAGCGCAGCGACACCGACATCGTCACCAGCACGGTGTAGGGCCGGTCGGGGTCGAGCTCCACGCGGCAGCGCTGGGCGCGCACCCCGTCGACCCCGTCGACGGCGTAGCGCAGCACCGCGGCCAACGCGGAGGTCGAGATGTCGATCCCTCCCAGTGCCGGTGGCAGCCCGGACGGCGTCGGGAGCGGGATCGACGACGACCGTCCCAGGTCGGCGCGGACCGCGTCCATGATCCGCTCCATCATCCCGGCGGGGGGTTCGATCGGGTCGTCGACGAGCAGCCGGGTGGCCTCCATGAGCTGCGTCAGGCTCGCCCGCACGGTGGTGCAGTGCGGGCAACCTACGCCGTGCTCGCTGGTCGTCTGCTCCTCCAGCTCCGTCCACACAGCCTCGACGGTGCGCCCGCACGGCAGGCCGTGCTCCCGTGCCGGGTCGTCGAGACCGCTCGGGTTCGGGGCGTCGTCCGCGTTCATCGCCATGGCGCCATCACCTCCGCCAGCTCGATCCGTGCCCGCGCGATCCGTCCTCGAACCGCTGTCGGGCTCGCTCCCACCAGCGCGGCGATCTCGTCGTAGGAACGGCCGTGCACCTCGCGGAGCAACCACGCCGCCCGCTGCGATGGTGGCAGGTACTGCAACGCCCTGCTCAGCGCGTCCATCGCCGCGGCGTTCTGCGCCGTCCGCTGGGGATCGGTGCCCGGCGCGGTGGCGGCGGGCGCGTTCCGCTCGTCGATCTCGCTGGTCGGCCGCTTCGACCGCAGCGCGGTGAGGCAGCGGTTCGTGGCGATCCGGTAGAGCCAGCCGCCGAACGCCCCGTCCTGCTCGATGTCGGGCAGCCGCCGCCATGCCGTGATGAAGGCGTCCTGCGCGACGTCCTGCGCTTCCGCCCGACCCGGACCCAGCATGCGGACGCACAGCGCGTAGATGCGTCGTTCGTAGCGTCGCACCAGCACCTCGAACGCCCCCGCGTCCCGGTCCCGCGCCCGTGCCACCAGGGTGGCCTCGTCCAGCTCGCCGGGATCGACCGGCGCCGGACCGAGGGCCGCAGGCCCTGCCGCACTCACCGAGACCCTCCCTCCGGCGGCCGTCGGGTGTCGACCGTTGCCAGTGAGACGTCGTGAGGCGCCGCGATGTCACGGCGAACCTGATGTGACGAGGGTCACGAGGGGTTGCGGCGCACCCAGTCGGCGAGGTCGGCGGCCAGCTCGTCCGGATCCCGGCGGGCGTGGTGGCGCCACCAGCCGCCAGCCACCGGATCCGGGTCGGCCGCAGCGCGCAGCCGCTCCTCGGCCGCCGCGAAGCGCTCCCGCGCCCGCTCCGGCGCCATGCCCAGTGCGGCGCCGATGTCGTCCCAGCCGGCACCCTCGACGCGCGCGGCCGCCGCAGCGGCCTCGGCGTAGCGCAGTGCGGCTCGCAGCACCTGGGCGGCGTCGTCGAGCAGCGATCCTCCGGTCGTGACCGCGCTCCGGGCGAGGTCGCTGAGCTCGCACGCCTCGTACGCCGCGAGCAGCCGGGCCACTCGACGGTCGGGTGCGCTAGCCATGGATCGCGTACAGCACGGTCATGGTCACCGCCGTGCCGAGGACGGCGCCGCGCAGCACGCGGCCCGGCAGCCGCCGCGCCAGGTGCGCCCCGGCATGACCGCCGGCCAGCGCTCCGACCAGCACCAACGCCGGCGGCCCGGGGTCGGCGAGCACGTCGGAGGCGACGAGGAAGGCCACGGTGGCCGTGAGGTAGACGGCTGCCAGTTGCGCGACGCGCATCGGGTTGCTGACCGCCGTGTCGAGCCCGAGCCCGATGCCCCACAGCGCGAGCATGAGGATGCCTACGGCCCCGCCGAAGTATCCGCCGTAGACGGCGAGGACGAACTGCCCGGCCAGCACCGCCCCGACGCCCAGGCCGACGGGCCGGCCCCGCCACGCCACGAGCCGGCCGGAGACCCGCCGTCCGAACGCGAGTACCACCGTCGCGAACCCCAGCAGCCACGGCACCGCGGCGTCGAACGAGGACGACGGCAGCACCAGCAGCAGCGCGACACCCAACCCCCCGCCGAGCACGCTCATCACGGTCAGCGCCACGGTTGATGTCGTCCCGACCGGCACGATCGCGCGCCGGTAGACCCAGGCGCTGAGGAGCGCGGCGGGCACCAGCGCCACCGTGGTCGCCGCGTTGGCCGTGACGGGCGACAGCCCGACGGCCACGAGTGCAGGCAGCGCCACGAATGTGCCACCCCCGCCGACGGCGTTGAGCGCGCCGGCGGCGAGCCCGGCGAGCAGGAGCACGGCGACGTCGATCATCCGTCGAGCATCGAGCCGTTGCGCGAGCTGCACAATGCGCGATCGACGCAGCCAGCCTCAGGCCGAGCCATAGGCTGTGGCGTATGCGCTACGACCTGGACGATCTGAGGTTGTTCGTGCACGTCGTCACGGAGGGGTCGATCACGGCGGGAGCGCGCCGGATGCACCTGAGCCTGCCCTCGGCCAGCGCCCGGGTCCGCTCGCTCGAGCACCACGCCGGGGTCGAGCTGCTGGTGCGGGGCCGCCGGGGCGTGCGACCCACCCCGGCCGGTTCGACGCTGGCACGCCACGCCCGCGACGTGCTCGACCAGACGGTGCGGATGGAGAGCGCGGTGGCCGGCTACGTCCGACCATCGGTCGCGCCGCTGGTGCTGCTCGCGGGCGGCTCGGCGATGCACCGGCTGGTGCCGCAGGCGCTCGCCGCGTTCCTGCGGGAACGCCCCGAGGTCGACGTCACCGTCGCCGAGCGCCGCACGCCACAGACGCTGCACCTGCTCGCCGACGGCGGGGCCGATCTCGGCATCGTCCTCGACGGCGAGTCCCGGGACTCCGGCCTGCGCACCGAACGACTGGGTGACGACTCGATCGTCGTGATCGGGCAGGCCGGCGGGGTGCTCGCCGAGCGCGCGACGATGACCTACCGCGAGGTGGCCGAGCACCCGCTCGTCGGGCTCGACGCGCAGTCGTCGCTGCAGCAGTGGATCGAGAAGCACCTCGGCGCGCACGCGCCGGCGGCGCGCTACCGCACGCTCGTCGGCGACCTCACCACGCTGATCGCGCTGGTCGCCGCCGGTGTCGGGCTCGCCGTCGTCCCGCGCAGGGCGATCCCGCCCGAGCTCGCGCTCGACGTCCGCGAGCTGCAGGACCCGTGGGCCCGCCGCCACCACCTGCTGTGCTGGGGCACCCGCTCGCCGAGCTCACCCGCCGCGCTCGCGGCACTGGCCGAGCACCTGCGGGCCGCATCCCGCTGAAGCGTCCCGGTGCGGCGGCGCGGCGTAGCGTCGCGGCGGTGGACGATCTCCTTGCCCGCGCGGCCGGGGTCGCCGCCGCCTACCGCGCCGGCCTCGCCGCGCAGCCGGTCCGCGCGGCGCTGACCGACGATGCGGTGCGCGCGGCGTTCGACGGCCCGCTGCCCCGTACGCCGACGCCCGCCGCCGAGGTCGTCGAGGAGCTGATCGCGGCCGCAGCGGGCGGGCTGGTCGCGACGGCGGGCCCGCGGTACTTCGGGTTCGTCGTCGGTGGCGCGCTCGCCTCGTCGACGGCGGCGGAGGTGCTCGCCGCGGGCTGGGACCAGAACGCCATGAACGCGGTGCTCTCCCCGGCGGGCGCGGCGGCGGAGGCCGTGGCGGGGCGGTGGATCACCGAGCTGCTCGGGCTGCCGGCCGGTGCCACCGTCGGGTTCGTGACGGGCGGCCAGGCCGCCAACACCGTCGGGCTCGCCGCGGCCCGCCACGACGTGCTCGCCCGGGCCGGCTGGGACGTCGAGCGCGACGGGCTGGCCGGGGCGCCGCGCGTGCGGGTCGTGGCGGGCGCCGAGCGCCACGCGACGATCGACCGGGCGCTGCGGCTGCTGGGCCTCGGGACGGCCGCGGTGGAGGAGGTCGCGCCCGATGCCAACGGCGCGATCGACGTCGCCGACCTGCGCCGCGTGCTGGCCGCGGGCCCACCCGGTCCGCTGATCGTGGCGCTGCAGTCGGGCAACGTGAACACCGGCGCGTGCGACGACCTGCGCGCCGCCATCCCGCTCGCCCGCGAGCACGGTGCCTGGGTGCACGTCGACGGCGCGTTCGGGCTGTGGGCGGGCGCGAGCCCCGCGCACGCCCATCTCGTGGACGGGGTGGAGCTCGCCGACTCCTGGGGGTGTGACGGGCACAAGTGGCTCAACCTGCCCTACGACTGCGGCTTCGCGATCTGCGCGCACCCGCAGACGCACGTCGCCGCGCTGTCCTACACCGCGGCCTACCTGGTCGGGTCGGGCAGCGCCCAGCCCGCCCCCGGCGACCTCACGGCGGAGTCCTCGCGGCGCGCCCGCGGGTTCGCGGCATGGGCGGCGGTGCGGGAACTGGGCGCGGACGGCGTCGCCGACCTGGTGGCGCGCTGCTGCACGCTCGCCGGGCGGTTCGCGGCCGGACTGGCTGCGGGCGGCGCCGAGATCGGCAACGACGTCGTGCTCAACCAGGTGCTCGCCCGCTTCGGTGACGACGCGCGCACCGACGCCGTGATCGACGCGGTGCAGCGCGACGGCACCTGCTGGTTCGGTGGCACGACCTGGCGCGGGCGGCGCTGGATCCGCGTCTCGGTCTCGAACGCGACGACGACCGAGCGAGACATCGACCGCTCGGTCGCCGCCGTGCTGCGGGCCGCTACCGCGGCGTAGTCGCCGGGGCGGGCACCCGCTCGGACGCCGAGACCGGTGACGGTGCCCCGGCGGGCGGACAGGTCACCGATCACGGTGCCCAGGAACTCCGCGGGCACCACCACCTCGACGGCCATCACCGGCTCCCGCAGCACCGGGGCCGCCAGCACCAGCGCCTCCCGGATCGCCCGGGCCCCGGCGATGCGGAACGCCGCCTCCGACGAGTCCATCGGGTGCGTCAGGCCGTCGACGAGCGTGACGTGCACCCCGACGACCGGGTACCCGCCCAGCGGGCCCGCGGCGAGCCCGTCGGCGACGCCGAGCCCGGTCGCCGCCGCGAACTCGCGCGGCACCCGGCCGCCCGTGGTCGCGGCCGGTCTGGCGGGAGAACCGGTGCGGTGCCCGGTCACGGGCTGCGTGACCGTCTCGCGGTAGGCCACCGGGGCGCTCCGGACGTGACCCGCACGCCGTGGTCGTCGACCAGCTGCCCGAGCATCACCTCCAGGTGCGGCTCTCCCATCCCGCGGGTTCGACGACGATCGCGAGCACGGGGTCGGGGAACTCCATGCCCTCCGACCGCACCGGCGCGGCCGGATCGGCGAGCGTGTCGCCGGTCCCGCACGTCGCGCAGCCCGATCACCGCACCGATCCCGCCCGGGCCGAGCTCCCCCGGACCGTGCACACCGACGTCCCGGGTGGCGCCGGCATGCACGAGCAGCATGCGGCCGAGGCGTTCGGTGCGACCGGTCCGGCTGATCACCACCCGGTCGCCGGGGCGCAGCGTGCCGGCGTACACGCGCACGTACGTCATCGACTGCCCGCCCGGCAGCGTGGCCTGCTTGAACGCGAGCGCGCAGGCCGGCGCGTCCGGGTCCGATGGGCAGGCCACGGCGTCGCCGTCCGGCCGCGTCCCCACCACCACCCGGGCATCGACGGGGGAGGGCAGGAAAGGCGACGACCGCGTCGAGCAGCGGCTGGATCCCCTTGTTGCGCAGCGCGGACCCAGCAGCACGGGCACCGCCCGCCCGGACAGCGTCAGCCGCCGGATCGCCGACCGGGCCGCAGATCGGTCGATGGCCGCCCCGCTCAGGAACCCCTCACCCAGCTCCTCGTCGAGGTCGACGAGCTGCTCGATCAGCTCCGTCCGGGCCTGCGCGGCAGCGTCGCGCAGGCAGGCGGGCACGTCCTGCTCCGCAACGTCGCCCGGGCCGTCGCCCCAGAGCCCGTCGAGCACCCGCAGCGTCCGCTCGACCTCGGCGGTGAAGTCGACGTGGCCGGGCGTGTCGACGAGCGTGAGCAGGTGACCGGCCCAGGTGCAGGTGGTGGCGGCCGCGGTGATGGTGATGCCGCGTTCGCGTTCCTGGCGGGTCCAGTCCAGCGTCGCGGCGCCGTCGTGGACCTCACCGATGCGGTGGTTCACGCCGGTCAGGAACGGGATGCGCTCCGAGACGGTGGTCTTGCCGGCGTCGACGTGGGCCATCACGCCCACGTTGCGGACGAGATGCAGATCGGTGTGGCGGGTCATGGTCGGTCCTCTCACGGACCGGGCGATCGCTGGCTCGCCGGAACACGGCGCGGCCGCACGCCACCCGGGTGGTCACGGGCGTGGGCGAGGCCTCCGACGGCCCATCCGCGGACGGGAGGGCCGGGAGGCGATCAGCTCAGCCGGAGAGGGCCGAGACACCGGCGAACGGGTGCAGCTGCGCGTTCACGTGCTGCTCCCCCCGGTGTCGACGGCGCCCGGGACGGCGTGTCACCCGGTTTGCGGTGCGTGCTCCGACCGGCTCAGCGCTCCATCGCGGCGATGCGGCCGCTGTCCCACGCCTGCCACTCGGCGGTGGCCAGGCCGAGCCCGACGGCATGGGTCAGGCGCAGCGTGGTGGCGAGCCAGAGCAGGATGTCGTGCAGGCGCAGCGGCCCGGGCCGGGCGTCGTCGAGCAGCCCGGCCACGGCGGCCTCCAGCGCGGCGAAGGCGTCGACGTTGGCGCGCAGCTCGCGCCGGATCACCGCCTCCACGCCGCTGTCGCCCTCCTCGACGTGGGGGAGCAGCGCGCGCCGGGTGGTGCGGGTGAGGTGCGGGAGCACGCTGGGGTGGCGGTGGTGCAGCGCCGCGGACACGTGCGCGTGGTGCTCGCCGCTGCCGCGCCCGATCGTGCGCAGGGCCGCCCCGACCGTGCCGGGCTCGCCGAGCACCGACAGCTCGTCGTCGGGCAGCTCCCAGAAGGCCCGGCCGGCGGCGCGCTCGACGGCGGTGGTGGCCAGCGGGCGGACGTCCAGCAGCGCGTCCCGGACCGTGGCCCACGCGACCCGGTCCAGCCGGCCGTGCAGACCCTCACCGACCAGCACGTCGAGGTCGCCGGGCGGCCCCACCGGACGGGTGTCGAAACGCGTCCAGCCGAACGCGGGCAGCTGCACCCAGCGGCCCTGCGGGGCGTCAGGGGAGCGGAACCGCAGCGGCCGCCGCCCGCGGGCATAGCCCAGCACCGCCGCCACGGCCGTGTCGAGTGGCAGCGGGTCGGGTCCGGCGCTGGGCAGGTGCAGGGCCGGTGCGCTGGGCTGCGTCGACGCGTCGATCACGGGGACATCCTGCCCGAACCCGGACGACATGCATCGCCGGTGTCGGGGTCGCCCGCGTCGGTCCCCGCCGGTATACCTGTCGGGTGCCGACCCTCGCGCCCTTCCACGACCTGCTCGACTCCCTCGCCGTCGCGTTCGTCTCCACGATCGGCAGCCGCGGCGAACCCCAGGTCACGCCCATGTGGTTCCTGCGCGACGGAGACCGCGTGCTGATCAGCCTCGTCGAGGACCGTCAGAAGCTGCGCAACCTGCGCCGCGACCCCCGCATCGCGGTGGTCGTGGTCGACCCGGCCCATCCCACCACCTACGTGGAGCTGCGGGGCCGGATCGGGGAGCTGCGCCGCGACCCGGAGCTGGAGCTGGAGCGGCGCATCGCGGAGAAGTACGCAGGCGAGCACGTCGACATCGAGCCGCCGGGCACGGTGCGCTTCGCCACCGAGATCGTGGTGGAGAAGCTCACGAGTCAGCGCTTCTGAGTGATCAGGCTTTCCGGGGCTGCGTGACACCGGAGGTCTGACAAACCTGACACTATGTCTGTAATTTTTGACATCGCGTCAAGTCTGCTTTACCTTCGAGTCATGTCGCTCGAACAGAAGCGCGCGTGGATCGCGCTCGTGGTGGCGATCGGCGGGTACGTCGCCTACCTCGTCGTCGTACTGGGACGGGCGGGTACCGCGCCGCTCGCCGCGGTGGCGTACGCGGGCCCGCTGGTGTGGACCGTCGGGATCGCCGTCGCCGTCTCCATCATCGGGAACATCGCCGTGGCCATCGGGTCGCGCGCCGCAGGCCGCACCGACCAGCGAGATCGGGAGATCAGCCGGTTCGGCGGGCACATCGGGCACTCCTTCGTCGTGCTCGGGGCCGTCGCGGCGCTGCTCATGGCGCTCGTCGGGGCCGATCACTTCTGGATCGCCAACGCCGTCTACCTGGCGTTCGTCCTCTCTGCGGTGCTCGGGTCGGTGGCCAGGCTAGCGGCCTACCGGTGGGGACTCCCAGCATGGTGATCGCGACGTGGTGAAACCGACGAAGGTCACCAACCGGATCCGGGCGCTGCGGTTCGCCCACGGCGAGATGACGCAGGCCGTGCTCGCCGACCGGCTCGACGTCACCCGGCAGACCGTGATCGCGATCGAGCAGGGCCGCTACTCGCCGTCGCTGGAGGTCGCGTTCCAGATCGCGCGGGTGTTCGGCGTCGGGCTCGACGATGTGTTCCAGTACCCCGAGGGAGAGCAGCCATGAAGGCCATCGTGCGCACTGAGTACGGGCCGCCCGACGTCGTGTCGCTGGTGGACGTGGACGTGCCGGTGCCCGGCGCGGGCGAGGTCCTCGTCCGGGTGCGCGCCGCGTCGGTCGACCGGGGTGCCGTGCACCTCATGACCGGCACGCCCCACCTGATCCGCCTGTTCGGGTTCGGGCTCCGCGCGCCGCGGTTCGCCGGGCTCGGCGGTGACCTGGCCGGGGTGGTGGAGGCGGTCGGCGGCGACGCGCGTGAGGCCGGCTTCGCCGTGGGGGACGAGGTGTTCGGCATCGGCCGGGGCGCCTTCGCCGAGTACGCCGTTGCTCCCGTGGCCAAGCTGGCCCCGAAGCCGGCCGGTCTCGGTTTCGAGGCGGCGGCGGCGATCGCGATCTCCGGGATCACCGCGCTGCGCGGGCTGCGCGACGTCGGTCGGCTGCGGTCCGGGCAGCACGTGCTGGTCATCGGCGCGTCCGGCGGGGTGGGTACGTACGCGGTGCAGCTCGCACGGGCGCTCGGGGCCGACGTCACGGGCGTCTGCGGTCCGGCGAAGGCCGACCTGGTGCGGTCGCTCGGGGCGAGCGAGGTCATCGACCACACCCGCCAGGAGATCACCGACGCCGGCCGCCGCTACGACCTCGTCCTCGACCTCGCCGGCAACCGCCCGCTGTCGCTGCTGCGGCGCGTGCTGACGCCGCGGGGCACCCTCGTGCTCGGCGGCGGGGAGGATGGCGGTGCCGTCCTCGGCGGCATGGGCCGCCAGCTCCGGGCCGCCCTGCTGGCACCGTTCGTCGGGCAGCGGCTGACGTCGCTGTTCCCCGCCGAGAAGGCGGCCGACATGCGCGAGGTGGCCCGCTTCGTCGCCGAGGGGACCGTCACGCCGGTGGTCGACCGGACGTTCACGCTGCCCGAGGTGCCCGACGCGCTGCGCTACGTGCAGGAGGGCCGGTCGCGGGGCAAGGTGGTCGTCACCATCTGAGTGAGCGGGCCGCGGCGATCGCCGGCACGCGGCAGAATGCGCTCATGAGCATGATCCGGCGCTTCGAGGATCTCGGCCGCGGCGACATCGACATCGCCGGCGGCAAGGGTGCGAACCTGGGGGAGCTCACCCGGGCCGGCCTACCGGTGCCCGCCGGCTTCGTGCTCACCACCGACGCGTACCGCGAGTTCGTGGCCGAGAGCGGGATCGGGCCCCGCATCCAGGAGCTCGCCGCGCTGCCCGCGGACGCCGCACCTGCGGACTACGAGGAGCCCTCCGCCCGGATCCGCGCGCTGTTCGACACCGCGGAGATCCCCGAGACGACGATGCGCGAGATACTCGCCGCCCGCGTCCCGCTGGGGGAGACGGCCGTGGCCGTGCGGTCGTCGGCGACCGCGGAGGACCTGGAGGGGGCGAGCTTCGCCGGTCAGCAGGACACCTACCTCAACGTCCGCAGCGCCGACGCGCTGCTGGCGGCGATCCGCGACTGCTGGGCGTCGCTGTGGACGGCGCGGGCCATGGCCTACCGGGCCCGCCAGCGCATCGCCCCGGCCGCGGTGGCGCTGGCCGTGGTGGTGCAGCGGATGGTCGACGCCGACGCCGCCGGCGTCCTGTTCACCGCCAACCCGATCAACGGGCACCGCGGTGAGGCCGTCGTCTCCGCCGCGTGGGGGCTGGGGGAGTCGGTGGTGAGCGGGTCGGTGACCACCGACGACCTGGTCGTCGACAAGCAGGCAGGCGCCGTGCTGTCCCGCGCCACCGCGGACAAGGCCGTGATGACCGTCTACGCCGTCACGGGCACCGAGGAGCGGCCGGTTCCGGTGGCGCAGCGCAGCCGGCCCGTCCTCGACGACGCCGCCGCGGTGGAGCTGGCCGCGCTGGGCAGCCGCATCGAGGGGCGGTTCGGGGCGCCGCAGGACATCGAGTGGGCCCGTGCGGGCGGCACGTTCTGGATCGTGCAGTCGCGGCCGATCACCGCGCTCCCCGCACCGGAGGTGGACCCGCCCACCGACTGGGTCGTGCCGCGTCCGCGGGACTACTACTTCCGCGCGAGCATCGTCGAGCAGCTGCCCGACCCGCTCTCGCCGCTGTTCGAGGACCTCGGCGCGCCGTCGGTGGTGCGCGGGTTGCAGGCGATGATGAACGACCTGCTCGGCAGCGCCGCCATCCACGACGACGACATCGGGATGCCGACGGTCAACGGCTACGCGTACTACCGCTACACGCGGTCGGGGATGCTGCGAATGGTCACGCCCCGACCGTCCCTGCTGAAGGCTGCCGTCGGCGCCCGCCGGAAGATCGGGAAGGCCTACTGGCGCGACAGCGCGCGTCCCCGCTACGTCGCCGCGGTCGCGGCCTGGGAGCAGCGCCCGCTGGCGGCGGTGCCGGACGCCGAGCTGCTGGCCGGGGTCGTCGAGCTGCTGGATGCCGGCACGGTCTACTACACGGCCGTGCAGACGATCATCCCGATCGCGGCGTCGAGCGAGGTGCTGCTCACGCAGTTCTACGACCGGTTCGTGCGCCGGGAGGGCGATCCGCCCGCGCCGACCATGCTGCTGGGCTTCGACAGCGCGCCCATACTGGCCGAGAAGTCGCTCTACGACATCGCCACGTGGGCGCGGGACCACGAGGACCTCGCCGCGCTGTTGCGCACGGCGCCCTCGGCCGAGGTGGCCGGGCTGCTCGCAGCCGACGGCCCGCCCGCCGGCGTCGACGAGGGCACCTGGAAGGACTGGCGGGCCCGGTTCCAGGCGCATCTGGGCCGGTTCGGGCACACCGTCTACAACCTCGACTTCGTGAACCCCGTGCCGGCCGACGACCCGGCGCCGCTGCTCGACACGGTGCGCTTCTACCTCTGCGGTGGCGGCGCCGATCCCCATGAACGGCAGCGGGTCTCCGGTGAGCGTCGCGATGCCGTGGCGGCGGCCGCGCTCGGCAGGCTGGACCCGGCGCGGCGCGCCGTGCTCGCGCGGCTGCTGCGCTGGGCGCAGGGCATCGCGCCGATCCGGGAGGACGCGCTCGCCGACATCGGGCTGGCCTGGCCGCAGCTGCGCCGGATGCTGCACGAGCTGGGCTCGCGGCTGGCGGCAAGCGGCGTGATCACCACCGCCGACGACGTCTACTGGCTGCGCGCCGCGGAGGTGCTGGGATCGCGCGACGCCCGGCTCGCCGTCGCGGTGGACGAGCGCAAGGCGCTGTGGCGCGGACGGCGCCGCGTGACGCCCCCGCTGCTGTTGCCGCAGGGCACGGTGATGGAGCGGTTCGAGTCGGTCATGCCCGGCGTGGCGGGCGAGCAGGCCGGCAACGTGCTGCGCGGCATGGGCGCCAGCTCCGGCAGCGTCACCGCCACCGCGCGGGTGCTCGAGGGCGCGGGCGACTTCGGCCGCCTGCAGCCCGGCGACGTGCTGGTCGCCAGCATCACGACGCCCGCATGGACGTCGCTGTTCGCGATGGCGGGGGGTGTCGTCACCGACATCGGCGGCCCGCTGAGCCACAGCTCCATCGTGGCCAGGGAGTACGGCATCCCGGCGGTGCTGGGCACCGGCACGGCCACGCGCCGCATCACCGACGGCGCGCGCGTGCACGTCGACGGCGACGCCGGCACCGTCACGCTGCTCGAGGGTGACGAGGAGGCCCCCGCCGCGGCGCCGCTCGCCGCCGCTTCCCGCGCCCCCGCAGCGCGCCGCGGCCGTGCACTCGCGGTCGCCGCGGTGCTGGCCGCGGTGGTGCTGGTGCTGCGCCGCCGCCGGGCCCGGTGACCGGTCAGACCGCCGCGCGCGCCCAGCTGCGCAGCGAGCCGTCGGCGTTGAGGCCCTCGCGCTCCTGGGCCGCGTGCCGGATGAGGACGCTGACCTGCGACGTGACCTCGCCGAGCTGGGCGAGCTCGGCGTAGGAGGGGGAGTCCAGCCAGGCCTTGAGGTCGGCCTCGGTGTCCCAGTGCGTGATGAGCAGGTAGCGCACCGGCGCGACCTGCGGGAACTCCTCCACCGGGCCGACGAACTGGAACGGCTGCTCCTCGAACTCCCCGATGGCTGTCTCGAACGCGGGGGCGTTGAACGTGGGCAGCGTCGCGGTCAGGCCCGCGACGGTGGCCGCGTGCACCTCGTCGCTCAACGCGGCATCGGGAACGATGGCGGTCTCGCAGAACAGCGGCCCGTCGAGGGCCTCGCCGTCGGCCGGGCGGCGCCACTTGCGGATGTAGAAGGCGTCGAACCAGGTGCTGTGCGCCTTGTTCATCACCGGCTTGTGCTTGGGGCTGTGGTACCAGTCGTTCATCGCATCGGGGGTGCTGAACTTCCCGCAGAAGTACATCCACCGCGAGTTGGCGATGGGCCCGCCGATCACGGCCTCGAAGCCGGGTTGGGCGGCGACGACGGCGCCGATCTTCTCCTGCGCGGCCCAGAACTGGTCCTCGGTGCCGGCGGCGAGCGTCATGCACGCCTCCATCGTGGTGAACGTCTGCGGTATGGCGGTCGATTCGGTCATGGCTGTCCCTTCACGTGGTGGGTCGTGCGGGAAGCGCCACCCCGGCCGTTCAGCGGGTCGCGTCGGAGGAGAGTATTGCGTATCTGTCATCGCCGTCTATGAAGCACCAGTATTTCGGCGAGGTAACCGTGCGCGGCGGCCAGCTATAGTCCCGTGGTGACCGTCGTCGAGGATCCGTTCGGCACCGCGCAGGCGCCCAGCGCCGTGCAGCCGCGGCAGCTGATCGTCACGCTGTACGGGCTGTACGCGCGCCAGCACGGTGGCTGGCTGTCGGTGGCGTCGGTCGTGCGGCTGATGGCCGATCTGGGCGTGGACGAGCAGGCGGTGCGCTCGTCGATCTACCGGCTCAAGCGCCGCGACCTGCTGGTGGCCGAGAAGGTGGGGGGCGCCGCGGGCTACCGGCTCTCCGACGTCGCCCAGGAGATACTCGCCGACGGCGACGCCCGGATCTTCGGCAGGCGCCGTGCCACGGTGGCCGACGGCTGGCTGCTGGTGGTGTTCTCGGTGCCGGAGTCGGAGCGCGAGAAGCGCCACCAACTGCGCTCCGAGCTCACCCACCTGGGGTTCGGCACCGTGGCGCCCGGCGTCTGGGTCGCGCCCGGGCACGTCGAGACCGAGGCCAACGAGCTGATCCGCAGGCTGCGGCTCACCGAGTACGTGGAGCTGTTCAGGGCGCAGCACGTGGCGTTCGGTGATCCGCAGGTCAACGTGCGCACCTGGTGGGACCTCGACGCGCTGCGTGCGCTCTACGCGGCGTTCCTCGACGTCCATCGGCCGGTGCAGCAGCGCTGGTCGGCTGGCGAGGGTGGCGAGCCGGCGGCGACGTTCGCCGCGTACGTCGAGATGCTCACCGCATGGCGCCGACTGCCCTACGCCGATCCCGGCCTGCCGCTGGAGCTGCTGCCGGCCGACTGGAACGGCCTCGCCGCCGAGGAGCTGTTCACCGCGCTGCGGGAGCGTTTCGCGGGCCCGGCCGACGACCACGCCCGCGCGGTACTGGCGGCCGCCCGGCGCTGACGCGCGCCCCGGTGACGGGGGACGCGCCAGCGCTATGTGACGTCGCCGTGGACGGGGCGGGGTCAGCGGCGCCGCAGCCGCTTGTCCGCGATCGCCGGTGCCGCCGCGTTGTAGTTGTCGGCGGGGTTGATCTCCGTGCCGGGCGGCACGATCTCGTCGATCCGGTCGAGGACGTCCCCGCTCAGCTCGACGTCGGCGGCACCCACCAGCCCGGCCAGCTGCTCGGGCGTGCGCGGTCCGATGAGGACGGACGTGAGCGCGGGGTGGGCCAGCACGAAGGCGAGCGCAAGGTGCGCGAGCGGCAGGCCGGCCTCCTCGGCGAGCTTGCCGAGCTGCTGCACCACGTCGAGCCGGGCCTGGTTGGCGGGCACGGACATGTCGAACCCCTGCGGGGCCGTTGCGGCGCGGTGGCCCGTGGTCGGGTCGGCCCGCCCGGACAGCCAGCCGCTGCTGAGCGGCCCGTACGACAGCACGCCCATGCCGTGGCGCTGCGCGGTGGGCAGCACCGCGTTCTCGATCGTCCGCGACAGGATCGAGTACCGGGGCTGCTCGGTGCGGAAGCGGTGGTGCCCGCCCCGCTGCGCCGCCCACTGGGCCTCGACGATCAGCTCGGCCGGGAACGTCGAGGAGCCGATCGCGCGGACCTTGCCGGAGCGGACGAGGTCCGAGAGCGCGGCGAGGGTCTCGTCGATGTCGGTGTCGTGGTCGGGACGGTGCATCTGGTAGAGGTCGATGTGATCGGTGCCCAGGCGCCGCAGGCTGTCCTCCACCGCGCGCTTGATCCAACGCGCCGAGCCGCCCTGCTGGTTGGGGTCGGTGCCCATCGGCAGGGCGAACTTCGTGGCGAGCACGACGTCGTCGCGGCGGCCCAGCAGTGCCCGGCCGACGATCGTCTCCGACTCGCCGCGCGAGTAGACGTCCGCGGTGTCCACGAGGTTGATCCCGGCATCCAGGGCCGTGCGGATCATGTGGACCGACTCGTCGTGATCGGCGTTGCCCATGGCGCCGAACATCATGGTGCCCAGCGCCAGCTCGCTGACCGTGATGCCCGTGCCGCCGAGTGTCCTGTACTTCATCGTCGCGTTCCTCGCTCGTGCTTGCCGCTGATGCCTCCACCCAACCACCGCGGGGCACCCATCGGTGGCACCGAGACGGGCCTGCCTCGACCGGGGGTCCAGCAGACCCCCGCACGGCGCCCGCACACGTTCTAGCCTGGGCCTCATGAGCGCGGCCGGTGGCAACAGCGAGCTGCGGGACTTCCTGCGCTCGCGCCGGGCGAAGATCACGCCCGCCGACGCGGGCCTGCCGGCCTCGTCCGGGCGCCGCGTGCCGGGCCTGCGCCGCGAGGAGGTCGCGCTGCTCGCCGGGGTCAGCGTCGACTACTACGTCCGGCTCGAGCGCGGCCGCAGCGTCAACGTGTCGGAGTCCGTGCTCGACGCGATCGCCAGGGCCCTGCAGCTCAACGATACCGAGCGCACCCACCTGTTCCGGGTGGCCCGGCCCCGCCGCGGATCGCGACGGCCGTTGACGGCACAGCGGATCCAGCCGGGACTGGCCCAGGTCGTGGCGTCGCTGCACGACCTGCCGGCCGTCGTGCTCGGCCGCCGGCTGGACGTGCTGGCGTCCAACGCGATGGCGCGGGCCCTGTTCACCGACTTCGACGAGGTGCCGCTCCGCGAGCGCAACGTCGCCCGGTTCGTCTTCCTCGACGAGTCCGCCCGCGATCTCTACGTCGACTGGCCGGGTGCGGGCCGTGGCGCCGTCGCGATGCTGCACCTCTATGCTGGGCGCCATCCGGACGACCCCCAGCTCGCCGAGCTGATCGGCGAGCTGTCGCTGCGCGACACGGACTTCCGGCGCTGGTGGGCCGAGGGCGAGGTCTACTTCCGCAGCCACGGCGCCAAGCGCTACCACCACCCGGTCGTCGGCGACCTCGTGCTCGGCTACGAGGCGCTCACGCCCACCGACGACCCGGAGCAGACCCTCGGCCTGCACACCGCCGAGCCCGGTTCGCCCTCGGCCGAGCGCCTGCAGCTGCTGGCGAGCTGGAGCAGCCCGTCCGCCGCCGTCACTTGAGGGCGAGCGCGTTGGCCGTGGAACCCACCGCCCCTGCGATGTTGAGCGTCGCGCCGACCAGGAAGGACTCGTGGACGCCGTCGGCGCGCGAGTCGTCGACGAGATCCTGCAGGTGGAACAGCTCGCCGATCACGATGCCCAGCTGCCCGAGCAGGATCCGGTGCAGGAACCCGAACGGCTCGGCGGCCACCGACTCGTCCGGCGGCCACGTCTCGGTGGCAGGCAGGTCGGAGACGATGGCGCTGATCCCGGCGTTCCAGAGGTACTCGGCCATCCGCTCGGTGTGCTCGATGCCGGTGGTCGTGAGGCGGTCGCGCGGGGCCATGGCGGCCTTCGCAGCGGCGGGCTGGTCGCGGTACCAGCGCAGGAAGCCGCTGTTGAGCACGAGCACGTCGCCGCGGCGGTAGGTGAGCCCGGCCGCCTCCCGGCACGCCTCGAGGTCGTCGGGGGTGATCGGGAAGCTCGCGCCGGGGTGGTAGTCCGGGTGCAGCGTGGGCAGCACGGCCTCGGCGTCGAGGAGCACCCCGCGCCCGGCGATCCCGCGCTCGGCGAGCTGCCGCACCGATCGGGAGCCGCCCGCCAGGTCGTCCAGGGTGGCGCCGCCGAAGAACTCCCCTGGCCGGTACCCGACGTGGCCCAGCGCGTCCCACTGGCTCGATACCTGCGGGAAGAAGTTGTCGATGACGTCGTCGAGGCTGCGCGCGCCCGGCCGCACGATCCGCGTGTGGCGGGGCGGGCTGCGGGTGAACATGCCGGGGTCGATCACGTCCAGCGGCGCCTGCAGCGCGAACATCGCACCCTTGCGCACCAGCCGGGCGGCGGCGGCGATGCGCTCGGGGGTCTGGAGGGTGAGCGCGCCGACGTCCGGATCGGCGAACACGGCCCACGCGGAGCGGCCGCCGGCGGGAGCGGGTGGGAGGTCGGTGTAGGCGGGGTGCGGATCGGTCATGTCTCCGCACCCTGCCCGGACACCCGTCAGAGCGCCAGCCACACCGCCGTGTCCGGCGCCAGCGTGTCGTCGGCCACCGATCCGCTCGCCAGCAGCACCTCGCGGTGCTCGGGCAGCGCGACGGCGGCGGCCGACAGGTTCACCACGCACCGCAGCCCGGGCTCCCGGTCGAAGCTGAGCACCCCAGCACCGGCGTCGTGCCAGGTCAGCGTGCCGTCACCCAGCGCGGGGTGCTCGCGGCGGAGGCGCAGCGCGGCCTGGTAGAGCGCGTGCATCGAGTCGGGGTCGGCCTGCTCGCGCTGCGCGGTGACCGACTTGAACGACGCCGGCTGCGGCAGCCACGGCGCCGCGGTGGCACCGGCCGGGCTGAACCCGAACGGCGACTGGTCACCCGACCACGGGATCGGGACGCGGCAGCCGTCGCGGCCCCTGACGGTGTGCCCGGAACTGGTCCACGTGGGGTCCTGCAGCGCGTCCTCGGGGATGTCCTCGACCTCCCAGAGCCCGAGCTCCTCACCCTGGTAGACGTACGCGCCGCCGGGCAGCGCGAGCATCAGCAGCGCGGCGGCGCGGGCCCGGCGGGTGCCCAGGTCCAGGTCGACCGGCTCCCCGAAGTGCGTGCGAGCGGCGGCCAGGCCCGTCTCGGCGCGCCCGTAGCGGGTGACGACGCGGACGACGTCGTGGTTGGACAGCACCCACGTGGGCGGGGCGCCGACGCTCGCGTGCGACGCGAGCGTGGCGTCGATGCTGGTGCGCAGCGTCGCCTCGTCCCAGTCGGCGCCGAGGAACGAGAAGTTGAAGGCCGTGTGCAGCTCGTCGGAGCGCAGGTAGCGCGCGAGCCGGTCGGAGCCGGTGACCCAGGCCTCGGCGACGAACGTGCGGTCGCCGTCGTAGGCGTCGGTCACCCGGCGCCACTCCTGGTAGATCTCGTGCACGCCGTCGCGGTCCCAGAACGGGTGGTCGACGGTGTCGGGGGAGCCCGTGTCGGCGAGCGGGCGCACGCCCGTGTCGGGCAGCCCGTCCTGCTTGACGAGCCCGTGCGCCACGTCGATGCGGAAGCCGTCGACGCCGCGGTCGAGCCAGAACCGCAGGATCGACTCGAACTCGGTGTGGACCTCCGGGTTGTTCCAGTCGAGGTCGGGCTGCTCGGGGGCGAACAGGTGCAGGTACCAGTCGCCGGCGGTGCCGTCGGCGTTGGTGGTGCGGGTCCAGGCCGGGCCGCCGAAGTTGGACTGCCAGTCGTTGGGCGGGAGCGCGCCGCCCTCGCCGCGGCCGGGCCAGAAGATGTAGCGGGCCCGCTCCGGCGATCCGGGGGCGGCGGCGAGCGCGGCCTGGAACCAGGCGTGCTGGTCGGAGGTGTGGTTGGGCACGATGTCGACGATCAGCCGGATGCCGTGGGCGTGGGACTCGCGCACGAGCTCCTCGGCATCGGCGAGCGTGCCGAAGACGGGGTCGATGTCGCGGTAGTCGGCCACGTCGTAGCCGGCATCGGCCATCGGTGAGCGGTACCAGGGGTTGATCCAGATGGCGTCGACGCCGAGATCACGCAGGTAGGGCAGCCGCGACCGGATGCCGGCGACGTCGCCGACGCCGTCGCCGGTCGAGTCGGCGAAGCTGCGGATGTAGACCTGGTAGATGACGGCGCTGCGCCACCAGGGGCTCGCTGTGCTGGGGACGGTCACGTCACTCCGATCGTGCTGGACAGGTTGACAAGCCGGGGAGCGCATCGTTGACTTATGCGCTTAAGTAGGCCGTAGTGCAACGGTACGGGCGGCTCGCGGGAGGCGTCAAGCACGGACGTGCGGGAGGACCGGATGGGTACCCCACCGGAGGGACCGAGCAGGCGGATCACCCTCGCCGATGTGGGGCGCGCCGCCGGGGTCTCGTCGGCGACGGTGAGCTACGTCCTCAACGACGTGCCCAACCAGAAGATCTCCGAGGCCACCCGGGCCCGGATCCGCCGCGCCGTCGAGGAGCTGGGGTACACGCGCTCGGCCGCGGCCAGGGCGTTGAGCACCGGACGCGGCGACACCGTGCTGCTCGTCCTGCCGCCGTGGCCGATCGGGCCGCTGATCGCCGAGGTGATCGACGGTCTCACCGACGACCTCGGCCGCCAGGGGCTGAGCCTGGTGACGCGCCGGGAGCTGCCGCAGAGGTCGGTCGCGGCGCTGTGGCGGGAGCTGGCGCCGGCAGCGGTGATCTACTTCGGCGAGGTCGACGTGGCCGAGCGGCAGGCGATGCGCCGCGCGGGCACCTATGTCACGAGCATCTCCGGGCAGGTCAGCGACGATGCCGCCGACCTGGTGACGTCGACGACCGGGAGCGGGCCGCTGCAGGTCGCCTACCTCGCGGCGGCCGGTCACCGGCGCCTCGGCGTCGCGGTGCCCACCGATCCGCGGCTGGGGTCGCTCCCGGACGGGCGACTCGCCGGCATCCGCGCGGCGTGCGCGGCGGCCGGGCTGCCCGCGCCCGACGTCCGGCCGGTCGCGCTCGACGTCGCCGGCGCCGATGCGGCCGTCGCGGCCTGGCACGGATCGGTCACGGCGGTGTGCGCCTACAACGACGAGGTGGCGTTCGCGGTGCTGCACGGCATGCGCCGGGCCGGCCTGCGGGCGCCGTCGGACCTCGCGGTGATCGGCGTCGACGACATCCCGACGGCCCCCTTCGCCGACCCCCCGCTCACCACGGTCAAGCAGGACATCGCCGCGATCACGGCCCACGTCTCGCGGCTCGTGGGGGCGGGGATCGCCGGCGCCCCGCCACCCCCGCACCCCACCCGCGACTTCCTGTCGGTGGTGTCCCGCGAGTCCGCCTGACCCGCTCACGCCCCGCTACCCCCCCGCCCGTCGAGAACGACGTTACGATGATCAAAAGGGCTCGTTGATCATGACAACGTCGTTCTCGACGGGGTGGGTCAACGCAGGGTGACGAGGCCGCGCGGGGTGTCGAGCCACGCCGTCAGCGCCGCCGGACCTGGCCCCACGGTCAGGGTGACGTCCAGCGCGTCCAGGACCACCGTCACCGCTGCGGGGTCGGGGTGGGTGCCGTGCAGCCCGACGAGCCGCAGCGCCGGGAGCCCGGGCGCGGGGTGGGCGGTGGCGCCCCGGTCGATGAGGAACGGCGTGATCCCGTCCAGCGGCGCGGGCCGGATCGACGCGAGGCGCCACTGCAGCAGGTCCCCGGCAGGCGTGCGGCGCGACAGCGGCCAGATCTCGCCGAGATCGGCACCGGCCGCCACCTCCGGCCGCGCCCTGCTAGCTTTGCGCGGTCGTGGTGCTCGGGAAGTCCGGTGTGAGACCGGCGCGGCCTTCGCCACTGTGATCGGGAGTGCCCTCCCACGCCAGCCTCGACGTCGCGAGAGTGGCCGCGATCACGGCGCTGCTGCGCGAGATCGCCGACGCGGGCGGCGATGCTCGTGGTGAGCCATGACCGCGACCGGCTCGCGGACTACGCCGACCGGATCGTGGAGATGCGGGACGGCAGGATGGGGTGATGACGGGGGAACTGGAAGGCGCCATCGCCCTGCCCGACGGCACGGCGATCCGCGGCCGGGGCCGCCGCGACGGGATGCCGTCCGGGCCGGAACCGGACTTCGGCCTCTACCTCTTCCGGCGGCCCGGGACGCACCGGAAGCTGCTGCGCACGACCGTCGCGGAGTGGGAGCCGAGCTGGGCCGCAGACTGGGTCGACTGGCCAGACTTCCGCATGCCCCGCGACGGGCGGGCCGCCGCGGCGTCGATCGCGGCGGCGTTCGGCCGGGCGCGGGCGGGGGAGCGGGTGGAGGTCGTGTGCGACGGCGGCACCGGCCGCACCGGCACCGTCATCGCGTGCATGGCCGTGCTCGCCGGACATCCCGCCGCCGAGGCGCTGGCGTGGACACGCACCCACTACCGTCGCCGGGCCGTCGAGACACCGGGGCAGAAGCGCTGGATCGGGTGGTTCGCCGCGCACCTCAGAGCTTGAAGATCCGGCGCGCGTTCCCGGCGAGGAAGAGCCCCTTCGCCTCGTCGTCGAGCCCGAGGTCGTCGAGCCTCGCCAGGCAGGCGGCCGGTGCGAGCATCGGCCAGTTGCTGCCGAACAGCACCCGGCTGCGGCCGCGGCCGCGCAGGAACTCCACGAGCTCGGACGGGAGCCGGTGCACCGCGTAGGCGGACGTGTCGATGTGGAAGTTCGGGTACTTCGTGGCCAGCGACAGCACCTCGCTCATCCACGGGTAGCCGACGTGACCGCCGATCACGACGAGCTCGGGGAAGTCGAGCAGCACCTCGTCGAGGTAGGGGATGGGGCGGCCGGGCTCCGACGGGCACAGCGGCCCGGTGTGCCCGATCTGCGTGCAGAAGGGCACGCCGAGCTCCACGCACGCGACGTAGACGGGGTAGTAGCGGCGGTCGTTGGGCGGCAGGTTCCACAGCCACGGCACCACCCGGACGCCGACGAAGCCCAGTTCCTGCACGCAGCGGCGGATCTCCCGGACGGCGCCCATCGGGTCGTCGAGGTCGACCGAGGCGACCCCGGCGTAGCGGTCCGGGGCGGTGGCGACCATCGCGGCCACCTCGTCGTTGGTGATCAGCGCGCCTGCCGGGCCGTGCCAGGCCGACAGCAGGCTCGTGCGCACCCCGGCCGCGTCGGCCGCGGCGAGCGTGTCGGCAGGGCTCGGCGCGACCGACTCCTGCTTCGTCCAGCGCAGCAGGGTGGCGAGCCAGGGCTGCTGCGCGAAGCGTTCCGTGGGGTGCTGCGCCCACGCGTCCACGATGTCCATGTGCCCATCCTCACCCCTCACCGCCTCGCGCGGCGGGCCCGGTCCGGTGTGGCAGGCTGGCCCCGGAGGTGGTCGCATGCGCGACATCACGATCTTCAGCGGTTCCGCGCACCGGGAGCTGGCTGCGGCGATCTGCCATCACCTCGAGGTGCCGCTGGCGCCGTCGCGGGTCACGAGGTTCGCCAACGACTGCCTCGAGGTGCAGCTGCTGGCCAACTGCCGGGAGCGCGACGTGTTCATCGTGCAGCCGCTGGTGCCGCCGGTGCAGGAGCACCTCGTCGAGCTCATGCTGATGCTCGACGCGGCGCGCGGGGCGTCGGCGGCCCGGATCACGGTGGTCATGCCGCACTTCGCCTACGCGCGCTCGGACAAGAAGAACGCCCCGCGGATCTCGATCGGCGCCCGGCTGGTGGCCGACCTGCTGCAGACCGCGGGCGCCGACCGCGTGCTGACGATGACGCTGCACTCGCCGCAGGTCCACGGCTTCTTCGGGGTGCCCGTCGATCACCTGCACGCCCTGCACGAGCTGGCCGAGCACTTCCGGAAGGTCGACATCGGCAACGGCATCGTCGTCTCGCCCGACCTGGGCAACGCCAAGGAGGCGTCGCGGTTCGCGCGCCTGCTCGGGCTGCCGGTCGCGGCGGCGGCGAAGGAGCGCCTCGCCGACGACAAGGTCGTGATCAGCTCGATCATCGGCGACGTCCGCGGCCGCGACGTCATCGTGCTCGACGACGAGATCGCCAGGGGCAGCACGATCCTCGAGCTGCTCGACCGGCTCGCCGAGCAGGACGTCGCGTCGGTCCGGGTGGCCACCACCCACGGCCTGTTCACCGACAACGCGCTGGAACGCATCGGGTCGCGCCCGGACGTCACGGAGATCGTCTGCACCAACACGGTGCCGGTGCCGGGTGCCGACCGGGCACCGAAGCTGACGGTCATCTCGGTGGCCCGGCCGCTCGCGGAGGCAGTGCGGCGGATCCACAACGGCGAGTCGGTGAGCGTGCTGTTCGACGAGCACTGAGCGTCGGGAACCGAAGGGTGGGGCCAGGTACTCCTCGAAGCAGGGGAGAGGGGGCCGGGTGGCAGCCGATGACGACTACCGCCGCTTCGTCGCGGAGCGCTACGGACCGCTCGTGCGCGCCGCGGTGCTGCTCGGAGCGGCCCCGGCCGACGCGGAGGACGCCGCCCAGGATGCGCTGACGCGCTGCTACGTGTCGTGGGCTCGGGTGCGGGGCGCCGACGACCCGGAGGCCTACGCCTACCGCGTGCTCGTCAACGGGCTGCGCCGCGGGTGGCGGCGGCGCTGGCGGGGTGAGGTGCCCCACGCCGAGCCGCCCGAACCCGCTGCCGGCGCCGATCACGAGGGCGCGAGCCTGCAGCGGACGGCGGTGCAGGCGGCGCTGGGTCGGTTGCGGCCCGACCATCGCCAGGTCGTGGTGCTGCGCTTCTTCGCCGACCTGAGCGAGAGCCGCACGGCCGCCGTGCTCGGGGTCCCGGCGGGCACGGTCAAGAGCCGGACGTCGCGCGCGCTCGCGCTGCTCGCGGCCGACCCCGCACTCGCCGGGGAGCTCCCGGCCGTCCGGAAGGAGCCGTCATGATCGGCGACGCGCGTGCCGACGGTCTGCGCGCGGTGCTGCACGCGGCCGTCGACGATGTGTCCGTGGTGGCGCCGGTGGAGCGGATCGTCGCCGCCGGCCGCCGCCGGGCCCGCCGCCGCCGGGTGGCGCAGGTGCTCGTGACGGTCGCGGTGGTGGTCGCGGTGGCGGTGCTGGTGCCCGTCGGGTTGGGGATCCGGCGCGCGGAGCTCGCCACGCCGCCCGGCTGCGCGGCGGTGATCGCACCGGCGGTGCTGCCCGCATGGGCCCGCGCCGGGTTCACCGACCCGGAGCCGGTGATGCCGTACGTCCTGTCCGACCATGGCCGGATCGCCGCGATCCTGTTCGCGAACCCGCCGACGGCACCCCCCGCCCCCGACCGGCAGAACAAGATCCTCTGGGTGGTGCCGGAGTTCGGCGGCACCGGCCCGTTGACGATCACGGCGACGCTCGGGTCGACCACCGCGACCCGGACCGTGGCGGACGGCCCAGGACCGTCGATCGTCGACCTGCCGGAGCCGGGGTGCTGGGAGCTGCGGCTGGAGTGGGCGGGAGGCTCCGACACGATGGGATTGCGGTACGGGCCGTAGGAGCCCCGGACCATCCCTGCCGGCCACGGCGCCGACCAGTTGGCCACCGCGCCAACGTCCCGACATCGGCGCGGTGGCGATTACGTTGGCGCCGTCAGTCCGGGCCCCACCGCGCCAACCGCGTAGCCACCGCGCCAACGTCCCGGCATCGGCGCCGAGGCCGATTGGTTGGCGCGGTCGCTGGCGGGGCCCACCGCGCCAACCGCGTAGCCGCCGCGCCGATGTCCCGGCGTCGGCGCCGAGGCCAATTGGTTGGCGCCGTCGCTGGCGGGCCCACCGCGCCAACCAGTTGGCCGCCGCGCCGATGTCCCGACATCGGCGCGGTGGCCATTGCGTTGGCGCCGTCATCGGCGGCGCACCAGCCACGCCCCGTCACCGGAACCGGAGCAGCCCCGCGGCGGTCACCCGGTGTAGGGCGGCGCCTCTCCCCAGCCCCAGCGCGGGGTGGGGGCGTCGGGCGGCGGCGTCGCGCCCGGCGCCGAGTTGGCCCGCGCGAGGCGCGTGCCCCACTCCACGTACGCGACGAACGCCGAGCGGAACTCCGGGTCGTCGGGCAGCCCGGCGTCGTCGGCGCTGAGCGCGATCAGGGCGGCCCATCGCGAGCGCTGCTCTTCGGTGATCCCGACGCCGATGTGGTGGCGCAGCATCGCGGGGTAGCCGCCGAGCTCGTCGGTGTAGTCGGTGGGGCCGCCGAAGACCTCGCCGAGCCAGCGGGCGACGTGGTCGCGGTGGTCCGGGCTCATGTGCCGGAAGACCGGTTCGAGCAGCGGGTCGGCGAGGACGCGGTCGTAGAAGACCTCGGTGAGCCGGTGCAGGGCGTCGGTGCCGCCGCACCAGTCGTAGAGCGTCGGAACGGTGTCGGCCACGAAACCCCCATGAGCGTGATTACAGTGTTGCAAGAGGCTAGCCGTCTTCGCGGGCGGCGGCCAGATGTTTCCCGGCGGCCGCCCGCAGCATCCCCGCCTCCGAGAACAGCGCGACGTAGGTGGCGCCCATCTGCCGGAAGCGCCGGGCGTGCGCCGCCGACATGCAGAAGATCCCGGCCGGCATGCCGCGGTCACGTGCGGCGTCGAGGATCGGCTGCAGCAGCGCGTCGAAGGCGGGGTCGCCGTCTTGCGCGGTGAGGGGGAGCCCGGCGCTCAGCGACAGGTCCGACGGTCCGACGAAGATCGCGTCGACGCCCTCCACGGCGAGTATCTCGGGCAGCGCCGCCACGGCCGCCATCGTCTCGATCATGACGATGCACAGCGGGGCGGGGAGGTCGCGGTACCAGCTCGAGCGCGTCGGTCCGAAGCTGCGGGAGCCGCGCGGCGGGTAGTGGAACGCGTCGACGGCGGCGCGGGCCTGCTCCGCGGAGTTCACCAGCGGAACGATCACCGCGGCGGCGCCGTGGTCGAGCGCCCGGCCGATCTCCGTGTGGTCGTTCGACGGCACTCGCACGACCGCGGGGGTGCCGGCGGCGGCGAGGCCCTGCAGCATCGGGATCATCGCGTCCGGCCCGATCATCCCGTGCTGCTGGTCGATGCACAGGAAGGCGAATCCGACGCTGCCCATCAGCTCGGCGACGGGTGCGCTGGGGAGTTGCAGCCAGCCGCCGACGGCGCCTGCGGACAGGTCGAGAGGATCAACAGTCACCATGGCGAGGCTAGTAGACCGTCGCGGCCAATTCGCGGACTAGAAGACCGTCAGGCGGAGAGCTCCTTCTCCAGCGGCGTGCGGAACCGCGGCGTCACCCGGCCCGGCCCGATCCGTGCCGCCAGCCGCTCGGCGGCCGCCTCGATCGCGGCCCGCACCTCGGCGCCGACATCCTCGAGCAGCCGCAGCGCGATCGTGCCGTCGGCCCGGTGCGCCCAGCCACCGACGATCCGGCCGTCGCTCCACAGCGTCGGCCCGATGTTGCCGCTGCGGTCGAACAGGGGTTCCTTGTGTGGCCCGAGGAACCAGTCGCGGGCCTGCCAGCCCATCGGGGTCGGGTCGAGCCCGGGCAGCAGGGCGACCCAAGGTTCGGGTTCGGGCTCGTCGTCGAGGTCCTCGGCCAGTGCGACGCCGGGCCCGCCGTCCAGCGTCACGGCGACGGCGCCGGCAGCGGCCAGCGCCGCCTTCGTGCGGGCGACCGTCCAGCCTGCCCACCACTGCAGATCCGACGCCGGCGCCGGCCCGAACGTCGCGAGCCAGCGCCGCGCCAGCTCGGCGCGCGCCACATCCGCGTCGAGCTGCGGCATGCCGCCGTCCCACCACACCGTGGTGGGGGACCACCGGTACTGGGTGGACAGCCACGAGCCGAGCGGGCGGCCGCGCACCATGTGCCCGTCGGCCGAGAGCAGCAGCAGCACCCGGCTCGTCGCGTTCTGGCTCGCCGGCTGGCCCGGCACGGTGATGCGCGTGCGCAGGTCGGGGACGTCGCTCACGAGCTCCGCCGCCGTCGCCTCCCCGCGCTCGGTGATCGCCGCGACGGTGGCCTGCTCGACCGCGGCGAGCCAGCTCGGCGGATCGGCGAGATCGGTGCCGACATCGAGGTGGAGCAGCAGCCGCTTGCGCTGCACCGCTGCGACGTCGCGGGTGCAGGCGGCCTGCAGCACCGGCGCGGTGTCGCGCGGCGTGACCCACACCGTGCGACGCATCGACAGCATCCTGACCAGCGCACGGTCGGTGTAGAGCGCCGCCTCGATGGCCGCGATGTCCGTGCCGGGCGCCCGGACCAGCGCCGACAGGAAGACGGTGCCCGGATCGGTCGCGTGCAGGGCCACCATCGCCGCGGCCGCCTCGATGGGCCCCGCGAAGCCTGCCGCCAGCCCGTGGCGTCGACCCAGCCGGGCCCGCCGCTGCTCGACCCCGACAGCGCGCGTCACCATCGCGCGCGGGGGCGATCGGCGACCGGGGCGGCGTAGCGGCGCAGGAGCGGGTGGTGCCCGTCGGGAGCGGTCCACAGCGCTGGCTCGATGGTCGTGAACTCCCAGCCGGCGGCCTCGTAGAAGGCGACGGCCCCGGTGCCGTCGACGACATCGAGTACGGCCCGCAACCCGGTGCCCGCCGCGTGCGCGGCGGCGGCGTCGAGCAGTGCGCGCCCCAGCCCGGACCCGCGCGCGGAGGGCCCGACGAACAGCCGCACGATCTCCGCGGTGGTGTCCGTGATCGGCCGCAGCGCGATGTGCCCCGCAATGACGCCGGCGAGCTCGCCGACCCAGGCGGTGTCGAGCCCGTCGCGGAGCAGCCAGCCAGCCGGGTCGGCGGGCCACCGCATCGGGTAGGCGTCGGCGAGGTGGACACCGTGCAGCACCGCGCGGCACGCGGTGAGGTCATCGGGTTGGCGCGGGCGAACGATCACATGATCAGTCTGCCTCGGGTTCCTCGATCAGGACCACTCCGGCGGCTCCGTCGACGGTGACGATGTCGCCGGTACGGATCCGGGACGTCGCATCCGGCACCCCGACCACGGCGGGAATGCCGTACTCGCGCGCCACCACGGCGCCGTGCGACACCGGGCCGCCCATCTCCATCACGAGCCCGCCCGCGGTGAGGAACAGCGGCGTCCATCCCGGGTCCGTGGACGGTGCGACGAGGATCTCGCCCGGTTCCAGGTGCGCTCCGACCGGGTCGAGAACGACGCGGGCGGGGCCGGTGACGGTGCCCGCCGACGCCGGGGTGCCGACGAGCGCACCCTCGACGTCGGCCGCGACGGCGAGCATCTCCGGTTCGGTGCCGTCCGAGAGCAGTACCCGGGGCACGTGCCGGCGGCGCAGCTCGCGGTCGTACTCCTCGTGGCGGGCGGCGACCGTGCCCCGGTGGTCGGTGCCGGCGAGCGCCGAGCGCACCTCCACGAGATCGAGGAAGTAGACGTCGGCGGCGTCGGTCAGCAAGTCCCTGGCGGCCAGTTCGGCCCCGATCGTCGCCAGCTCGGCGCGGGCGGCGGCGAGCATGCGCACGAGGTAGTCCTTGTGGGTCTCGCGCATGCCCGCGAGCTCGCGCATCCGCCGCAGCGCGGCCCCCACCAGCAGCGCCCGGATCCGGGACCGGTTCCGGACGGCGGCCACCACCGCGGCGACGGCCCGGTCGGCCGCGGCCGTGCCCCGCGCGAACTGGGCGTCGGGGGCCTGGTCGGGATCGTCGAGGCGCAGGTAGTTGGCCACCGCGCCGAGCACGTGGGCCGGGTCGTCGGACCAGCGGGGCATGCCGAGGTCGATCTCCGCGACGGCGCGGTGCCCGTGCACCCGCAGGAACCCGGCGAGCGCCTGCTGCAGCACCGCGGGCAGCGCGCCGCGGCCGTACGCGGCCGCCAGCTCGGCGGGCGGCGTCGCGCGCAGTGCCGCGGACGACGGGCCGTCGGCGCGAACGGTGGTGGCGAGCGACCAGAGCTCCAGGTCCATCTCCGTGGTGACGTTGTGCGGGAGCGACCGCATCACCTCGTGCCCGGTCGTGGCGTCGAGATCGGTGCCGGCGAGCTTGCCGGCCAGGCCGAACATGGCGAAGCCCGCCGCGGCCACCGGAGCGGTTCGCGGCAGCACCGGGAAGGTGGCGGCGAGCACCTGCTCGACATGGTCGAGCCGGGCCGTGCCGCTCGCCCCGGCCGGCGTGGCCATCAGGGACTGCAGTGCCACGCCGTAGCGGGCGATGTGTGCTCGGGCGGCCGCCGGCCGGGCCAGCGCGAACGCGACCAGCGCGGGGATCCGGAACCGCACCAGCAGCCGCAGCACCCGTCGCACGAAGGGCCACCGGGACGTCGCGGTCACCGTGAACGCCGGATCGTCGAACAGACCGCGCAGGACGACAGCCGAACGCGTCTCCATGACGTCGAGCACCCGCGGGGCGAGCGTGCGGCCCATCCGGCTGCGCAGCACCGGCGTGACGTCGACGAACGCCCGGCCACCCGCGACGACGAACGCCGGCGGCCCGGCGAGCGGATCGGCGACCGGCACCCCGAACGCGAGCGCGGACCCGGTGGCGCCGAGCACCCGGAAGGCCGCCAGCCCCATCGGCGTGATCGGTCGCGTCAGGCCCTGGGCGAGGCTGACGTTGAGGTAGGCGCGCTTGCCGGCGGCGCGGCTCGCCGGCACGGGGTACAGCGTCGTGATCGCGCGTGACTGCGTGAGTCGCAGCGTCCCGGCCGTGTCGATCGCCCACTCGATGTCCTGGGGTGCGCCGTAGTGCGCCTCGACGCGGCGCCCGAGCGCCACGAGCGCGCCGATCTGCGCGTCGGTGAGAGCGGCCCGGTCGGCGCCGTCGCTGCGCCGGACGGTCTCGGTGCCCCCACCGGTCAGCGCGTGGATCTCCACGGCCTTGTCACCGCGCCGGTGCTCGAGGATGGAACCGTCGCTCTCGACGATGTGGTCGGGGTTCACCGCGCCCGACACGACGGCCTCACCGAGGCCAGGGCTCGCGTCGATGACGGTGCGGGTGCGCCTGCCGCTGATCGGGTCGGCCGTGAAGAGCACCCCGGCCACCTCGACCTCGACCATGCGCTGCACGACCACGGCGAGCTGCACGTCGGTGTGCGGGATGCCGGTGCTCTCCCGGTAGCTGACCGCGCGGTCGGTCCACAGCGACGCCCAGCAGCGGCGCACGGCGTCGAGCACCGCTGCGGCGCCCACCACGTTGAGGAACGTGTCCTGCTGGCCCGCGAAGCTGGCGGTGGGCAGGTCCTCGGCGGTGGCCGAGGACCTGACGGCCACGGGAACGTGATCACCGAGCGCCTCGTAGGCGGCGGTGACCGCGGCAGCGACGCCATCGGGGATCGGCGCGCGCAGGAGCGTTGTGCGGGCCCGTTCGGGGAGGCCGGGCCCGGCGGCGGTGACGACGTCCGCGAGCCCGGCCGATGCTGCCGTCTCGGCGTAGGCGGTGGTGGCGACGCAGAACCCGCCCGGCACGTCGAACCCCGCGGCGATGAGCTCGGCGAGGTTGGCGGCCTTGCCGCCGACCAGCGCGAGCGAGCGTGCGGCGGGGTCGTCGAGGCCGATGACGGACGCCTGCGTCGTGGTCATGAGCCACGGTAACGCCGTTCGACGTAAAACTCAACGGGTGATGAATAACGGGTGACGGGCGGGCTCCGGCGTTCGGCTGGTTGCTGGGGGCGCTGGTCGGGTTTCGTGGCGCGCTGCTGATCGGTCGGGCAGCCACAAGGTTCCATGTGGCATCTGGCAGCGGGCTTGGGCAGCCAAATGGTTCCATGTGGCGCCTGGCGGCGGGGCTCCGACGGCCGCAAGGTTCCATGAGGTGCCGGCGAGCGCGGCCGCGCTCCCGCCCCACCTGCAGCGGAGTGCCCTCAACGACCAGCGGCTGATCTCAGACCCAAGCCCGCTTGCCGCGCGCCGCCCAGTAGTCCGCAGCCGGTTCGGCAAGTGCACCCAGCTCGTCCAATGGAACCTCGGCGAGGTCGGCCGCGGCCGCATTGCTCACCACCTGCCCGGCGTCGACGGCTCCGGACAGCACGCGCCACGCCCACGGCTGCGCGAGCGCGGCGGCGATGGCGAGCTGGTCGAGCGGCACGCCGTGAGCGGCCGCGATCGCCTCGGCGGCGACGTCCCCGCCGGGCACCAGCCTGCCGTTGGCCACCGGCTCCTTGACGATCACCCGCGCGCCCGCCGCGGCCGCCTCGGCCAGCGCGGAGCCCACCGAGGGCTCCAGGACGTTCCACGTCGACTGGACGGAGGTGAACAGGGGCGCACCGTCGACCGTCACGGCGATCGCCCTGCGCACGGCGTCGGCCTGGCGCGGGCCGGACGTGGAGATGCCCACGCGCACGCCACGATCCCGCAGCCCGGCGAGCGCGCAGTGCAGCGCGGTGTCGTCGAGCACGCCGGTGTCCAGCGTCGCCGAGTGCACGTGATAGACGGCCGGCCGGGGCCCGAGCAGCGCGGCGGTCTCGGCGAGCTGCGTGCGGAACATCGCGAGCGAGTGGTCCTTGACCTCGTGCACGGCCGCGTCGAGCTGCCAGTCGCCGACGTAGCGATAGCCCCACTTCGAGCCGATCTCGACGTCGTCGATCGCCGGGTGCGCGGCGAGCCAGGACGCGAGGAACTCCTCGGCGCGGCCGTAGGACCGGGCGACGTCGACGTAGCGCATCCCCGCGGCGTACGCCGCGTCGAGCACGGCGTGGCTGCGCCGCCGCAGGTCCTCGACGCTGCGGTGCACACCCAGATCGGCCGCTCGGCCGGACGTGATGTAGGCCGGTCGGGCCACCGCGGCGAGGCCGATCCCCAACCTTGATCCATCCCTGTCACCGACCGTCACGGGCGCGTAGCTTACGGGGACCTGACGTCGCACCAGGGAGCCCGCCGCTGTGAAGAAGTTGATCAACGATCCCGCCGATGTGGTCGCGGAGGCGTTGCAGGGCATGGCCGCAGCCCATCCGGAGCTGCGCATCGACCATGAGAACAAGATCATCTATCGGGGCGACGCCCCGGTGGCGGGCAAGGTCGCGCTGATCTCGGGTGGCGGGTCGGGACACGAGCCGATGCACGGTGGGTTCGTCGGACCCGGGATGCTCGACGCGGCCTGCGCGGGTGAGGTGTTCACCTCACCGGTTCCCGACCAGATGCTCGCCGCCACGCGCGGCGCCGACGGCGGTGCGGGCGTGCTGCACATCGTCAAGAACTACACCGGTGACGTCATGAACTTCGAGATGGCGGCCGAGCTGGCCGTCGCGGAGACGGGCGTCGAGGTCGTGTCGGTGGTCGTCGACGACGACGTCGCGGTGCAGGACAGCCTCTACACCGCGGGCCGCCGCGGGGTCGGCGCCACCGTGCTGCTGGAGAAGATCGTCGGCGCCGCCGCGGACGAGGGGCGCGACCTGGCCGCGGTCGCGGACATGGCGCGCCGGGTCAACGCCCGGTCACGCAGCATGGGCATGGCGCTCACGTCCTGCACGGTGCCCGCCGCGGGGAGGCCCACGTTCGACCTGCCCGACGACGAGATCGAGATCGGCATCGGCATCCACGGCGAGCCGGGCAGACGCCGGGTCAAGGCGATGCCGGCCCGCGACGTCGCCCGCGAGCTGGTGGAGCCCGTTCTCGCAGATCTGGACTTCACCGGAGCCGGCGGCGTGCTCGCGTTCGTCAACGGCATGGGCGGCACGCCCCTGCTGGAGCTGTACCTGATGTACAACGAGGTCGCCAAGCTCCTCGACGCCGCGGGCGTGCGGGTGGTGCGTTCGCTGGTCGGGCCCTACATCACCAGCCTCGAGATGGCGGGCTGCTCGCTCACGCTGCTGGCCATGGACGACGAGCTGGAGCGGCTCTGGGACATGCCGGTGCGCACGGCGGGCCTGCGGTGGGGCGTGTGATCGACGTCGGGTCGCTGCAGCGCTGGATCCGGGCGTTCGCCGACGCGGTGAGCGACAACGAGGCGCTGTTGACGCAGCTGGACTCGGCCATCGGCGACGCCGATCACGGGTCCAACATGGCCCGGGGCATGAAGGCCGTGGTCGCCAAGCTGGACACCGGCCCGGCCGCCGATCCGGGCGCGCTGTTCAAGCAGGCCGGGATGACGCTGGTCAGCACCGTCGGTGGGGCGAGCGGGCCGCTCTACGGCACGTTCTTCCTGCGGATGGCGCAGTCGGCGGGCCCGGCGTCCGAACTGGACGGTCCCGCGTTCGCCGCCGCGCTGCGCGCCGGTCTCGACGGCGTCGTCGCACGGGGGAAGGCGGCGGTCGGCGACAAGACGATGCTCGACGCGCTGGTCCCGGCCGTCGCCGCGTTCGACGGGGCGCTCGCGGCCGCACCCGAGGACATCGCGGGGGCGCTGCGGGCCGCCGCCGACGCCGCGGCCGCCGGTCGCGACGCCACCACACCGTTGCGCGCGCGCAAGGGCCGGGCGAGCTACCTGGGCGAGCGCAGCGTGGGCCACCAGGATCCGGGTGCCACGTCCACCGCGCTGCTGCTGGAGACGGCCGCCGCCACCCTCGGCTGAGGGTGACTCCCGCCCCAACCCCATTGCAGGAAGGCCAGCTTGCCGCAAGATTCTCGCTGCAAGGTGGCCTTCCTGCAACGAGGGGCACGGGGGCAACGGGGCTCGGGGGCCGAAGCATGATCGGATTGGTTGTCGTCTCGCACAGCCACGCGCTGGCGACGGCGGCGGTTGCGCTGGCGCGGGAGATGGCGCCGGGGGAGCCGCCGATCGAGATCGCCGCCGGCCTGGACGCGCACGCCTTCGGCACCGACGCCGTCGCCATCGCCGCCGCGATCACCGCGGCCGACCGGGGTGACGGCGTCGTGGTGCTCATGGACCTGGGCAGCGCGGTGCTGTCGGCGGAGCTGGCGCTGGAGCTGCTCGACGATCCCGGGCGCGCGCTGCTGTGCCCGGCGCCACTGGTGGAGGGGTTGGTCGTCGCGGCCGTCTCGGCGGCAGGCGGGGCAAGCCGTGCGGAGGTCGCCGCGGAGGCCGCCGACGCGCTCGCGGGCAAGCTGGCGCAGCTGGCCCCACCCGCCGAGCCGGGAACTGGCGCCGAGACCGCACCCGCGGTGCGCGGCGCGTTCGTCGTCGCCGATCCGCACGGTCTGCACGCCCGCCCCGCGGCGCGGCTGGTCACGCTGGTGCGCTCGCTCGAGGGCGCCGAGGTGCGGCTGCGCAACACCACCACCGGCTCCGGCTGGGTGCCGGGCGCGAGCCTGTCGCGGATCGCGACGTTGAGCGCCCTGCAGGGCCACGAGATCGAGGTGGCGGCATCCACCGCCGACGCGCTGGCGTCGGTGCTCGCGATGATGGGCGCCGCGGTCGGCGGCGCGCCGCCATCGCCACCGGCGGCCGGGGGGCCGGTCGGGGCCTCGCCGGGCATCGCTGTCGGGAGGGCGTTCGCGGTGCGGCAGCCCGCCGTCGTGATCCCGCAGGCGCCTGCCGGGGACCCCACGGCCGAGCAGGCCGGGCTCGACGCCGCCCGCGACGCCGTCCGGGCCGAGATCGGCGCCTCGGCCACCGTCGCGGGCGCCGAGATCTTCGACGCGCACCTGCAACTGCTCGACGACCCGGCGCTGCTGGACCCCACCGCCGCCGCCATCGCCGCAGGTGCGTCCGCGGGCCGGGCCTGGGCCGATGCGGTGCACGCGGCGGCCGCCGCCTTCGACGCGCTGCCCGACGCCTACCTCGCCGCCCGTGCGGCCGACGTCCGGGCGGTCGGCGACCAGGTGCTGCGGGCGCTCGTCGGGGCGCCCACCGGGCTGGGGCAGGTGCCCGCGGGCGCCGTGCTCGTCGCGCCCGACCTCACGCCCGCCGAGGCGGCGCTGCTCGACCCGGCCGTCACCGCGGGCGTCGTACTCGCCGGGGGCAGCGCCACCGCGCACAGCGCGATCCTGCTGCGCTCCCGGGCCGTGCCCGCCGTGCTGGGAGCGGGACCGGACGTCCTCGCGGTGCCCGACGGCACGCTGCTGGCGCTCGACGGCACCACCGGCGAGCTCGTGATCGACCCGTCGGCCACGGAGGCGGCGACGTTCCGCGCCCGCTCCGGAGCCGCGAGGGCCCGCGCCCGCGCCGCGGCGCAGCACGCCGGCGAGTCCGCGGTGACCCGCGACGGGGTGCAAGTGCTGGTGGGGGCCAACGTCGCGGCGACCACGGACCCGGTCGGTGGCGCCGATCTGGTCGGGCTGCTGCGCACGGAGTTCCTGTTCCTCGGCCGCGCCGCGGCACCCGATGTCGACGAGCAGGTGGCGGCCTACCGCGAGGTCGCCGCGGCGGCGGGCGGCAGGCGTGTCACGCTGCGCACGCTCGACGTCGGCGGTGACAAGCCGCTGCCCTACCTGCCCCTGCCCGCCGAGGCGAACCCGTACCTGGGCCTGCGCGGCATCCGGCTCGCGCGGCGGCGCCCCGACCTGCTCGCCGACCAGCTACTGGCCGCCGTCCGGGTGGCGCACGAGTCACCGATGTCGATCATGTTCCCGATGGTGGCGGTGCTCGACGAGCTCTTCACGGCGCGGGCCGCGCTCGACGCGGCGATCGTCGCGGACGGTCGTGGCACCCCGGCGGGGCTGGAGGTGGGGATCATGGTCGAGGTACCGGCAACGGCGCTGAAGGCCGCGGCGTTCGCGCCCCACGTCGACTTCTTCTCGATCGGCACCAACGACCTCACCCAGTACGCGCTGGCCGCGGAGCGCGGCAACGCCGCCGTGGCGGACCTCGCCGACGCCGTCGATCCGGGCGTGCTGCGCCTCGTCGACGCCGTGTGCCGCGCCGCGGGGGAGCGCGCGCTCGTGGCGGTGTGCGGGGAGGCAGCCGCCGACCCGCTGGCCGCCGCCCTGTTCGTCGGGCTCGGCGTGCGCGAGCTGAGCGTCACCCCGCCCGCGGTGGCTGCCACCAAGCAAGAGGTCCGGACGCTCGACGCGGCGGAGTGCGCCCACCGCGCGGCGGCGGCGCTGACGGCGCCCAGCGCCGCGGCCGTCCGCGCCGCTCACTGAGCTCGCACACACCGCAGCAGCACGGCACACACCGCAGGAGGTGTGTGCCGTGCCCTGGAGGTGTGTGCGAGCTCAGACCTGGGGCGTGATCGCGCTCAGCGCCTTGGACGCCCGCACCGCGGCGGCCAGATCGGCCAGTGCCGCACCGTGGGCCGCCGTCAGCGCCGCGCTGTCGTCGGTCAGGGTGGAGCGGTCGACGTAGGCGCCGTGGTCGAAGTAGATCCCCGGCGAGAGCACCTGCACGGCGAAGAAGCTCGCGAGCACCCCGCGCAGATCGTTGGTGGCCAGGAAGTGATGGCCGCTGGCGCCGGTCAGCACGGTGGCGGCGACCTTGCCCTGCAGGGGAGCGGTGGACTCGCCCCACTTGCCGCGCTCGGTGCGCTCCAGGAGGTCCTTGAGCAGCGCGCTGTAGGTGGCCCGGTAGATCGGGCTGCCGAACACGACACCGTCGGCGCCCTCGATCGCCGCGATGACCTCGTCGACGGGGCTGGCCGACAGCTCCAGCAGCGTGGTGGTGGCACCGGTGGCGGCCGCGCCCGCGAGCACCCCGGCGATCGCGGTGCTGGTGCGCCCGCCCGCCTCGGGGCCGCCGGCGACACCGATGATCGTGACGGTCAACGCGACTCCTCGGGGTCTGCGGTCACGCCGTAGCGGCCGCGGTAGAACAGCAGGGGAAGGCGCGACGGGTCGGCGCCCAGGTCCAGCACCCGCCCGACGGCGATGGTGTGGTCGCCGCCGTCGTGCTCGGCCCACAGCGCGCAGTCCACCCAGGCGCTCACCCCGCTCAGCACCGGCGCGCCCGACGACGGCGCGGGCCGCCACTCCACACCCTCGAACTTGTCGATGCCCGAGCGCGCGAACCCGCGACTGACGTCCTGGTGGTCGGCGGCGAGCACGTTGATGCAGAACGTGCCGATCTCGCGGATCCGCGGCCACGTGGTGGACGAGCGGGCGGGGGAGAAGCTGACCAACGGGGGGTCCAGCGACAGCGACGAGAAGGACTGACAGGTGAAGCCGATCGCCCCGTCCGGCCCGCTGGCCGTGATGACGACGATCCCGGTCACGAAATGACCCAGCACGTCTCGCATGACCACAGGCGAGACCGGGCCGGGTGGTGCGCTACCCGTCATGCCACGACCCTAGGTGCGGTCGCGGCCCATCACCATGTCTTCGGCCACGGAGTGGCGTGTCGGACACCACAACGGATCGGGAAAGCCCACCCGAAGCGGCCGCCCACGTTGGGGTGAAATCGCGGCGGTGTCGGCCGGGTCGGCTACGCAACTGCCGGTGCGACGTGTAGACAACACGTCGACCGGCACCGTCCGCGCTCACGGGGAGCCCAGTGGACGGTGCCGGTCAGGGCAACGTGTCGGTGGAGCGGGTCGATCAGCTGGCGTAGGCGCGCAGCCGGTCGGCCCGCTCGCCGATCCGCAGCTTGGACATGACCTCCCGCTCGATCTGCCGCACGCGCTCCCGCGAGAGCCCGAAGCGGCGACCGATCTGGTCGAGGGTGCGCGGCTGGCCGTCGTCGAGGCCGTAGCGCATGCGGATCACGTGCTGCTCGCGATCCTCCAGCGTGGCCAGGACCCGGCGCAGGTCGTCGTGGAGCAGCCGCGAGATGACCGCGGTCTCGGCGTCGGTGGCCTCGCCGTCCTCGATGAAGTCGCCCAGCGGCGCCTCCTCCTCGGAACCGACCGGCATGTCCAGGCTCACCGGGTCGCGGGCGTGGTCGAGGAGATCGGCGATCTTCTCCTCCGGGATGCCGGACTCGGTGGCCAGCTCCTCGTGGGTGGCGTCGCGGCCCAGCTTCTGGTGCAGATCACGCTTGATCCGCGCCAGCTTGTTGACCTGCTCCACCAGGTGGACGGGCAGCCGGATGGTGCGGGCCTGGTCAGCCATGCCGCGGGTGATCGCCTGGCGGATCCACCACGTGGCGTAGGTGGAGAACTTGAAGCCCTTGGCGTAGTCGAACTTCTCGACCGCGCGGATCAGGCCCAGGTTGCCCTCCTGGATCAGGTCGAGCAGCGGCATGCCGCGCCCGGTGTAGCGCTTGGCCAGCGAGACCACGAGCCGGAGGTTGGCCTCGAGCAGGTGGTTGCGGGCGCGGTGGCCGTCGCGCACGATGGCGCGCAGGTCACGGGCGTACTGCTGGTCCAGCTCGGTGCCCTCGGCGGCCGAGGTGTCGATCACGTGCTGGGCGAAGACGCCGGCCTCGATGCGGCGGGCGAGATCCACCTCCTGCGCGGCCGTCAGCAGTGCGGTCTTTCCGATGCCGTTGAGGTAGACGCGCACCAGGTCTGCTGCCGGGCTCTGCGCGTCGAGGTCTTCTGCGGACAGCTCGGGACGACCGGTGGTCACGGTCTCATCCATGCTGGCGTCATCGCTGCCGAAGTCGGTACGCTCGCTTCGGCGGATGGAGTCGGTACGCTGGCTCGGGATGCTCGGCGCTTCCGACAGGGTTTGCGTGCTCATAGCTGGAGTTCCTCCCCTGCGCGACCCGGGCGGGGCGTTGCTGGCGCCTGCCGCCCGAAGCTCTCATGGGGTAGAACGTGCGCTTCCAGCAGAACGTTCCCGACGCTGCGTGGTGGCGACGCAACTCTCAGCTTGTCCTCAGGAGCTCGTTTCCTCAGGACAGCGCGTAGACGCCCGCCATCAGCACCGGCCAGTCCTCGGCCAGGGCGTTGTGCCCCATGAAGAGCCCCAGATGTCCACCCGTGGCGGTTCGCTGCGTCACGAGTTCCCCGGGGGTACCCACGGCGGCCGCCGCGGCAAACAGCTGGGCGGGCGGTGTGATGTGGTCGGTGGAGCCCGCCAGCAGGAACAGCGGGCAGGTGATGGCCCGCAGGTCGGCGCGCCGACCTGCGATCACGAGGTCACCCGCGATGAGCTCGTTGCGCTGGAACAGGTGCTCCACGAGCCACAGGTAGAAGGCGCCGGGGATGTCCTGGGTGTGTTTGAACCAGTCCTCGAACACCCGGTAGCGCGCCACGTGCGCGTCGTCGGTGATGTTGTTGAGCAGGTCCAGCTGCCGGCCGATCTCGGACTGCGGCTGGATCGCGATGAAGTTGGCCAGCGGCGCCGACCCGGGCATGTTGCCGCCGCCGAGCGCCACGATCGCGCGGTAGGGGGCGAGGCCGAACAACCCGCCCAGCGCACGGGTGGACGAGGCGATCACCGACTCGCCGGCGTGGAAGTCGATCGGCGCCCCGGCGAGCGTGAGCGTGTGCACGCGCTCAGGGTGCAGTGCGGCGTAGATCGCGGCCAGCCAGCCACCCTGGCAGTCGCCGACCAGGTTGGCGCGCCCGCCCATCCGGCGGATCGAACGGTCGATCACGTCGAGGTAGTCGGTGATCGTCACGCCGCGGGTGGCGGTGGTGGCCGGGCGCCACTCCAGCGCGTAGAGCCGGTCGAGCCCGGCGGCGGCGATCGTCTCGAGCTGGCTCTGGCCCGGCGCGAAGTCGATGACGTGGCTGGAGTGCCCGGCCTGCGGGGGCAGCACCAGGGTGGGGATGAGGTCCGGGTCCGCCGTCGCGGGTGAGAAATCACGCAGGTGCGCGAACGCCGTGGTCAGGACGATCTCGTTGGGCAGGTGCCACTGCGGTGCGCGCCGGTCGGCCATGGTGGTCCACCAGAGCAGGCCCCTGGTGGCGAGGCCGGCAGGCGGCACGGCCCCCGTCAGCGCGTCGACCCAAGCCGTACCTGCGGCGCGGGTGACCTCGGCGATCGACCGCGCGCCTGCGGCGGCGTTGTAGGCCGTGAGGTGCTGCATGGCGTCGGTGATCGTCGGTCCGGATTCCCCAGTGGTCACGACCGGCTCCTCCCTGCGGGTACGGCGGCAGTGCCGTACTACTCAACGGTAACTTCTGCTCGGCATGTCAAGCAAGATGGGGACGTGACCGGGCACTCACGTGACCTGGTGCGGGCCACGCTGCCTACCGGTGAGTACACCGTCACCATGGGTACTCATCCGAACCCGGAACCCCTTCAGGAGGCGACGACGTGACCCGTCCGAGTGGCCCTGCCGCGCAGGTGCGACAGGCAACAAGCACGGTGCGCGAGATGCTCGATCCCGAAGGCTTCGCTGCCGCCGTGGACCCGATCGGGTTCGCCGGCGCTCTCGGCGAGGCTGCCAAGGCGCTGGCGCGCCACCCTCTCCCAGTGGCCAGGGCGGCCTCCGCGCTCGCCGCGAGCTCGAGCCGCGCGACGCTCGCCGCGGTGCAGCGCGGGCTGGGCGGCCACAGCGCCGGACCGGCCACGGTGCCGGACAAGGACCGCCGCTACGCCGATCCGGCGTGGGAGGGCAACGCCCTCTACTACCTGCTCCGCCAGGAGCACACGCTCTTCAGCGAGCAGCTGCAGGCCGTCGCGTCGGGGCTGGAGCTCTCGCCGACGGCCCGGCGCAAGATCGATTTCCTGGTCCAGCAGGCGGTCGCGGCCACCGCGCCCGTCAACTTCCCGTGGTCCAACCCGACGATGCTCACGAAGGCGCTGCAGACCGGCGGGCTGAGCCTGGTCCGCGGTGCGCGCAACGCGCTGCGTGATGCGGTGACGAACAAGGGCCTGCCGCGCCAGACCACGCCCGGCCAGTTCGTGCCCGGCCGCGACCTCGCGACCACACCGGGCACGGTGGTCTACCGCAACCGGCTCATCGAGCTGATCCAGTACGCGCCGCAGACCGAGACCGTGCACGCGACGCCGCTGCTGCTCTCGCCGCCGTGGATCAACAAGTACTACATCATGGATCTTGCGCCGGGGAAGAGCCTCGTGGAGTGG
Source organism: Pseudonocardia sp. GCM10023141 (assembly GCF_042653605.1). Classification (NCBI taxonomy): domain Bacteria; kingdom Bacillati; phylum Actinomycetota; class Actinomycetes; order Pseudonocardiales; family Pseudonocardiaceae; genus Pseudonocardia; species Pseudonocardia sp. GCM10023141. Next base: position 41,638 of record NZ_JBHSIR010000024.1, read on the forward strand.
GCGGTCGCGCACGGCCACACCGTCTTCATGATCAGCTACCGGAATCCCGACGAGTCCCTGCGTGACGTCACCATGAGCGACTACCTGCGCGAGGGCCCGCTCGCCGCGCTGGACGTGGTGCAGGAGATCACCGGCGCGCCACAGGTCAACGTCGCTGGCCTGTGCCTCGGCGGCACGCTGGCCACGGCCGCGGCGGCCTGGTCGGCGGCCCGCAACGACGGTCGCATCGGATCGATCACGCTGATGAACACGCTGCTCGACTTCACCGAGCCGGGCCTGCTGGGCGTCTTCATCGACGACAAGACGGTGGGGCGGCTCGAGCGCAGCATGCGCCGCACCGGCTACCTGCCCGCGGAGAGCATGAAGACCACCTTCGACATGCTGCGACCCAGCGACCTGCTGTGGAACTACGTCATCAACGACTGGCTGCTGGGGGAGGACCCCGCCGCCTTCGACATCCTCAGCTGGAACGCCGACTCGACGCGGATGCCGGCGGCCATGCAGGCCGAGTACCTGCGCACCTGCTACCAGGAGAACCAGCTCGCCGAGGGCAAGATGGAGCTCGCCGGTGAGCGCCTCGACCTCGCCGCCGTGCGCCAGGACGCCTACGTGATCAGTGCCGAGGCCGACCACATCGCGCCGTGGCGCTCCTCCTACCAGGGCGCCACGCACCTGGGCGGCGACGTGCGGTTCGTGCTGTCGAACTCCGGGCACATCGCCGGTGTCGTCAACCCGCCCTCGTCGAAGTCGCGGCACTGGACGGGCCCGGTCGGCGCGCTGGGTGCCGACTCGCAGCGGTGGCGCGACGACGCCGCCGAGCACCGGACGAGCTGGTGGGAGGACTGGACGCCGTGGATCGCGGAGCGGGCGGGCGAGCAGGTGCCGGCACGCGCGATCGGCAGCGCCGCCCATCCGGGACTCCAGGACGCACCCGGAAGCTACGTGCTGGGCAGCTGAGTGCCGGCCGGGTGTTGGGTGGCTCGCCGGTGCGGTGAGGCGCGATGATGGGCACATGAGTGCGCGACCGGAAGACCCCGTGACCACCGCAGGCTGGTCGGCACAGTTCAACGCGCTCGGCGACTTCATCCGCGCGCAGCGGCAGCTGGCCAAGCTGTCGCTGCGCGAGATGGCCTCGATGACGAGCGTGTCCAACGCCTACCTGAGCCAGGTGGAGCGGGGGCTGCACCAGCCCTCGCTCAAGGTGCTGCACTCCATCGCCGACGCGCTGCAGCTGTCCACAGAGCAGCTGCTCAAGCAGGGCGGCTGGGCCACCGGCGCCACGGACTCCGCGCCCGTCGCCGAGCCCGTCACCGGCACCGAGGACGCCATCCGGGCCGATCCGCGGCTCAGTCCCGAGCAGCGCACGGCGCTGCTGGCCGTGTACCGCAGCTACGTCGCGAGTGCCTGAGCACACACCATCGTTGCTTGACATACTTAACGGCAGTGCGCAGTATGGGTAGCAGGTTCCCCACCCCGAGGAGCTGATCCGATCCCAGGAGGGACGAACCGATGACTGCAGCTACCGACCAGTTCGCCGACATCGCCAACCGCACCCAGGAAGCGGTCACCTCCGCTGTCCGCACGTGGGCCGACACGGTGCAGAGCGTCGCGGGCAACTTCGCGACCCCGCACTCCACGCTGCCCGACGCCGGCGTGTTCGTGGAGCGCTACTTCGACTTCGCGCAGCAGGTGCTCGACAACCAGCGCAAGTTCGCGCAGACGGTGCTCGCCGCCGGCACGCAGGCCGCCGAGTCCGTGACGGAGCAGGTGGCCAAGGCCACCGAGTCCGCCACCGAGCAGGCCGCCCAGGCCGCTCAGAAGGCCACGCAGACCGTCACCGCGCAGACCGTCGCGGCCGGCGAGAGCGTCAGCAAGGCCGCCGAGTCGGTCGTGGGCAAGGCCACCGCGGCCACCACCCGCGCCGCCAAGGCCACGCCGAAGAGCTGACCCGCGGTTCCCCGCAGGAGTAGGCGCAAGCCCCGTCCGGCACGTTCGGACGGGGCTTTCGCGTGCCGGTGCCCTCACACGTCGATGATCACGGTGAAGGGACCGTCGTTCACCGACTCCACCTCCATCCGGGCCCGGAAGACCCCGGTCTCGACGGTGGCACCACGCTCGCGCAGTGCCGCCACCACGGCCTCGACGATCGGGGCGGCCTGCTCGGGCGGGGCGGCCGCGGACCACGTCGGGCGGCGGCCCTTGCGGGCGTCGCCGTAGAGCGTGAACTGGCTGACGACGAGCAGCGGTGCACCGAGGTCGGCGCAGGAGCGCTCACCGTCGAGGATGCGCAGCTCGTGGAGCCTGCGGGCCATCGTGGCCGCGGCCTCGGCCGGATCGTCGCGGTGCACCCCGAGCAGCACCAGCAGGCCCGGCCCGTCGATCGCGCCCACGACCTCGCCGCCCACCCGCACCGAGGCGCGCGTCACCCGCGCCGCGACGGCCCTCACGGCACCGGCACCAGCAGGCCGTGGCGCACGAACTCGCGCACCGCGGGCAGCGTCGCGGCCACCAGCTCGTCGGCGGGGCGGTCGTGGGCGAACGACAGCAGCTCCACCAGCTCGCCCAGCGCGAGATCACCGCGGCAGCCGGCCAGCAGCGCCACAGCGGGCTCGTCGATCTCGTGGCGCCAGCGGGGCCCGTCCAGCCGGGCGACGGCGGCGCCGACCTCGGTCCAGCCGATGTCGTCACCCGTGCCGGGCTCGGCGTAGCGCTCCAGCACCACCTGCGGCCCGACGGCGAGCCGCGCGCCCAGCAGCGCCTCGTCGGCGGCATGGGCGCGCAGCCATTCCACCCGGTCGAGCCAGCCCTGCGCCTCGAGCCCGAGCGGGTCGTCCACAGCGCCCGCCATGTCCTCGAAGACGACGGTGGGTGCGCCGCCGGTGCGGCGCAGCGTGATCAGGCCGAAGCCGATGCCCTCGACGCGCTCGCGCTCCAGCCAGTCCAACCAGCCCCCGGCCTGCTCGCGCGCCGTGGGGGAGGCGAGGTCGAGCCCGGCGTCGCGCTGCCAGGTGCCCACGTGCAGTGCCGGGTCGGCGACCTCGCGCTGCAGGATCCAGGCGTCGACGCCGTCGGGGAGCCAGGAACGCACCCGGTCCGGCCAGTCCTCGCCCTCGACGTGCAGCCAGGACCCGAGCAGCTGGGCCACCCCACCGGGCTCCAGGTGGCCGGGCAGGTCACGGATGAGCGCGCCGAGCGCGTCGTCGCCACCCTGCCCGGAGTCGCGGTAGACGTAGTCGATGCGCGGCGGCCCCGGCACGAACGGCGGGTTGGACACGATCTGGTCGAACCGGCGCCCGGCCACCGGCTCCAGCCACGGCCCCTCCAGCAGCTCGACGTCGAGCCCGTTGAGGGCGAACGTGGAGCGGGCCAGCGCCAGCGCGCGCGGCGCCAGGTCGGTGCCGGTGACGCGCGCGGCGTGGCGGCCGGCGTGCAGGGCCTGCACACCGCAGCCGGTGCCGAGGTCGAGCAGCGTGCCCACCGGGCGCCGGACGGTGGCGGCGGCCAGCGTCAGCGACGCCGCCCCCACGCCGGTGACGTGGTCGCGGTCCTGGCGGCGCAGGTCGAGGTCCGAGAGCACCCACCACTCCGCCTTCTCGGTGCCGTCGGAGTCGTCGCCGTAGGGCCGCAGGTCCAGCGCGGCGCGCCAGCCGTCGCCGTCGCGGCGCAGCAGGCCGGCCTCCGCGGCGGCGGCAGGCGTCAGCGGGGCGAGGACGGCGGTCACGGCGGCGTCGGGCTCGGTGGTGCCGAGCAGCAGCAGCCGCACGAGCACGGCGAGGTCGTCCGGGCCTGCCGCGGCGCGCAGTGCCGGCACGACCTCGTCGCGGGCGAGCGCGCTGTGCGCGCCGGGTCCGAGCAGCTCGCGGACCCCGTCGGTGGTGTAGCCGACCCGCTGCAACGCCGTGCGCAGCGCATCCGCGGAGGCGGGGGACAGGTTGGGCAGCATCCGATGATCGTGCCGCGCCGGGTGTGGGCGGTCGGCAGGGGGCCAGGAATGCAGGGGGCCACGAATGTCGGGGGGACCTGCCACGATCGATCCCGTGGGGAGATGGGAGTCGTGGTGGTGGCGGGTCGAGCCGGGCCTGGCCGCTGTCGCGCGGGTCGTGGGGTGGGTGGCGGTCTCGGGAGCCGTCCTGCTCTGGGGGATCACCATCATCGGCGAGGGTGCGGTGCTCGACGAGCGCGGCGTCGTGGCCGTGGGCACGGTGGTCGATCGTCACGAGTGGGGCGCGACGGCAGCTGGGGATAGTGGGAACACCGAGCTCACCATCGCGTTCCAGGCGGTCGACGGCACCCGCCACACGTTCACCGGGGGCGGCACCGAGCCCACCGGGGCCACCGTCGAGCTGGTCTACGACCCGATGCACCCGGCCACCGTGATCCGCCAGGCCGCGGGAAAGCGGGTGTTCACGGGCATCGTCGTCACCACGGCCGGGGCAGTTCTCGCGCTGGGAGGGGCCTGGCCGGCGCGGAGCGGGTGGAGTCATGTGTGGCGGTCGCGGCGCCGTGCCAGTATCAGGCCATGACCAGGGAGGCCGGCATGACGAGGACACTGGCGCTCGCGCAGGACGCCGAGGCCGACGCGCTGCTCGACCGCGATCCCCTCGCGCTGCTCATCGGGATGCTGCTCGACCAGCAGGTGCCGATGGAGCACGCGTTCTGGGCGCCCTCGGAGCTCGCCCGCAGGCTGGGCCGCGATCACCTCGACGCCCGCGAGATCGCCGGGTACGACACCGACGCGCTCATCACGATCTTCGCGACGCCGCGGGCGCTGCACCGCTACCCGAAGTCGATGGCCGGCCGGGTGCAGACGCTGTGCGCCGCGATCGTCGAGCAGTACGACGGCGACGTCACCACGATCTGGCGCGATGTCGTCGAGGGCCGGGAGCTCTACGCCCGGCTCGTCGCGCTGCCGGGCTACGGACCGCAGAAGGCGCAGATCTTCACCGCCCTGCTGGGCAAGCAGCGCGGTGTCACCCCCACCGGCTGGCGCGAGGCCGCGGGTGGCTACGGGGTCGACGGCGTCTACAAGTCGGTGGCCGACGTCGTGGATCCGGAGTCGCTGGGCAAGGTCCGCGCGTTCAAACAGGCGGCCAAGGCCGCAGCCAAGGAAGCCGCGGCCGGCAAGGGATAAGCTCGTTCTGTGCACCAGGTCCCCACGGCCCGCCGCGACATGCGGATCATCGACGCCGATCAGGTGTGCGACGCCACGGCCGTCCTCGCCGACGGCGCGCAGGTGCAGCATGCCGCCGCGGTGCTCGACGCGCTCGGCGACGCCAACCGGCTCTCGCTGCTGCTGGCGCTGCACCATGCCGGCAACCTGTGCGTCTCCGACCTGGCCTTCGCCGTCGGTATGAGCGACAGCGCCGTGTCGCACGCGCTGCGGCTGCTGCGCGCCCACGGCATGGTCGCCGCCCACCGCGAGGGCCGGCTCGTGCGCTACAGCGTCACCGGGGATCTCACGATCCGGCTGCTCGACGTCGTGTCCGAGGGTGTGGTGGGCGACGTCGCGCTGCACCGCAACGCCGCCCCGCACTGAGGACGTGGCCCGAACCCGGCGCGCGGTGGCGACCGGCGGGTGGCACCATGAGGCGCGAGGCGGTTCCCGGGCGGGTGCAGGTCGTCCCCGGGACGCTGGGTAGGCGCCGCGATCGCGCCAGCGAGGAGTTTCCGTGACAGAGGCCGAGCGTCCCGTGGATCCGGTACTGATCACGGATGCACCCCGCTCGTACGAGGACGAGCTGGCCACCCGCAAGCGCCGCTACAAGATCATGATGGGGCTCCGCATCCCGCTGATGATCCTGGCCGCGATCTGCTACCAGACGCCGTGGCTGGCCGTGACGTTCCTGGTGCTGTCCATCCCGCTGCCGTGGATGGCCGTGCTCATCGCCAACGACCGGCTGCCGAAGAAGTCCGAGGACCCCAACCGCTACAAGGGAGACCGCCCGCAGCTCGAATCCCGGTCACACCCGGTGATCGACGGCTGACCCTCCAACCGTCGAGAACGCACCTATCATGATCAAAAGGGCTATTTGATCACGACAACGTCGTTCTCGACGGGGTGGGGGTTGCCGAGGGTGACGGGCGCGCGCCCAGTGCGCTCACCGCCGCTGCTCCTGCGGCGCACCCTGCCCGCAGCGCGGCCTCGGGGTCCGCGCCGCGCAGCCGGGCCAGCAGCACCCCGGCGTTGAACGCGTCGCCGGCGCCCGTCGCATCCACCACCTCGACGGCGGGGGCCGCGACGTTCCACGTCCCGGCTCCGTCCTGCCAGGTGGCGACGCCACCCGCGGCCGTGCTGGCCACGGCACCGACCGACCGTCGGACGGCCGCGATCCCGCCGAGCGCGGCCAGCTCCGCCGCGTTGGGCAGCAGCAGGTCGACGCCGCGCACCAGGTCGAGGAACGCCGGGCCCAGCGCCGGCGCGACCTGCGGATCGACCGACGTGCTGAGCCCGGCCGCGCGGGCCGCCGCGAGTGCCGCGATCCCCGCCGGCCGCGACGACGCGTCGAGCAGCACGTAGCCCGACAGGTGCAGGTGGGTGGCGCCCGCCGGGTCGGGGAGATCGGCGGGGGACAGGTACGCGGCCGCACCCCGGTCCGAGAGCAGCGTGCGGTCGCCGTCGTGCAGCAGCGCCACGACCGTGCAGGTGGGGTGCTGCGGGTCGACGGCCAGCGCGGTGTCGATGCCGGCGGCCGCGAGCTCGGCGGCGGCGCCGCGCCCGGCCGCGTCGTCACCGACCCTGGCCACGAGCGTGACGGTCGCGCCCAGGTGTGCCAGCCAGGCCGCGGTGTTGGCCCCCGCACCCCCCGCCGTCGTGCGGATCCGGGCGCGCACATCGGCACCCGGCACAGGTGTCGCCAGCGGGGTGACGAGGACGTCGGCGGCCACGTCACCGACGACGAGCACGCGCCCGGTCACGACGCCAGCGCGACGGCCACCTGTGCCGCGAGCACGACGTTGGCCTTCACCAGCGCGAGGTTGGTGTGCAGGCTGGCACCCCCGCTGCCGGCGTGGAAGTGCTCGAGCAGCGCGGGGGTGACGTCCTTGCCGGTGATGCCGCGCTCCGCGAGCAGCATGAGCCCCTCGGCGAGCAGCCGGTCGTGCAGTGCCGCGTCGAGCTCGTCGGCGGCCGGGACGGGCTGGGCCAGCACGGCCCCGGCGACCCCGCCGAGCGACCGGTGGGCCCGCCACACGGCGGCCACCTCGGCGGGCGAGTCGACGCGCCACGGCACGGCGTGTCCGGAATCACGGCGGTAGAAACCGGGGAAGGAGTCGGTGCCGTAACCGAGCACGGGGACGGACTCGGTCTCGAGCACCTCGAGCGTGGCGGCGACGTCGAGGATCGACTTGACCCCCGAGCAGACGACGAGCACGGCGGTGGCGGCGAGCCCGGCCAGGTCGGCCGAGACGTCCCAGGTGTCGCGGGCCCCGCGGTGCACCCCGCCGAGGCCGCCGGTGGCGAACAGCTCCACCCCGGCGATGCGCGCGAGCGCGGCCGTCGCGGCCACCGTGGTGGCGCCGTCGCGGCCGAGCCCGACGGCGACACCCAGGTCACGCACGGACAGCTTGACCAGGTCATCACCGCACACGCGATCGAGCTCGGCGGCCGACAGCCCGACCTTGGGGACGCCGTCGAGCACGGCGACGGTGGCCGGGACGGCGCCGTGGGCACGCACGGCGGCCTCCAGCTCGTCGGCGGCGGCGCGGTTCTGGGGTGCGGGCAGCCCGTGGGCGAGCAGCGTGCTCTCGAGCGCGACGACGGCGCGCCCCGCGGCGAGCGCCTCGGCGACCTCGGGGGACGTCCGGACGGGGCCGGCAGGCGGTGCAGCGATCATGGTGGCAGCAGCCTACCTGCGGCCCGGGACGGGGGACGTATCATGTATCCATGGCCACCCAGGTGCTGCCCGACGTCGAGACCCGCCCCGAGGGCACCGACTCAACGGGCACCGACGAGCCCAAGATGTTCCACTACGTCAAGAAGAACAAGATCGCCGAGAGCGCAGTGCTCGGCAACATGGTGCAGGCCTTGTGCGGCGAGACCTTCCCGGTCACCCGCTCGCCCAAGCCCGGTTCGCCGGTCTGCCCGGATTGCAAGAAGATCTACGAGTCGCTGCGCCCCGGCAAGGACTGAGGACGGTCAGGGCTGAACGCCACCGCAGCACACCCAGCATCACACCCGGCATCACACTCAGCCCGCCGCGCCGTTCGTGGCTGGGCGTACGACCGACTCGTGGCCGGGATGACCACCGGCTGGTACCGCGAGGTGCTGGGCCGGCTGCCCGAGCGGGCCCGCCTGCTCGACGTCGGCATCGGCACCGGAGCGGCGCTGGCCGGCTGCGCCGACCTCGTGCGGGAGCGCGAGCTGCGCATCGACGGCCTCGACATCGACGCCGACTACCTGCAGCGCTGCCACCGCAACCTCGCCAGGGCCGGGCTCAGCGGCCGGGTCGCGGCGAAGCTGGCGTCGGTGTACGACCACACCGACGGCCCGTACGACGCCGTCTACTTCTCGGCCAGCCTGATGCTGCTGCCCGATCCGGCGGGGGCCATCGCGCACGTCGCGAAGCTGCTCACACCGGGCGGCAGCGTGTTCGCCACGCAGACGTTCCACCACCACCGGTCACCGGTGCGGGAGCGGCTCAAGCCGCTGATCCGCCACTTCACCACCATCGAGTTCGGGCGCGTCACCTACGAGGACGAGTTCCGCGGCAGCTTCGCCGACGCGGGTGTCGACATCGTCGAGATGCACACCATGAAGTCCAGCAGGCAGTCCTCGTTCCGGCTCGCCGTCGCCGCCGCACCGATGGTGTCCCACGGCGCGGAGTGCGTCGACTATCCCTGCCCCGACTGCTCAGGCGAGGAGGAAGCGGTCGACGACCGGCGCGAGCTCGACAGCCTCCGTCAGGAGCGCTAGGTGCCCGCCGCGGTAGACGTGTAGCCGGGCCCCCGGGATCCCGCGCGCCATGATCTTGGCATTGACCAGCGGGATGATCGGGTCGTCGTCGCCCGCGAGGATGAGGGTGGGACGGCGGATGAGGCCCAGCGCGGGCAGGCTGCTCCAGCCGGCGCCCGCCAGCAGCTGGTAGTAGTAGCCGCGCTGCGGGCCCCGCCGCGAGTAGTTGTGCAGCACCGCAGCGGCCCGCTCGGGGTGCTCGCGCATCGTGCCGCCGTAGATCTGCCCGGCGATCGTGGTGGCGTAGGCGGCGTCGCGGTGTCGCCGCGGGGTCAGCATCTTCGCCAGCACCGACGGGCGGGCGGGCACCATGAGCGAGCCCATGCCGGTGGCGGCCAGCACCACCTTGCGGCAGCGGCGCCGCTGCGTCACCGCGAACTGCTGGGCGAGCCCGCCGCCCCAGGAGAACCCCATGACGTCCACGCGCTCGTAGCCCAGCCGCTCCACCAGCGTGCCGACGACCGACGCGAACGTCGACATGTGGTAGGGCACCACCGGTATGGGCGACCCGCCGATGCCGGGCACGTCGAACCGGATCACCTCGAGCCCGGGTGGCAGCTGGTCGACGAACGGCTGCAGCAGCTCCAGCGGGGCCCCGATGCCGTTGAGCAGCACCAACGGGGTGCGCGACGGCCCGGCGCCGGACGCCCGGCGCACCGACACACGCAGCCGGCGCCGCCGGACGGTGAGCTCGAACTCCTCGGCGGCGATGCCCGTGCCCGTCATCGGGCCAGCACGTAGTCGCCGGGCGCCGGGGTGATCGCGTGCAGCCCCCGCCCACCGAGCTCCGGCGGAGCGTCGCGCAGTGCGCCGCTGCGCGTGCTGAGCCAGCTCAGGTGATCGGGCCACCACGAGCCCTTCTCCGTGGCCGCAGCGGCCAGCCAGCGCTCGGGATCGGCGGGTGTGGTGGGCCCGACCCGGAAGCTCGCCTTCGGATTGCCCGGCGGGTTCACCATCGATGCGATGTGGCCGCTGGTGGAGAGCACGAACCTGCTGGACCCGCCCAGCAGCTGCGTGGTGCGGTAGCAGGACTGCCAGGCGCACAGGTGATCGGCGATGCCGGCGATCACGTAGGTGTCGGTGTCGACCTTCGAGAGGTCGACGGGCGTGCCGAGCATCGTGGCCTCGCCCGGGGTGACCAGCGCGTTGCGCAGGGCGACGTCGATGAAGTCGCGGTGCAGCCCGGCCGTCATGCGGGTGGTGTCGGCGTTCCAGAACAGGATGTCGAACGCCTTGGGCGGCTCGCCGCGCAGGTAGCTGGAGACCCAGTAGTTCCAGATCAGGTCGTTGGGCCGCAGCCAGGCGAAGACCTCGGCCAGCGTGCGCCCGTCGAGGTAGCCCTTCTTCGCCGACGCCGCTACGGCGGCGCGCGCGGTCTCCGGGTCCATCAGCGCGCCGGTGGTGCCGGCCTTCTCCTGGTCGAGCACGGTGACGGCGAACGTCATCGACGCCACCCGGTGCAGCTCGTCGGTGGCGGCGAGGTGGCCCAGCAGCATCGAGGTGATCATCCCGCCGGAGCAGAAGCCCATCAGCGCCGTGGACGGCGTGCGGGTGATCCGCTCGCACGCGCTCATCGCGTCGAGGATGGCCTGGCCGTAGGTGTCGAGGTCCCAGTGGGCGTGCTCGGCGCCCGGGTTGCGCCACGACATCAGGAACACCTGCTGGCCGCCGCGGACGAGGTTCTCGACGATGCTGCGTCCGGGGGCGAGGTCGGCCACGTAGAACTTGTTGATCGTGGGCGGCACCACCAGCACCGGGAGCTCGCGCACCTGCTCGGTCTGGGGCAGGTACTGGATCAGCTCGAAGACCGGCGTGCGCAGCACCACGGCACCCGGCGTCGCGGCCATGTCGACGCCCACGGTGAACGCGTCGGGCTCCACCATCGACGGCACCCGCGGCGGTGCGGACATGTCGTCGATCAGCCGTTTCGTGCCGCGCACCAGGCTCGCGCCGCGGGTGTCGCGCGCCGCCTGCAGCGCCACCGGGTTGAGCAGGCTGTTGCTCGGTGCGAGCGCGTCGGCGATGTTGCCGACGGCGAACATGACCCGCTCGTGGTCGGCCCAGTCGAGCTCTGCGTCGGCCACGAGGTCGGTGACGGTGGTGCTGGCCGCGAGATGGGCCTGCACGAGCCTGCGCAGCACCGGGTTGCTCGACCAGGCAGGCGCGGCGTAGCGCTTGTCCTTCGGGTTCGGGGCGACCGCCGAGCGGCCCACCGCGATCCGCGCCAGCTCGGTGGCGAGACCGGCCGTGCGGCGCGCGACCGTGACCGGGCTGCCGGCCAGCGCCGCCACCGTGCGCAGCGCGGGCAGGGCGGGCAGCATCCGGCGCAGCGGGCCGAGCGCACCGTCGGTGAGCAGCATGTCCAGGCCGGTGGCGACGTCGGCGTCGGCTCCCGTGCTCTCGGAGGTCGAGTGGGTCACGTTGGCTCCTTCTCGACGGCGGGTGCTACCCGAACGCTCTGGCCGGGATCAGCTTGGGTGGTGGCGGTGGGTGCTGGCAAATCCGGAGCGGGTGAATCCGCGGCCGGGGGCGCCTCCTCGTGGGGTGGCCACCAGCGCTGCCATCGGCGCTGCTCGGGCAGCGGCCGCGGCCACACCTCCTGGATCGCGTTGTTGAGGTGGGCGCCCAGCACGATCGAGAGCCCGAGCAGGAACGCGAAGAGCAGGAACGCGATCGGGGTGGCGAGCGCGCCGTAGGTGTAGCCCGAGCTGATCAGCACCGCGATGTAGAAGCGCAGGCCGGTGGTGGAGGCGATGAACACGACCATCGCGAGCAGCGCGCCCGGCAGCAGCCGCCGCCACGGCAGGCTCAGCGGCAGCGCCACCTTGTAGAGCGCCGTGAGGACGACCACCAGCAGCAGCCCGGTGCCCGGGTAGTAGAACGACGCCATGGCCTGCACCGCGGCCGGTCGCCACGCGGCCGGCAGGACGTCGGGCAGCAGGTCGGGCCCCAGCGCGATGATCGGCAGCGTGAACACGGCCACCACGAGCGCCAGCAGGTAGACCAGCAGCGAGAAGATCCGCTGCCACACCGGGTGGCGCACGAGCTTCTGGCCATGGGCGTCGGTGATCGAGTCGATGATCGAGGCCACCGCGGACGACCCGGCCCACAGCGAGATCACGAACCCGATCGACACCACGTCGGCGCGCCCGGTGGTGAGGATGCTCTGCGCGGTCGGCGCGATGATCTGGTCCACGACGTCGGAGGTGAACACCCGCCGGGCGAACCCGATGATGCCGGTCTCCACGGTGGTGACCGTCTCGGGCCCGAACCAGCCCCCGACGAAGCCCAGCGCCCCCAGCAGGCCCAGGAACAGTGGCGGGAGCGAGAGCGCCTGCCAGAACGCGGCCTGCGCGGAGTGGGAGAAGATGTCGTCGTCCCAGGCCTTGCCCAGCGTCCGCCGCGCGACGCGGCCGAGATCGGCGCGGCCCAGCGTGGCGCGCCGGGGTGGGCGCCGGGGTGGGGACGCCGGTCCGGCGGTCGCTGCGGAGGACGCGGGCTCGGTGGGGGTCATCGCCTCTCCAGGATGCTCCCCGCCCAGGAAGGTCCACGCATGGTGGACGCGCGGCGGGCCGGGCGGGTCATGACGCGTCGGCTGAGGCGTCCCGGTTACTCTGGCCGACGCCCCGAGAACGCCGAGCACCGGATGGCTGCCAGGGGCCCCGCACCGAGGCGGGTGCCCGAGCAGGGCCGATCATCTGCCGTCGAGATGTCAGGGAGTTGCGTGTCCCAGGCCCAGCAGATCGCTCCGTCGGCACGTCCGCTGCGAGCGTGGCAGCGCAGCGCGCTGGCCCGCTACCTGGCCGCGGCGCCCCGCGACTTCCTCGCGGTCGCCACGCCCGGCGCCGGCAAGACGACGTTCGCGCTGCGGGTGGCCGCCGAGCTGCTGGCCGACCGCGTGATCAGCAACATCACGATCGTCACCCCCACCGAGCACCTCAAGCACCAGTGGTCGGCGGCGGCCGCCGCGGTCGGGATCGCGATCGACCCCGACTTCCGCAACTCCACGGGCGCCACGTCGTCGGACTACACCGGCATCGCCGTCACCTACGCCGGCATCGCGGCCCACCCGCTGCTGCACCGCGCCCGCACCGAGAACCGGCGCACGCTGGTGATACTCGACGAGGTCCACCACACCGGCGACGCCCGGTCCTGGGGCGACGCGGTCAAGGAGGCCTTCGAGCCCGCCACCCGGCGGCTGACGCTCACCGGCACGCCGTTCCGCAGCGACGACAACCCGATCCCGTTCATCGACTACCTGCCCGACGCCGAGGGGGCGCTGCGCAGCCGGGCCGACCACAACTACGGCTACGCCGAGGCGCTGGCCGACGGCGTCGTGCGGCCCGTGGTGTTCCTGGCCTACTCGGGCGTCTCCAGCTGGCGCACCAGCGCGGGTGAGGAGATCACCGCCCGGCTGGGTGAGCCGCTCACGGCCGAGCAGACCGCCCGCGCCTGGCGCACCGCGCTCGACCCCGGCGGCGAGTGGATCCCGGCGGTGCTGGAGGCGGCCGACCGGCGCCTGACGGGGCACCGCAACGGCGGCATGCCCGACGCCGGTGGGCTGGTGATCGCCACCGATCAGACCACCGCACGGGCCTATGCGGCGATCCTCACCGAAGTGACAGGTACCGCCCCCGTCATCGTCCTGTCCGACGAGCAGGGAGCCTCGGCGCGGATCCAGCGCTTCTCCGAGTCCGAGGACCGCTGGATGGTGGCCGTCCGGATGGTGTCCGAGGGCGTCGACGTCCCGCGGCTCACCGTGGGGGTCTACGCCACCAGCGCGTCGACGCCGCTGTTCTTCGCCCAGGCCGTCGGCCGGTTCGTGCGGTCGCGACGCCCGGGGGAGACGGCGTCGGTGTTCGTGCCGAGCGTCCCGGTGCTGCTGGGGCTCGCGAGCGAGCTGGAGGCCCAGCGCGACCACGTGCTGGGCAAGCCGCACCGCGCCGACGAGCAGTGGGACGACGAGCTGCTCGCCCAGGCCAACCGGCAGGAGGACGAGCCGGGGGAGGACGAGAAGGCCTTCACCGCGCTGGAGGCCCACGCCGAGCTCGACCAGCTCATCTACGAGGGCACGTCGTTCTCCGCCGACGAGGAGGACTACCTGGGCCTGCCCGGGCTGCTGGAGCCCGACCAGGTGCGCACGCTGCTGAGCCAGCGCCAGAAGGAGTGGCTCTCGCGCTCACAGCGCAAGAGCGCCGCCGCGGCGCCGCCCGTGGTCGCGCCGCCCGTCGAGCGGGTGCAGCTGTCGGTGCGCGAGCAGATCAACAAGCTCCGCAAGGAGCTCAACACGCTCGTGGCGCTGCACAACCACCGCACCAACAAGCCGCACGGCAAGATCCACGCCGAGCTGCGGGCCAAGTGCGGCGGACCGCCCACGGCGATGGCGAGCATCGAGCAGCTCGAGGAGCGGATCGCCACCCTGCGCTCCTGGCGCTAGGGCCCGCGCACCCCGGACATGCGACAGGGCGGGAACCACACCGGTTCCCGCCCTGTGATCGCATCGTCGTGGTTACTGGACCTCGGCCTGCACTTCGCGGAGCTTGTCGGCGTGCGCCTTGGCGTGGTGGCCGCAAAAGAGCAACTCACCACCCGAGGGGAGTACCGCGCGAACCTTGGCTGCAGCCCCGCATCGGTCACAGCGGTCTGCAAGGGTCAACTCGGGCCGGGTCAGGGTTCCTGGCTGCATAGCGGTCTCCCTCCGTCGCGGTTCCGGGTAAGCCCCGGAGCCACTTGCTGTGACGACCGCTTGCGCGGTGCGCCCACTCTTCCCAGACGTACAGCACCCCTGCGATGTTCCCGGGGTCCGACGCGACCATCATCACGTCCGGCACCGGAATCGACGTCCGTGGGCCTTCGGCGAGTTGCCGCCTCGACGCCTCGGTGTCACCGCAGATTCAGTTGACTACGAGTGAATGATGCGGCGCGCCGGGTGACACCGCAAGGGATGGCTTGTGAACATCACTTTGCGGCCGATTACCGTATGGAGTTGTGACGACAGGCGTGCGGAGTCGGGTTCCGGCTCCGGCGCTGTTCGTGATCGGGGCCGTCTCGATGTATCTCGGTGCGGCGCTGGCCGTTGGTCTCTTTGATCGTTTGTCGCCGTCCGTGGTGGCCGTGTTACGGGTTGTCGGTGCCACGATCGTGTTGATCCTGTGGCGGCGTCCGGGACGGGCCGCGTGGCGCCGTGACCGGCTGCTCCGGGCCGCCGGGTTCGGCCTGGCCACCGCGTTGATGAACGTGGCGTTCTACGAGGCGATCGCCCGGCTGCCGCTCGGCACCGCGGTGGCGATCGAGTTCTGCGGCCCGGTCGCGGTCGCGGCGCTGTCCTCGCGCCGTCCCCGCGACGTCGTCGCCGTGGTGCTGGCCGCCGCCGGTGTGGCGCTGATTGCGGATGTGCGCTGGTCAGGGAGCCCTTCGGGGGTGTTGTGGGCCCTCGCGGCCGCGGCGCTGTGGGCCGCCTACATCGTGCTGGGGAAGCGGGTGGCGAGCGCCGGCAACGGGTTCGACGACCTGGCCGTGGGCTTCGTCGTGGCCTCGGTGCTGTGCTCCCCGCTGCTGCTGCTCGGCGGTCCGGCCGGCCTCGCGCCACTGGCCGACCCCGTTGTCGTGCTCGTGGCGGTCGGGGTCGGCGTGGCGTCCAGCGTCGTGCCCTACGTCCTGGACCAGGTCGTGCTGCGCCGTGTCGGGAGGGCCCGTTTCGCCGTGCTGCTGGCGCTGCTGCCGGCCACCGCGACGGTCGTCGGCCTCGTCGCGCTGGGCCAGTTGCCGAACGTCTCCGAGGGGGTGGGGATCGCCGCGGTGATCGCCGCCGTCGGGCTGCGCTCGCGCGACGGCGATCCCGTGGGCCGAACGTGAGGGCCATCACGCAGAGTAATACCCGAAGGTGCAACGCTCCGTGCGCGAAACCAGCACCGGTCGGGTGACGGCGCGGCGCTCGGGTGAACCCGCAGTGGATCGTGCCGGCGTGTCGCGCCGCTGATCAGGCCCCGTTTTCGGGCTGCTGTGACGGCTCGTCACGGCCCGGCTGCGAGGCCGGGTGTGACGTGGACGACAGTGTCGAAGGGCCCGGTGGGACGGTCGGCGCCGACAGCGCCGGAAAATGTCCGGGCTGCTCGCCGAACTCGAACAGGGACGCGGCCGGCCCGACGATGAGCGGATCCGGGTCGGTGGCGATGCTCAGGTCCTTGCCCGGGTAGTCGAACAGGCGCAGCACGTGGCGCATCGCCTCGAGGCGGGCGCGCTTCTTGTCGTTGCTCTTGATCACCGTCCACGGCGCGTCGGCGGTGTCGGTGTAGAAGAACATCGCCTCCTTCGCCTCGGTGTACTCCGACCACTTGTCGAGTGAGGCGAGATCCATGGGGGAGAGCTTCCACTGGCGGACCGGGTCCACCTGACGGATCACGAACCGCGTGCGCTGCTCGTTCTGCGACACCGAGAACCACAGCTTGACCAGGTGGATCCCGCTGCGCACGAACATCCGCTCCAGCTCGGGGGCCTCCCGGAGGAACTCCATGTAGTCGCGAGCCTCCGCGAAGCCCATGACGCGCTCCACGCCGGCGCGGTTGTACCAGCTGCGGTCGAACAGCACGATCTCGCCGGCCGCCGGCAGGTGGGAGATGTAGCGCTGGAAGTACCACTGGGTGGACTCGCGCTCGCTGGGCTTCTCCAGTGCGACGACCCGTGCGCCGCGCGGGTTGAGGTGCTCCATGAACCGCTTGATCGTGCCGCCCTTGCCGGCGGCGTCGCGGCCCTCGAACAGGATGACGGCCCGCTGGCCGGTCTCCTTGATCCAGTTCTGCAGCTTCAACAGCTCGATCTGCAGGAGTCGCTTGACGCGGTCGTACTCGGCGCGCGAGAGGCGCTCGTCGTACGGGTAGCCCTCCCGCCAGGTGTCGATCTTCGCGCCGTCCGGGCCGATGAGCACGGGGTCGTCGTCGTCGGAGTCGTCCACGTGCAGGCTGGAGTGATCGGCGGCGAGGTGGGCGAGGTGCGGGAGAGCGGGGAAGTCCACCCGTTGACGATCGTCGTACCGGGTGGCGAGCGGGTGAACCGCGGGTGGCCGGCGGGGGCGCCTTCCGGTGTCGGGTCGGGGTTCGTCCAGATGGCCGATTGGGGACTGCCCAAACTGGGGTCTGCACAACAAAAGCCCGCTCACGTGACCGAAATGTGACCATACGAAGGAACCTTTATCGATCCAGTGTGCTTGGCGCCACTCACCCTCACGTCATACGTTGTCGGTCACAACATTTACCCCGCCCCCGCGGGACCCCGACGATGTGGAGAGACGATCATGCGCTTGAGGAAGACTGCGCTCGCGGTTGCGGGGCTGGGCATGTCCCTCGCTCTCGCCGCCTGTGGGCAGAACGCCGCCGCGCCGAGCGCGCCCGCCGGCAGCTCCGCGCCGGCCGCCCCGGCCGCCGGTGCGAAGGTCGGCGTCATCCTCCCGGAGACGGCCAGCTCGGCCCGCTGGGAGGGTTTCGACAAGCCCCTGCTGACCAAGGCCATGGCGGCCGCGGGCCTGCAGGCCGACATCCAGAACGCGCAGGGCGACGAGCAGAAGTTCTCCACCCTCGCCGACGGCATGATCGCCAGCGGCGTCAAGGTGCTCGTCATCGCCTCGATCAGCAGCGAGTCCGGTGCCGCCGTGGCCGCCAAGGCCAAGGCGCAGGGCATCCCGGTCATCGACTACGACCGCCTCAACCTGGGCGGTTCGAGCGACTACTACGTCTCGTTCGACAACGTGAAGGTCGGCGCGCTGCAGGGCCAGGGCCTCGCCGACGCGCTCAAGTCGAAGCCGGGCGCGCAGGTCATCCAGATCGAGGGCGCACCCACCGACAACAACGCCACCCTGTTCTACAACGGCCAGCAGACCGTGCTGAAGCCGCTGTTCGACAGCGGCGCGCTCAAGCTCGTGCAGATGCAGGCCATCGCCAAGTGGGACAACCAGGTCGGCGGCACCACGTTCGAGCAGATCCTCACCAGCAACGGCGGCAAGGTCGACGGCGTCGCCGCCGCCAACGACGGCCTCGCAGGCGCCATCATCACGGTGCTGACCAAGGTCGGCCTCAACGGCAAGGTCCCGGTCACCGGCCAGGACGCCACCCCGGACGGCCTGCAGGCCATCCTGCGCGGCGACCAGTACATGACCGTGTACAAGCCGATCGACCAGGAGGCCGACGCCACCGCGAAGCTGGCCGCCGCGCTCGCCAAGGGTGACAAGGCCGCCGCCGACGCGATCGCGACCGGCAGCTCGGACGACACCAAGGCCAGCCGCAAGGTCCCGTCGGTCCTGCTGACCCCGGTCCTGATCACCAAGGACAAGGTCAAGTCCGTGATCGACGCCGGTGCCGTCAAGGCCTCCGAGGTCTGTGTCGCCGCCACCCAGGCTGCGTGCACCGAGCTGGGCATCAAGTAACTCCGACCCCATCGTGTGCGGGTGCCGTCTGCCAGCAGGCGGCACCCGCACACGTGCACCGGAGGTGCACGCAGTCATGTCCGACGACGCACTTTCTCCCGCGGAGGAGACATCGTGACCGACGACGCACTTTCTCCCGCGGAGGAGACATCGTGACCGAACCGATCCTGCAGCTACGCGGGGTGAACAAGAGCTTCGGCGCCGTCCAGGTGCTGCACGACGTGGACCTCACCGTGCGGGCCGGCGAGGTCACCGCGCTCGTCGGCGACAACGGCGCCGGCAAGTCCACGCTGGTCAAGTGCGTGGCGGGCATCCACCCGATCGACAGCGGCGAGGTGCTCTTCAACGGCGAGCCCGTCACGCTGAACGCCCCGACCGATGCGTCGAAGCTCGGCATCGAGGTCGTGTACCAGGACCTCGCGCTCGCCGACAACCTCGACATCGTCCAGAACATGTTCCTCGGCCGCGAGCGCGGCCGCTCGTGGCTGCTCGACGAGGCGGACATGGAGCAGGCCGCCCGCCGCACGCTGGCGTCGCTGTCGGTCCGCACCGTCACCTCGGTCCGGATGCCGGTGGCGTCGCTGTCGGGCGGGCAGCGCCAGACCGTCGCGATCGCGAAGGCCGTGCTCTGGGACTCCAAGGTCGTGCTGCTCGACGAGCCGACCGCGGCACTCGGCGTGGCACAGACCCGCCAGGTGCTCGACCTCATCCGCCGCCTCGCGGAGCAGGGCCTCGGCGTGGTGCTGATCAGCCACAACATGGCCGACGTCTTCGAGGTGTCGGACCGCATCGCCACCCTCTACCTCGGCCGCATGGTCGCCGAGGTTCCGACGAAGAGCATCACCCACGGCCAGGCCGTGGAGCTGATCACCGCGGGCCGCTCCGGCGATCTCGGCCTGCAGCGACCCGAAAGCGTGACCGTCTGATGCCCGATCTCGAGAAGGCCGCCCCGGCCGCCGCCCCGGCACCCGATGGCGAGCCCACCACCGCTGCCGAGCGGGCCGCACCCGCGTCCACGCGCTCGGCCGACTTCGGCATCGACACCACGGCGAAGTCCACCAGCGAGGCCATCAGCTCCTACGTGTCGAACCTGCGCAACGGTGAGCTCGGCTCCCTGCCCGCACTGCTCGGCCTGCTGGCGCTGTTCATCCTGTTCACGGTGCTCGCCGACAACACGTTCCCGAGCCTGATCAACCTGGCCAACCTGCTCCAGCAGGGTGCCGGCCAGACGATCATCGCGATGGGCCTGGTGTTCGTCCTGCTCACCGGTGAGATCGACCTGGCGGCCGGCACGGCGTCCGGCCTCACCGCGGCGGTCATGGCGTTGCACCTGGTCAGCAACGGCAACCTGCTCGGCTCCATGGGCACGCCGGTGTTCCTGATGTTCGCCGCGGTCGTGCTCGTCGCGATCGTGCTGGCCGTGATGCTCAAGATCTGGTGGGGCGCCGGGATCGGGCTGGTCGCACTGCTGCTGCTGGTGATCGGCTTCCCGCCGAACCCGTGGCTGGAGATGCTGCTCGCCGTCTGCGTCGGCGTGGTCATCGGCTGCGTCACCGGCTTCCTCATCGCGAAGGTCGGCATGCCGTCGTTCGTCGTGACGCTGGCACTGTTCATCGCATGGCAGGGCGTGATCCTGCAGCTCATCGGCACCGGCGGCACGCTGGGCCTGCGCGACCCCGTGATCAACGCGGTGGCCAACGGCAACCTGTCGACGCTCGGCAGCTGGATCCTGTTCATCGTGGGTGCGGGCGGCTACGCCGCGGTGCTGCTCAACCGGCAGGTCTCGCGGCGCAAGCTCGGGCTCGTCGCGCAGCCCACCGGGCTCGTCCTGATCAAGATCGGGGCGGTCGTCGTGCTCGCCGCGATCGCCACGTACCTGCTCACGATCAACCGGTCGCAGAACGACCTGGTGCAGATCGCCGGCGTGCCCTACGTCGTGCCGATCGTGCTCGTGCTGCTCGTCGCGGGCACCTACGTGCTCGACCGCACCCGGTTCGGCCGCCACGTCTACGCCGTGGGCGGCAACGCCGAGGCCGCGCGCCGCGCCGGTATCGACGTCGTGCGCATCCGCGCCACCGTGTTCGTCATCTCCTCGGGGCTGGCGGCGATCGGCGCGATCGTCTACTCGTCGAAGGTCGGATCGGTCTCGCCCGACGCCGGTGGCGGCAACACGCTGCTGTTCGCCGTCGGTGGTGCCGTCATCGGTGGCACCTCGCTCTTCGGTGGCCGCGGTCGGATCAGCAACGCCGTCATCGGTGGCGCGGTGCTCGCCACCGTCAACAACGGTCTCGGCCTGCTCGGTCAGCCCGCGTCGGTCGTGTTCCTCGTGAACGGCATCGTGCTGCTGCTCGCCGCGGGCGTTGACGTGCTGTCGCGGCGTCGATCGGCTGTTCCTCTAAGGTGAGCGGAGCTTGCGGAGCGAACCATCGACACAGCGCCTGGCGCGAAGCGCCGGCTGAGCTCTGCGAGGCCATGCGGTGAGCCGGGCCTGGGGGGGAGACGGTGGGGGTGGGGGCAACTCCACCACCGCCGGCGCCCGGCCCGATGAGGCCAGGCGTCACAACCGGGCCGCACTGATCCGCCGACTGCACGTCGACGGTCCGTGCACGCGCGCCACCCTGGCCACGGAGCTGGGCCTCAACCGCAGCACGATCAAGTCGGTCGTCGACGGGCTCGCCGAGTCCGGCGTGGTCACCGAGGCGGTACCGGCGCAGCGCACCGGCGCCGGCCGCCCGTCGCTGATGGTCCTTCCCGAGCCGGAGTCGGCGGTCGTGCTGGCCGTGGACATCCGGGTCGACCAGGTCGCCATGGCGATGGTCGGCATCGGCGGGCAGGTGCTGGGCCGGCACAGCTGGAACCTCCACAGCCGCACCCGCACACCGGGTGAGGTGATCACGCACGTGGCGGAGTCGGCGCAGCTGCTGGCCGAGGAGCTGGCCGTCACCGCGCACGGCGCCGGTATCTCGGTGCCCGGCGTGGTGCGCCGCGACGACGGGTTCGTGCACGAGGCACCCAACCTCGGCTGGCGTGACGTCGCGATGGGCGCCCGGCTGGGCAACGTGCTGAAGATCCCGGTGCAGGTGGCCAACGACGCCGAGCTCGGCGCGCTGGCCGAGCACGTGCGCGGCGTGGCCAGGGACGCGACGGACCTCGTGTACATCTCCGCCGACCGCGGCGTCGGCGGCGGGGTGATCTCCGGTGGCCGTCCACTGCGCGGTGCGCGCGGCTACGTCGGCGAGCTGGGTCATCTCGTGGTCCGGCCCGGCGGGCGCGACTGCTACTGCGGTTCGCGCGGATGCTGGGAGACGGAGGTGGGTGAGTCGGCGATGTGCCGGGCGCTCGGCCTGCCGCAGTCGGCACCGCGCGGTGTGGTGGTGGCCGAGCTGCGGTCGCTGGCCACGTCGCCGCTGCCCGGGCCGCTCGACGAGTTCACGGAATGGTTGGCCACCGGGCTGGTGTCGGTGGTCAACCTGATGGCCCCCGAGCTGGTGGTGCTCGGTGATCTGTTCACGGCGTTGCCGCCGGCCGTCGTCGGTCGGGTGCGCACGCTGGTGCACGAGCGCAGCCTGGTCAGCCGCGCGCTGGGCGGTATCCGGATCGAGACGAGCCCGCTCGGGCGCGACGCCAAGGTGGTGGGCGCCGCCGAGCTGGCGTTCGAGCCCGTCCTGGACAACGTCTGACGGCAGGTATCGCCCGAACGTGTCAATGCCTGATCCCGACGTCGCACACCTTCTCCCGACGTCGCACAGCGTCGACGCTGTGCGACGTCTTGACTGGGTGTGCGAGGTGGCGTGGGGCGCGCTCGGCCTAGAGTCGCCGCATGGATCTCGGGATCACCGGTCGTCGGGCTGCTGTCGCCGCCGCCAGCAGCGGGTTGGGTTTCGCCAGCGCCGCGGCACTCGCCGCGGAGGGGGCGCACGTCACGCTCTGCGGCTCGGACGAGGGGCGCATCCGCGCCGCGGCCGAGCGCATCGGCGCCGGGTACGTCGTCGCCGACCTGACCACGGCCGACGGGGCCCAGCGGTTCGTCGAGGAGGCTGGTGCGGCGATGGGCGGGGTGGACATCCTCGTCACCAACGGCCCGGGCCCGGCGCCCGGCACCGCGCTGACCGCGCCGTTCGAGTCCTACCAGTCCGCACTGGACGCCAACCTGCTCGCCGTCGTCAAGATGTGCCTCACCGCGATCCCCGGGATGCAGGCGGCCGGGTGGGGCCGGATCGTGGCGATCACCTCGTTGAGCGTGCGCCAGCCGATGGCGAACCTGGTGCTGTCCAACACCGCGCGGGCCGGCGCCACCGGGTTCCTCAAGTCGCTGGCCCTGCAGGTCGCGGGCGAGGGCATCACGGTCAACTCGGTGCAGCCGGGCCTGCACGACACGGCACGGGTGCGCGGCCTCAGCGGTGACGACCCGGTCTCCACGGACGGCATCCCGGCCGGGCGGATCGGCACCCCGGCGGAGTTCGGCGGCATCGTCGCGTTCCTGTGCTCGCAGCAGGCCGGGTTCCTCACCGGCACGGCGATCCCGGTGGACGGCGGGGCGTATCAGGCCCTCCTGTGAGTGCGCCGGTGCAGGGCGTGGGTGCGCCACGTAAGCTCGGCGGGACCCGCGGGAACCTCGCGCTCCGAGGCTGAGAAGACGGCAGGATCGGCCGTCGACCGTTCGTACCTGACCCGGTTAGCACCGGCGTAGGGAGGAACGTCATGGCTGGCGTACCCCGTTTTCGCGTTCTCGCCGTCCTGAGCGCGGTGCTCGCGCTCGTCCTCGCGGCCTGCGGCTCCGGCGGGGCGAGCGCCCCGGCCCCGGGGCTGCAGAAGATCCGCATCGCGCTGGACTGGACGCCCAACACCAACCACACCGGCCTGTTCGTGGCGCAGCAGGAGGGCTGGTTCAGGGCCGCGGGCCTCGACGTCGAGATCCTGCCCTACACCGACACCGCACCCGAGACGCTCGTGTCCTCCGGCGCGGCCGACTTCGGCATCTCCTTCCAGGACGCGTTCACGTTCGCGAAGGCGACCGGGGCCGAGATCACGTCGGTGATGGCGATCGTGCAGCACTGGGACACCCAGATCGCGGTGCGCGCCGACCGGGCCGACATCACCTCGCCCAAGGACCTCGACGGGAAGACCTACGGCGGCTTCGGCGGCCCCGGCGAGCAGGCGAAGATGCGCGCGGTGATCACGGCGGCGGGCGGCAAGGGCGACTTCAAGACCGTTGTGCTGGGCACCTCGGCCTACGAGGCGCTCTACGCCGGGCAGGTGGACTTCACCGAGCCGTTCATCACCGTCGAGGGCGTGGAGGCGAAGCTGCGGGGGGAGCCGCTCAAGACGTTCTCCTACACCGACTACGGCTTCCCCGACGCCTACAACGTGATCCTCATCGGCAACAGCCCGTGGCTCACCGCGCACCACGACCTCGCGAAGGCGTTCGTCGGGGCCGTGCAACGCGGTTACGAGCTCGCCGCGTCGGATCCGGCGCAGGCCGGGAAGCTGCTCATGGCCGCGAACCCCGGCACCTTCACCGAACCGGCGATCGTGACGCAGGGGCTGGACCTGCTCAGCGCCCACTACCTGCGCGACGCTGCGGGGAAGGTGGGCCCGCAGACGCTCGCCACGTGGTCGGGCTACTCGGGCTGGGTGTTCGACTCCGGCGTGCTGACCGGCCAGGACGGCAAGCCGCTCACCGCACGGCCGGACTTCGCCACCTGGTTCACCAACGACTACCTGGGCTCATGACGGCGCGGGTGACGCGCTGGGTGGCCCCGCTCGTCCTCGTGGCGACCGGGCTGGGGATCTGGCAGTGGTACGTCACGGCCTTCGACGTGCGGCCGCAGATCCTGCCGTCGCCGCTGCGGGTGGTGGCGCAGGGCTGGGAGTTCCGCGACCTGCTGTGGGCCAACACGCTCCCGACCCTGTACGAGACGGCCGTCGGGTTCGCGGTGTCGCTGGTGCTGGGCTGGCTGATCGCGACCGTCGTCGACTTCTCGCCGTGGCTGCGCCAGGCGGTCACGCCGCTGCTGGTCGCGTCGCAGACGCTGCCGATCATCGCGATCGCGCCGCTGCTGATCATCTGGTTCGGCTTCGGGCTGCTGCCCAAGGTGCTGGTGATCGCGCTGGTCACGTTCTTCCCGGTGACGGTCGGGCTGATCGAGGGTTTCGCCGCCACCGATCGCCAGGCCACCAACCTGCTGCGCAGCATGGGCGCGTCGCGGTGGGCGCGGTTTCGCTACGTGCGCCTGCCCGGCGCGCTCCCGGGGTTCTTCACGGCGCTGCGCATCGGCATCACCTACGCCGTCACGGGCGCGATCTTCGCCGAGTACGTCGGTGCCACCTCGGGGCTCGGGATCTTCATGAGCCAGCAGAAGAACGCCTTCCGCACCGACCTGGTGCTCGCCGCGGTGGTGGTCACCGCGCTGCTGTCGGTCGCGCTGTTCGGGCTCACGTTCCTCGTGCAGCGCCTCGTGATCCCCTGGAGCCGACGTGGCTGACACGAAGCTGGTGGTCGACGCGCTGTACAAGGCGTTCCCGGGGCCGCTGCCGGTGCTCGACGGCATCGGGTTCGACGTGGCGCCGGGTGAGTTCGTGTCGGTGCTCGGTCCCAGCGGCTGCGGCAAGTCCACGCTGTTCAACGTGATCGCCGGGCTGGAGCGGCCCGACGCCGGACGCGTGCTCGTGGACGGGGTCGACGCCACCGGCCGGGTCGACCCGTTCGCGTACATGCCGCAGCAGGACCTGCTGTTCCCGTGGCGCACGGTGCTCGACAACACCGCGCTCGGGCTGCAGGTTGCGGGCGTGCGCAAGCGGGAGGCGCGGGCCCGAGCCCGGGCGCTGTTCCCCACGTTCGGCCTCGACGGGTTCGAGGACGCCCACCCGGCCGATCTGTCGGGCGGGATGCGCCAGCGGGCGGCGCTGCTGCGCACCGTGCTGCAGGACCGGCCGGTGCTGCTGCTCGACGAGCCGTTCGGCGCGCTCGACTCGCTCACCCGCACCGACATGCAGGAGTGGCTGACGGGGGTGCGCGCCCAGTTCGACTGGACGATCCTGATGATCACCCACGACGTGCGGGAGGCGGTCTACCTCTCCGACCGGGTGGTGGTGCTCTCCCCGCGGCCGGCGCAGGTGCACCGCGAGGTGCTCGTCGACCTGCCGCGCCCGCGCGACGTCGCCGTGATCACCTCGCCGCAGTTCTCGGCCATCGAGCTGGAGTTGCTCGACGCATTGCGCGGCGGCCCGTTGAATCGACGGATATGACGATCCGTGAGCGCGTGAATGCGCAGCGCTGCATCAGTGAATTCCTTTACGCCGGCACGCCGGCGAGGATGCCCAGCCGCTCGGGATTGTTCACATCGGCGAGATCCTCGTATATCGCCATCGTGTCGGGATGATCGCGCCCGAGCAGCGCCGCGCTGTCGGCACCGGCCCGTTCGAAGACGGCGGTGGCCTGCCGGGCGTTGCCGAGTACGGCGTGGCAGGCCGCGACGTTGGAGCGCAGCGCGATCGTGTGCAGGTGCAGCGGCCCGTGCGCCTGCTCCGCGTCGTTGAGCGCGGCCTGCAGCAGCGTGGCCGCCGAGCCGACGTCACCGGTGGCGGCGCGCGTGAGTGCCATCCCCATGCGGGAGGTCAGCGTGTCGGGGTGGGCCGGGCCGAGCGTGCGCCGGCGCTCGGACGTGACGCGCGCCGCCAGCTCCGCGGCGTCGTCGAGGTGCCCGGCCAGGCGATAGGCGGTGGCGAGGGCGTCGCAGGCGGCCAGCGTGCGGGGGTCGTCCTCGCCCAGCGCGCGCTCGCGGTCGACGAGGTTGTCGACGAGGCGATCGATGCCGTCTCGCCAGCGGCCTGCGGCCACGAGTGCGACGCCGAGGTTGCCCGCGACCGTGAGCGTGTCGGGATCGGTGCGGCCCAACTGCGTCTGGCAGCCGGCGAGCACCACCTCGAACAGCTCGACCGCCGCATCGGTGTGATCGGCCGACAGGTGCGCCGCGGCGGCGGTGTGGAGCGCGACGAGCGGGCGCAGGCTCTCCCGGACCGAGGCGGAACCCCGGCCATCGGATTTCGACCACCACGCCATCTCGGCCCCCTACCGCTCGGCTCGTCCGAAAACTACCCCGGCGCGTCCACTGGCGGCGATACCTGAAAGCCCGATCACATGTCATTCCGGCGAAGAATGCAGAATGGTGTTACCGGGGGTGCCTGACCGATGACCAGGAGTGGTTTCCTACGATGGTGGGGTGCACGTGACGCGCACCGCTCGCAAACACGGTATTGCGATGGACGACATCCGCGGCGTGCTCGGTTCACCACTGCGCGTCATCGAGCAGGGTGATCGCGTGCTCTACATCGGCCTGAACGCGCGCAGCGATCTGCTGGAGGTCGTGATCGTGCCGGGGGAGCCCGCCACGGTGATCCACGCGATGCGGCTGCGGCCGGCGAACTACGGGCACCTGAGGCACTGAGGCACTGCTAGCCCGGCGCGCCCATCGCCGTCGAGATCGCGGCCGCCGCGGCGCGCACCATCGCACCCAGCTCCCGCACGCGGGCCGGGGGAGCGTGGGGGGCCAGGCCGACACCGACACCGCGCCCGCGATGTGGCCGGCGTGGTCGAACACCGGCGCCGCGACGCAGCGCACGTCGGGTTCGTTCTCCCGGTCGTCGATGGCGTAGCCGCGGCGGCGCACCCTGGTGAGCTCGGCGCGCAGCGCGGTGGGTTCGGCGATGGTGCGGTCGGTGATCGCGCGCAGTCCCGCGGCGACGGCCTCGTCGACGAGGTCGGCCGGGCCGAAGGCGAGGATCGACTTGCCGACGGCCGTGCAGTGCAGCGGCAGCCGGTGTCCGATCCGCGACGCCATCCGCACGACGGCGGTGTTCTCCTTCTTGTCGATGTAGACCACGTCCAGGCCGTCGCGCACGACCAGGTGACAGGTGCTGCCGGTCTGCTCCAGCAGCCGGGTGAGCTGCGGTGCGGCCACCGTGCGCAGGTCCAGTCCGTCGAGGTAGTGCTGGCCGAGCCGCACCGTGCCGGGTCCGAGGCCGAACCGGCCGGTGCCGGCGTCGCGCTGCAGCAGGTCGGCCTCCAGCAGGGGCGTGCACAGCCGCAGCACGGTGCTCTTGTCGTGGCCGAGCGCGGTCGCCAGCTCGGTCAGCCCGACCCCGCCACCGCCGCGCCCGGCCACGTGCTGCAGCACCGACAGGGCCTTGCGGACCGAGCCCGCGGAGTTGCGGGGCTGGTTCACGTCCCGTCCTCGGGGTGCCACCCGCCCGATCCGGCCCATCCGGTGGCCGCCCACTCCGCCTCGAGATCGCGCGGCCATCCGGCGACCCCGGGTCGTTGCTGCCAGGGGAGCGGCCCGGCGAGCGGGCGGTACTCGACGCCTGCCGCGTCGAGCCGCGGGAGGTGGTGCTCGACGAGCCTGCGGCGGAAGTCGGCGAGGTCGCGCCGGTCCGCGGCCGTCCAGACGACCTCGGCGAACGCCGCGAGCCGCGGGAACGCGGCGAAGTCGACGCGGCGCCCCGAGTCGAGGTGCTCGGCCCAGACCTGGGCCTGCGCGCCGAGCAGCGTGCCGGTCGCGCCGGCGTCGAGGGCCTCCCGGACGGGCGGCGGCACCGGGTCGAAGCCGTAGACGTCGTCGACGGTGCGGACGAACCCGACCGGCACCGGCTCGTCGGGTCCCTCGCCCGCCCGGTGGTCGAGGTAGAGGAACTGCTCGGGCGCGAGGACCACGCCCCAGCCGCCCGTGAGTGCCTGCGCGCCTTGGGTGACCCCGCGCCAGGAGTAGACGACGGCGTCGGCGGGCAGCAGCGGGTCGATCGCCTCGTCCCAGATCCCGGCCCGGCGGCCCCGCTCGGCCAGGTGCTCGGCCAGCCGCGCGACGAACCAGCCGTGCAGCCGGTCGACGCCGTCGAACCCGAGATCGGCGGCGTGCGCCTCCAGTTCGGGGTCACCGTGCCACGGTGTGGTGGGCACCTCGTCGCCGCCCAGGCAGATGACCGGGGAGTCGAAGATCTCGAGCACCTCGTCGAGGATCCCGGCGAAGAACGCGACCGTGGCCTCGGTGGGGCGCAGCACGCCGTCGCTGATCCCCCAGGTGCGCAGGACCGCACGCGAGGCGCCGGGCATCCCGAGCTCGGGGTAGGCCGCGATCGCGGCCTGCGAGTGGCCGGGCACGTTGATCTCCGGCACGACGGTGACGCCGCGCGCAGCGGCGTAGGCGACGATCTCGCGCAGGTCGTCCTGGGTGTAGAAGCCGCCGTGCGGGGTGTCGTCCACCCGCCCGGCGCGCCACGTGCCGACGCCGGAGCCGGAGCGCCAGCCGCCGACCTCGGTCAGCAGCGGCCGCGAGCGGATCTCGACCCGCCACCCCTGGTCGTCGGTCAGGTGCAGCTGGACGGCGTTGAGCTTGTGCGCCGCGGCGAGATCGATCATCCGCAGCACGCCGTCCTTCGGCATGAAGTGCCGGGCGACGTCGAGCAGCAGCCCGCGCCACCCGCACCGCGGCGCGTCGGTGATCCGGACGGCGGGCACCCGCACCGGGCCGCTGCCGGCGCGCCGGAAGGCGGCGGGCCCGAGCAGTTGGCGCAGCGTCTGCGCGGCGGCGTGCGCCCCGGCGGCGTCGGCGGCACGCACCTCGACGCGCTCCGGGCCGGCGTCGAGGGTGTACCCGCCCGCCGGCTGCGCGGAGTCGAGCGCGAACACGGTTCCCCCGCGGCCGGGCGACCCGGTCCGCAGGTCCCAGGTGGCGCCGAAGCCGTCCTCGCCGATCCGCCGCCACCAGCGCGCCGCCGCGAGCAGTTCCGGATCCGACCACACCACCGCGTCGCCCGGCAGCTCGACGTGACCCGCGCGCGGCTCGACCGTGGACGGCTGCGGGATCAGTCCCAGCCCGGGATGCGTCATGCCGCGACGGTAGCGGCGTGATCCGCTCCGATTCCACGGGATCCGCCGTGCCGTTGTGCAGTGCACAACAGCGCCCGGGATCGCGGACCTAGCTGCGCCGCAGCGTCGAGGCGCGCACCACGAGCTCCGGGTCGAACACCACCTGGCGGTGCTCGTGCGGCCCGGTGGTGCGGGCCTCCGCCAGCAGCAGCTCCGCGGCCGTGCGACCGAGCAGGTGCCGCGGCTGTGCCACCGACGTGAGCGGTACGGCCGCGGCCTCGGCGAACTCGATGTCGTCGTAGCCGACGATCGCGAGGTCGTCGGGCACCCGCAGGCCCAGCCGCACCATCTGCTGCAGCAGCCCGAGCGCGAGCATGTCGTTGCCGCAGAACGCGGCGGTCGGGCGGCGGGCGGCCGGCAGCCCTGCCAGGCGCTCCCCGGCGCGGCGACCCTCTGCGACGTTGAGGGCGGCGGTCTCCATCACGGTGAGCTCCGCCGCCCCGCCTGCGGCGGCGATCGCGCGCTCGGCCCCGGCGATGCGGTCGGCGATCTGCCCGATGCTGCGCGGCCCGCCGACGAACGCGATGCGCCGGTGCCCCGTCTCGAGCAGGTGGGTGACGGCCAGCTCGCCGCCGAGCACGTCGTTGACCGCCACCGAGCAGCGGCCGGGCCCCGCGCCGCGGTCGACGATCACCACCGGGGTGCCACGGTCGGCGAGCGCGGCGATCCGCTCGTCGTGGGCGTTGAGCGGCGTGATGAGCACCCCCTCGACCCGCTGCTGCTCCAGCAGGTCGAGGTAGAACTCCTGGCGCTGCTGGTTCTCGCCGGTGTTGCACAGGTACACGGCGAGCCCGGCGCTGTCGGCGGCCTCCTGCACGCCCATGGCGACGTCGGTGAAGAACGGGTTGGACGTGTCCAGCACGACGTAGGCGAGCGTGCGGCTGCCCCCGCCGCGCAGCTGCCGGGCCGACTCGTTGCGGACGAAGCCGAGCGCGTCGATCGCGGCGAGCACCCGCTGCCGGGTGGACTCGGTGACCATCTCGGGCCGGTTGAGCACGTTGGACACGGTGCCCAGCGACACCCCGGCCCGCGCCGCGACGGCCTTCATGCCGGGCGGGCCCTGGGTGCTCACGGGGGAAGGGTACGGCTCGGTTGAAACGTTCTCCGTCACGACACGGCCGCGCGCTCCTGCTCGATCCGCTCGAGGCTCTTGCCCACCGTGTCCGGCATGAAGAAGTACCCGACGATGCCGCTGACCAGCAGGAACGCCGTGAGGAGCAGGGCGACCGGACCGATCTCCACCGCGGCGAGGATCGGCACGAAGAAGCTCCAGACCCCCAGCAGCGTGCGCGCGACACCGAACGTGAAGCCCTGAGCCGTGCCGCGCAGCATGGTGGGGAACAGCTCTTGGCTGAACACCTTGTAGGTGGGCTCGCCTGCCAGCGCGGCGCCGACGCCGAACAGCGCGATGTTGGCGATCACCACCGGGATCGTGAACGGGAACACCAGGTAGATCGCGAACGCGGCCACCTGCAGCAGCGCGCCGATGCCCCACATCAGGCGGCGGGTGCGGTAGCTGCGGTCGTTGAGCCGCATGAACAGGAAGACAGTGGCGATGATGCCGATCACGAACCCGGCGCACGACAGCGCGACACCGGCGGCCTGGGTGCCGGCGTGCAGCGTCTGGATGACGTACGGGGTGAAGATGCCCGACGTGCCGGCGGCCAGCCCCCAGAACGTGTAGATCGTGGCGGTCCAGACCAGCGCCCTGAGGTTCGGTCCGCGGAACAGGGCCCTGACCTGGTGGCCGACCGACTGCGCCGTCTTCGCCGCCGAGGTCCAGCGCGCCGACTCGACCATGCCGCGCCGCAGCGCCCAGGTGATCAGCGCGACCACGAACAGCTGCAGGAACACGATCCGCGTGCCCAGCAGGCCGAGCGGCGTGAGCACGAGCGCCATGACGAGCACGACGACCGGGCCGAGGTTCCAGGCCACCTGGGTGAGCCCCACCAGCCGGCCGCGGCCGCGGGCGGGGGAGAGCTCCCCGACCAGCGCCAGCGACGTCGGGACGTCGGCGCCGACCGCGACACCGACGATGAACGTGCCGATGAACAGCATCGACGGGTCGATCGCGAGCGCGATGAGCAGGATGCCGAGCGCGTAGATCAGCAGGTCCCACTTGTAGATCCGCTTGCGGCCCAGCTTGTCGCCCAGCCGGCCGCCGATGAACGCGCCGATCGCGCAGCCGATCGCGTTGGGGCCGATCGCGGCGAGCGCGCCGACACCGACACTGCTCAGGCCCAGCTCGGACTGGAACAGCGCCAGCCCGGCGCCGAGCGCGACGATCGAGCCGGCATCGAGGTAGGACGCCATCGCGGCGAGCGCGGACCAGCGCCACTGCTGCCTGGTGATGGTGGCGCCGTCGTCCCCGTCGGGTTCGACGCCCACGGTGTCCCGTGCGGTCTCCGGTGTGCTCATGATCGCGCCCTCGTCCCCGTCGACGGTGGATTGAAACGTAATAATTCGGGGAGAGTAGGCAGGGGAGGGATGTGACGCAAGCCGCAGTGTGCCGCCGAGCGCGCACTGGCTCATGATCCAACCCGAACCGCTGCGCGTCGGTCACCCTGGCAGGTGCATCCGGCCCGGACGCGGGGTGATCGCGCGGGCTTGACGGCGCCCGGTGCCCGCTCCTAGGCTCGGAGGCTGCGAAATGAAACGTTTCATTATCGTGTCGACGGACGGCCGAGAGCGCGGCGCGGCATCGCGCCGACTCCTGCAACGAGTACGGAGACCGTGTGACCAGCCTGCAGCCCACACCTGTCCGGTTCGAGCACGCCCGCGACGGCTTCGGCATCGGTGCCGCCACCCCGCGACTGTCGTGGCAGCTCCCCGCCGCACCGGCCGACTTCGCCACCACCGGCTACGAGCTGGAGCTGACCGACGTCGCGGGCGCGGTCACCACCGTCGCGGTGGAGTCGACCGACCAGGTGCTGGTGCCGTGGCCGTTCGCACCGCTCGGATCCCGGGCCCGCGGCTCGGTGCGCGTGCGCATGACGGGGACCGCGTGGAGCGAGCCGTCGCCGTTCGAGACGACGCTGCTGGCCGAGCCGGACTGGTCGGCCCGGTTCGTGTCCCCGCGCAGCATCGCGGGCATCGGCGAACCGGCCCCGATCCTGCACGGGCACGTCGAGGTGCCCACCGCGATCGTCGCGGCCCGGCTGCACGTCACCGCGCTGGGTGTGCACGTCACGTCGATCAACGGCACCCGTGTCGGCGACGAGCACCTCGCGCCCGGCTGGACGTCGTACGCGAACCGGTTGCGCTTCCGCACCCACGACGTCACCGGACTGGTGCGCGAGGGCACCAACGACGTCGACATCCTGCTCGGCAACGGCTGGTACCGAGGGCAGCTCGGGTTCGCCGGACGCCGCGCGATCTACGGCGACCGGCTGGCCGCGCTGGCGCAGCTGGAGATCACCCACGCCGACGGCACGGTCACGACACTGGGCACCGGTCCGGACTGGACGGCCACCGCGAGCAACGTGCTGGCCGACGACCTCTACGACGGGCAGACCACGGACCGGCGTGGCGTCGCCGGGGAGCCTGATGCCGTCGACGTTCTCGACGAGGACCTGGGGCGGCTGGTGGCTCCCGACGGGCCCCCGGTGCGCACGATCGCGACCGTGCCGGCCGTCGAGGTCACCCGCTCGCCGTCGGGGAGGCAGCTCGTCGACTTCGGCGTCAACATCGTCGGGTGGGTGCGGCTGACCGTGCGCGGCGGCGCCCCCGGCCAGGAGATCACGATCCGCCACGCCGAGGTGCTCGAGAACGGTGAGCTCGCCGTGCGCGCGCTGCGCGCGGCGAAGGCCACCGACGTCCACCTGCTCGTCGGGGACGTGCAGGAGGTGCTGGAGCCCGCGCTGACGTTCCACGGGTTCCGCTACGCCGAGATCACCGGCATCGACGTCGTCGCCGCCGATGCCGAGGCCGTGGTGATCGGCTCCGACCTGCGCCGGACCGGGGAGTTCGGTTGCTCCGAGCCCGACGTCGAGACGCTGCACGCCAACGTGGTGCGCAGCATGCAGGGCAACTTCCTCGACATCCCCACCGACTGCCCGCAGCGCGCCGAGCGGCTGGGCTGGACCGGCGACATCCAGGTGTTCGCCCCGACCGCGACGTTCCTCGCCGACTGCGCCGGGTTCCTGACGTCCTGGACGCAGGACCTCGCCGCCGAGCAACACCCCGACGGCTCGGTGCCCTACGTCGTGCCCGACGTGCTGGGCACCTCCGGGCAGGCGGCCGCGGCGTGGGGGGACGCCGCCACGGTGGTGCCGTGGACGCTGTACCAGCGCTTCGGCGACCTCGGCGTGCTGGCCGCGCAGTTCGACAGCATGCGGTCGTGGGTGGACAAGCAGGCCGCGCTGGCGCGGCCGGACCGCGTGTGGGCCGGCGGGTTCCAGTTCGGCGACTGGCTCGACCCGGCAGCACCGCCGGACGCGCCGTGGGCGGCGAAGACCGACCCGGACATCGTTGCCACCGCGCACCTGGCGTACTCGGCGCGGATCGTCGCCGACGCCGCGACGGCGCTGGGCCGCGGCGCGGACGCCCACCGCTACGCCGAGTTGGCGCAGGAGGCCGCGGCGGCCTTCGCGCGGGAGTACGTCAGCCCGTCCGGGCGGATCGTGAGCGACGCACCCACGGCGTACGCGATGGCGCTGGTGTGGGGCCTGCTGGCGGATCCGGTGCAGCGCGACGGTGCCGGACGCAGGCTCGCCGACCTGGTGCGTGCCGAGGCCTTCCGCGTCGGCACCGGTTTCGTCGGCACGCCACTGATCACCGACGCGCTGAGCATGGTGGGCGAGCACCACCTCGCCTACCGGCTGCTGCTGGAGCGCGGCTGCCCGTCGTGGCTCTACCCGGTCTCGATGGGTGCCACCACGATCTGGGAGCGCTGGGACAGCATGCTGCCCGACGGCTCGGTCAACCCCGGTGACATGGTCTCGTTCAACCACTACGCGCTGGGCGCCGTCGCCGACTGGCTGCACCGGGTGGTGGCCGGGCTCGCCCCCGCCGCGCCCGGGTACCGCGAGCTGCGGATCGCGCCCGTGCCCGGCGGCGGGCTGACCCACGCGTCGGCGCGGCACGACACGCCCTACGGGCCGGCCGCGGTGGCCTGGCGCCGCGCGGGCGGGCGGCTCGTCGTCGACGTCGAGGTGCCGTTCGGGACGACCGCGACGGTGGCGTTGCCCGGGGAGCCGGCGCAGCGGGTCGGGCACGGCGAACACCGGTTCGACGTCGCCGACCCGGTCGCGGCGCGCCCGCTGGAGACGGTGCGTGACGTGCTCGACGACGCCGCGCTGTGGGCAGCGCTCGTCGCGGCGGCCGCCGACTTGGGCGTCTCGGCCGATCCGGTGCACCTGGCCGAGCGGCTCTCGCACTACTTCGACAGCCCGGCGGCGACACTGCCCGAAGCCATCGCCCCCAGCTACTTCCCGGGGGCGGAGCAGGTGCACGCGCAGCTGCTGAAGATCATCACTGAGCATCGGGAGAACGCGGCATGACCGACGTCAAGCAGGCGCTGCGGGCGCAACAGATCGAGACGCCGTCATGGGCATACGCCAACTCGGGCACGCGGTTCAAGGTGTTCGCGCAGGCCGGCGTGCCGCGCACGCCGCAGGAGAAGATCGCCGACGCCGCGCAGGTGCACCGGCTGACCGGAGTGGCGCCGACCGTGGCGCTGCACATCCCGTGGGACCGCGTGGCGGACTATGCGGAGCTCGCCGAGTTCGCCGCGGACGCCGGCGTCGGGCTGGGCGCGATCAACGCCAACGTGTTCCAGGACGACGACTACAAGCTCGGCTCGGTCACCAACCCGGACCCGCGGATCCGGCGCAAGGCCACCGACCACCTCCTCGCGTGCGTCGACATCATGGACGCCACAGGCTCGCGGGATCTGAAGCTGTGGTTCGCCGACGGCACCAACTACCCGGGCCAGGACTCGATCCGCGCGCGGCAGGACCGGCTCGCCGCGGCGCTGGCCGAGGTCTACGCGCGGCTGGGCGCCGAGCAGCGGATGCTGCTGGAGTACAAGCTCTTCGAGCCGGCGTTCTACACCACCGACGTGCCGGACTGGGGCACCTCGTACGCCCACTGCATCGAGCTGGGCCCGAGGGCGCAGGTGTGCATCGACACCGGCCACCACGCGCCGGGCACCAACATCGAGTTCATCGTGGCGTTCCTGCTGCGGGCCGGGCGCCTGGGCGCGTTCGACTTCAACTCGCGCTTCTACGCCGACGACGACCTGATGGTGGGCGCCGCGGACCCGTTCCAGCTGTTCCGGATCATGTACGAGATCGTGTCGGCCGACGCGCTGCGGCCGGACTCGGGGATCGCGTTCGTGCTCGACCAGTGCCACAACATCGAGGCGAAGATCCCGGCGATCATCCGCTCGGTGCTCAACGTGCAGGAGGCCACGGCCAAGGCCCTGCTCGTCGACGCCGAGGCGCTGGCCGCGGCGCAGCGCGGCGGTGACGTGCTGGCGGCCAACGCCGTGATGATGGACGCGTTCGCCACCGATGTGCGGCCGCTGCTGCGGGAGCTGCGCGAGGAGCAGGGCCTGGACCCCGACCCGGTGGCGGCGTATCACCGCTCGGGCTACCAGCAGCGGATCGAGGCCGAGCGGGTGGGCGGGGAGCAGGCGGGGTGGGGGGCGTGAGCGGGCGGGTTCCGGATGGCAGGAAAGCCACTTTCCCGCAACGACGTTGCGGGAAAGTGGCTTTCCTGCAACGGGGGAGGGGAGGCGCATGAGCACCGTCGACGACCTGCTCGCCCGCAGCAACCGGCTCGGTGCCGACCCGACCATCACCAACTACGCCGGGGGCAACACATCGGCCAAGGGCTCCGGCCACGACCCGGCGACGGGCGGGGATGTGCCGCTGCTGTGGGTCAAGGGCTCCGGCGGCGACCTGGGCACCCTCACCGAAGCGGGCCTGGCCGTGCTGCGGCTCGATCGCCTGCGCGGGCTCACCGGCTCCTATCCCGGC
Source organism: Pseudonocardia sp. GCM10023141 (assembly GCF_042653605.1). Classification (NCBI taxonomy): domain Bacteria; kingdom Bacillati; phylum Actinomycetota; class Actinomycetes; order Pseudonocardiales; family Pseudonocardiaceae; genus Pseudonocardia; species Pseudonocardia sp. GCM10023141. Next base: position 77,910 of record NZ_JBHSIR010000024.1, read on the forward strand.
GTCGAGCGCGAGGACGAGATGGTGGCGGCCTTCGACTTCTGCCTGCACGGCAGGGGCGGCGCCGCCCCGTCGATCGACACGGCCATGCACGGGCTCGTCGACGCCCCGCACGTCGACCACCTGCACCCCGACGCCGGCATCGCGATCGCGACGGCCGCCGACGGGGAGGCGCTGACCAAGGAGATCTTCGGCGACCGGGTCGTCTGGGTGCCGTGGCGGCGGCCGGGCTTCCAGCTGGGCCTCGACATCGCCGCGGTCGCGCAGGCCCATCCGCAGGCGATCGGGGTGATACTGGGCGGGCACGGCATCACGGCATGGGGCGACACGAGCGACGAGTGCGAGGCGCGGTCGCGGGAGATCATCGCGACGGCGCAGGCGTACCTCGACTCCCGGGGCGCGCCGGAACCGTTCGGCGCGGTGCGTGCCGGATATGAACCGCTGCCCGACGTCCAGCGCCGTGCGCGGGCAGCGGCGCTCGCCCCGGTGGTGCGCGGGCTGGCCTCGACCGACCGCCGACAGGTCGGCCATTTCACCGACACACCCGCGGTGCTGGACTTCCTGGCGCGCGAGAAGCTCGGTCCCCTGGCCGCGCTCGGCACCTCGTGCCCCGATCACTTCCTGCGCACCAAGGTCGCCCCACTGGTGCTGGACGTGGCGCCGTCGGCGCCGCTGGAGGACGTGGTGGCGCGGCTGCGGGAGCTGCACGCCGCCTACCGCGACGACTACCGGGCGTACTACGAGCGCCACGCCACCCCGGCGTCGCCCGCGATGCGCGGCGCCGACCCGGCGATCGTGCTCGTGCCCGGCGTCGGGATGTTCAGCTTCGGCGCCGACAAGCAGACCGCCCGGGTGGCAGGCGAGTTCTACGTCAACGCGATCACCGTGATGCGCGGTGCGGAGGCGGTGTCGACCTACGCGCCGATCCCGGAGTCGGAGAAGTTCCGCATCGAGTACTGGGCGCTGGAGGAGGCCAAGCTGGCGCGGCGCCCGAAGCCCCGTGCGCTGGCCGGCCGCGTCGCGTTCGTGACGGGCGGCGGTTCCGGCATCGGGCGGGCGATCGCGGTGCGGCTGGCGGCCGAGGGCGCGTGCGTGGTCGTCGCCGACCGGGACGCCGACGCCGCCGCAGCGGTCGCGGAGTCACTGGGCGGCTCCGACGTGGCCGTGCCCGCGACCGTGGACGTGACGTCGGCGGCGGCGGTGGCTGCGGCCGTCGACGCGGCGGCACTGGCGTTCGGCGGGGTGGACCTGGTGGTGAACAACGCCGGGCTGTCGATCTCCAAGCCGCTGCTGGAGACGTCGGAGAGTGACTGGGACGTGCAGCACGACGTGATGGCGAAGGGCTCGTTCCTCGTCGCGCAGGCCGCGGCAAGGGCCATGATCGCGGACGGCGGCGGCGGCGACATCGTGTACATCGCGTCGAAGAACGGGGTGTTCGCCGGACCCAACAACGTGGCCTACGGCGCGGCCAAGGCCGACCAGGCCCACCAGGTGCGGTTGCTCGCGGCCGAGCTGGGGGAGCACGGGATCCGGGTCAACGGCATCAACCCCGACGGGGTGGTGCGCGGGTCGGGCATCTTCGCCGGCGGCTGGGGCGCGCAGCGGGCCGCTGTCTACGGGGTCCCTGAGGAGGAGCTGGGCGCCTTCTACGCGCAGCGCACGCTGCTCAAGCGCGAGGTGCTCCCCGAGCACGTCGCCGCCGCGGTCGTCGCGCTGACGGCCGGGGACCTGGCGCAGACCACGGGCCTGCACATCCCGGTGGACGCGGGTGTGGCGGCGGCGTTCCTGCGATGAGCGTGCGCGTCGCTGCGGTCGATCTCGGCGCGTCCAGCGGTCGGGTGGTGGTGGCCGAGATCGGCCCGGACCGGCTGGAGCTGACCGAGGTCCACCGCTTCCCCAACATCCCCGTCCGGGTGCGCGACACCCTGCACTGGGACGTGCTGGGCCTCTACCGGGGCGTGCTCGACGGGCTGCGCGCCGCCGGGCCGCACCTGGACGCCGTCGGGGTGGACGGGTGGGCCGTCGACCACGGCCTGCTCGACGCGTCCGGGGCGCTGCTGGGCAACCCGGTGCACTACCGCGACGCGCGCACCGACGGCGTGCCCGAGCGGGTGCCCGTGCCCTACGCCGTGACGGGTGTGCAGGTGCTGCCGATCAACACCGTCTACCAGCTCGTCGCCGCAGCCGGCACGCCGCAGCTCGCGGCCGCCCGGCAGCTGCTGCTGATCCCCGACCTGATGGCCTACTGGCTCACCGGCGCCCGCGTGGCCGAGGTGACCAACGCGTCCACCACCGGGCTGCTCGACGTCGCGGCGCGGCGCTGGGCGCCGGGCGTCATGACCGGGGCGGGGATCGACCCCGCACTCTTCCCGCCGCTGGTGGAACCGGGGGAGCGTCTCGGCGCGCTCGCGCCGCAGGTGCTGGCGGAGGCCGGTCTCGACGGCGACGTCCCGCTCATCGCGGTGGGCTCGCACGACACGGCCTCTGCGGTGGTCGGCGTGCCCGCGGACGGGGAGCGCTTCGCGTTCGTCGCGACGGGCACGTGGTCGCTGGTCGGGGTGGAGCTCACCGCGCCGGTGCTGACCGAGGCGAGCCGGGCGGCGAACTTCAGCAACGAGCTGGGCGTCGACGGCACCGTCCGGTACCTGCGCAACGTCATGGGGCTGTGGCTGCTGCAGGAGTGCCTGCGGGAGTGGCCCGACGCCGAGCTCGACGACCTGCTGGCCGCGGCCGCCCGCGAGCCGGGCCTCGCCGCGGTGGTGGACGCGGGCGACCCCGCCTTCCTCGCGCCCGGGAACATGCCCGCGCGGATCACGGCGGCCTCCGGCGCGACGTCGCGGGCCGGGATCGTGCGCTGCATCCTCGACAGCCTCGCGCTGGCCCACCGCCGCACCGTCCGGGAGGCGGTGGCGCTCTCGGGCCGCGACGTCGACGTCGTGCACGTGGTCGGCGGTGGGGCCCGCAACGCGCTGCTGTGCCGGCTCACGGCCGATGCCTGCGGCCTCCCGGTGATCGCCGGTCCGGTCGAGGCGGCGGCGCTGGGCAACGCGCTGGTGCAGGCCAGGGCGCTGGGCGCGGTGGCAGGCGGGCTGGGGGAACTGCGCGCCCTGATCCGCCGCACCCAGCCGCTCACGCGCTACGAGCCCCGCGGCAGTGCAACCTCGGGGGAGGCGGCGGCCTGGGATGCGGCGGATGCGCACCTCCATCGCGACGGCCCCTGACCGCGGCTCGCACACACCGCAGAGGCACCGCACACACCGTGCGCGGTGTGTGCGGGCGCGCTGCGGTGTGTGCGAGCGTCAGGTGACCACCGGCAGCTCCAGCTTGCCGCCGTGCACCGTGTGCACCGCGGGCTTGAGGGTGGCCGCCACCAGCGGCGGCTCGCCGGTGCCGGGGTTGCGGGCCCAGCGCGGGTGCGCCCCGCCCGCCACCAGCAGCCGCAGCCGGTGGCCGACCCGCAGCCGGTGGGCGCACGGGTCGAGCTCCAGGCGCAGGGTGCGCGGGGTGCCGGCGGGGTGGGAGGCGTCGAGGCGCAGCAGCGTGTCGGAGACGTTGTGCGACCGGCCCTTCGGATCGACGTCGCACAGCCGCACGAACACGTCGACGTGCGGGTTGTCGCTGCTGTGGGTCAGCTCCAGCACGGGGGAGCCGATGACGTCCAGGTCGGCCGAGAGCGGCTCGGTGGTGAACGTGACGACGTCGGCGCGCGCCTCCAGCTCCCGGTTGTCGTGCACGCCCGCGCCGGCGGTGAGGACGCGCCCGCCGACCGACGGGGTGGGGTCGGCGGGGTCGTAGCGGAACGTCGCCAACGGCCCGTCGCCCTCGGACCGGGCCCTGCCCAGCGCCCCGTGCGGGCGCAGCCAGCGCTCCTGCGTCGTGGCGGCAGGCGGCCAGGCCGGCAGCTCGCGCCACTCGTCGGCCCCCGTGACGTTGATGCGGACCGGCGCCGACCGGGTGCGGCCGGTGGCACCCGCCAGGTGCTCGTCGAGCCACTGCAGGGTCTCGCGGCCGGAGATGCCCGAGCCGCGCAGGGCGAGCCCGAGGTGCGTCCACGGACCGACCGTCAGCGCGACGTCCACCCCGCGCTCGTGCAGGGCCGTGTACTGCTCGATCGACTGCCGCAGGAACAGGTCCTGCCAGCCGCTGATCAGCAGCACCGGCAGGTCGACGGTCGACAGCGCGCCGATCGCCTGCCGCGGGCCCCAGTAGGCGTCCTTCGGGTCGGGGTGCCCGACCCACTTCGCGTACCAGGGCGCCTGCCCGGTGAGGAACCCGTCGCTGGCGGCGCCCAGCGGCAGCGTGTTGAGCGCCGCGGTGAGCTTCTTGCGGCCCGCGGCGCCCTTGAGCACGCGCGAGACCAGGCCGCCGCCGTCCTCCTGGTGCACGATCTGATGGCTCCAGGACAGGAAGTCGTTGAGCGAGAACGTGCCGCTGCCGTAGACGACGTCGCCCATGTCGTGCGGGCCGACGAGCACGACGGCGGCCTTGAGCTCCGGCGGCGGGTCGGCCAGCAGTGCCCACTGCGTCCAGCCCAGGTAGGACGCGCCGGTGGTGGCGAGGCGGCCGTCGAACCACTCCTGCTCGCGCAGCCAGGCGACGGTGTCGTGGGCGTCGTCGTGATCGGTGCCCATCGGGTCGAACTCCCCGCCGGAGCCGAACGTGCCCCGGCAGCTCTGCACGAGCACGTGGTACCCGCGAGCGGCCAGCGTCCGCGACGTCATGACGTCGAGCGGGCCCATGCGGCCGTAGGGCGTGCGGGTCAGCACGGTGCCCAGCGGGTGGTCGGTGAGGGGGACGTAGTGCTCGCTCACCAGCACCGCGCCGTCGCGCATCGGGGTGCGCTCCTCGCGGCGGGTGTAGCCGGTGCGCGCGGCCGGCAGCCGCAGCAGCCGGGTCGCGATCCGGTCCGCGAGGTCGTAGCGGTTGCCGCCGATGCTGCCGGGAACGGACAGCGCCTCGCCGGTGATGCTGCTGGTGTCGGTCACCCCACCATGGAGCCACCCGCATCGGCGATCGTCAACGTGCCTCGCCCGAATTCGCCTCTAGTATTGCCCGGCAGCGTCTCGTACGGTCAGCCCTGACTGTCACGAGAGGCGAGGCGAATGGACGATCAGAGCGGGCTCGTCGAGAAGACGGCCCAGCAGGTGGTGGAGGCGCACGATCCGCGCACCACCCCGACGCAGGAGTTCTTCGGGGCGGTCTACGACGCCGGGCTGTCGTGGGTGCACTTCCCGGTCGGGCTGGGCGGGCTGGGCGTCGCGCGCGGGTTGCAGGCGCGCGCCGACGCCATCCTGCAGGGCGCGGGCGCCCCCAACCCGATGTCGCTCAACCCGATCGGGCACGGGATGGCCGCGGCCACCGTGTTCGAGCACGGGCAGCCCGAGCTGGCCAGGGAGATCCTGCGCCCGCTCGCGAGCACCGAGCACATCTGGTGCCAGCTGTTCTCCGAACCGGGTGCGGGATCCGACCTCGCCGGGCTCGCCACGTCGGCGGTGCTCGACGGCGACGAGTGGGTGATCAACGGGCAGAAGGTCTGGACGACGCTGGCGCACGTCGCCCGCTACGCGCTGCTCATCGCGCGTACCGACCCCGACCAGCCCAAGCACAAGGGCCTCACGTACTTCGTGCTCGACATGCACGCCCCCGGTGTCGAGACGCGGCCGCTGCGGCAGATGACCGGGCAGGCCGAGTTCAACGAGGTCTACCTGTCCGATGCCCGCATCCCCGACAGCCACCGCCTCGGTGCCGTCGGCAACGGCTGGCGCGTCGCGATGACCACCCTGATGAACGAGCGCTCGGCCATCGGCGGCACGTCGTCGGTGCGGGGCAACGGCTCGATCGCCGACGCCGTGGAGCTGTGGGCGCGGCGGCCCGACCTGCACACGCCGGTGCTGCGCGACAAGCTCGCGACGCTGTGGACCCGCGCCGAGGCGCAGCGGCTCACCGACCAGCGCGCCCGTGTCGGCGCCACGTCCGGGCAGCCCGGCCCGGAGGGATCGATCGGCAAGCTGGTGATGGCCGAGCTGAACCAGGACGTCTACGAGTTCTGCATGGAACTGCTCGGCCCGGAGGCCACCCTCTACGGCGACTACACGCTGCGCGGCGTGGAACGCGTGGCGGACTACCGCGGCCCGGTGCAGCAGCGGTTCCTGCGCTCGCGCGCCAACACCATCGAGGGCGGCACGTCCGAGGTGCTGCGCAACATCCTCGGCGAGCGGATCCTCGGGCTGCCGGGCGATCTGCGTGCCGATTCCGGCAAGGCATGGAAGGACATCCCCCGTGGCTGAGTACGTCTTCACCGCCGAGCAGCAGGACCTGCGCGCGGCGGTCCGCAAGTTCGCCGCCGGAGCGCTGTCCGAGGCCACGGTCCGGACGCTGATGGAGACCGCGTCCGGCTACGACGCGGCCGTCTGGGCCCGGCTCGGTGGCGAGCTAGGCGTGCTCGGGCTCGCCGTGCCCGAGTCGCTCGGTGGCGCCGGCGGCGGGCTCGTCGACCAGGCCGTGGTGGCCGAGGAGTTCGGCACCGCGCTCGTGCCCGGTCCGGTGTTCGGCACCGTCGGGCTGGCGATCCCGGCGCTGGTGGAGCTGGGCGGCGACGAGGTGCTCGCCGACCTCGTCGAGGGCAACCGCACCGCGGCGTTCGCCGTCCCCGACCGGGCCGGGCGCTTCGACGCCGGGCTGGTCACCGTCACCGCGAGCGGCGGCGCGCTGACCGGCACCGTCACCCAGGTCGTCGACGGGTCTGCGGACGTGCTGCTCGTGGCCGCCACCGACAACGGCGTGCCGGGGCTCTACGCCACCGAGGGCGGCGAGCGGACGCCGCTGTCCACACTGGACCAGACGCGCCGGCAGGCCACGGTCGTGTTCGACGCCACCCCGGCCCGCCTGCTCGCCACCGGCGCCGACGCCGAGCGGGCGATCACCCACGCGCTGCGGGTCGGTGGCGCGCTGCTGGCCGCCGAGCAGGTGGGTGGCGCGCAGCGGCTGCTCGACACCACCGTCGCCTACGCGAAGACGCGCCTGCAGTTCGGCCGGCCGATCGGGTCGTTCCAGGCCGTCAAGCACCGGTGCGCCGACATGTTCGTGCGCGTGGAGCACGCCCGGTCCGCCGCCTACCACGCGGCGTGGGCACTGCAGGACGGCACCGACGATGCTGACCTTGCGGTCAGCATCGCCCAGGCCGTCTGCTCGGAGGCGTTCCAGAGCGTCGCCGCCGACACGGTGCAGATGCACGGCGGCATCGGCTTCACCTGGGAACACCCGACGCACCTGTACTTCAAGCGCGCCGTCACCGACGCGGCACTGCTCGGGAGCGCGGCCGCACACCGGGAACACATCGCCGCCGCGGCGCTCGACACGGCGGTGTCCAACGGGGTGATGGCCGTGGCCACCGGCTGAAACGGGCTGCGCCGGACGCGCGGCCGGGGCTAGCGTTGTCCGGTGGAATGCGCGTCCGGCCTGGTCGACGCCACCGTCGGCTACGGCCACGGGGCGCCGGTGCTGCGTGGCGTCACGCTGCTGACCCAGCCCGGTGAGGTGCTCGCCGTGGTCGGCCCGTCCGGTTCGGGCAAGACCACGGCGCTGCGTGCCGTTGCCGGGTTCGAGCGCCTGCGCGGTGGGCGGGCGCTCGTGGCGGGCCGCGACGTCACGGCGGTCACCACCCCCGAGCGCGATCTCGCGATGGTCTTCCAGGCCACCACGCTCGTGCCGTTCCTCGACGTCGCCGAGAACATGGCGATGTCGGTCCGGGCGCGCGGCACCGTCACCGCCGAGGAGGCCGACAGGCGCATCGACGATCGCGGCAGGCGGTTGCGGCTGGGGCGGTTGCTCACCCGCATGCCGCGCACGCTGTCGCCGGGGGAGAACGGGCTGGCCGGCATCGGGCGGGCGATGGTGCGCGTCCCGTCGGCGTTCCTGCTCGACGAGCCGCTGGCCCACCTCGACCCACCGGTGCGCATCCGCACCCGCCAGACCATCGTCGCGCTGGTGCGCCAGCTCGGGGCCGGCGCGCTGTACGTCACCCACGACCAGAGCGAGGCGATGGCCGTCGGGGATCGGCTCGCCGTGCTGCGCGACGGCGTCGTGGTGCAGGTGGACCGGCCGCGCACGGTCTACGAGTGCCCGGCCGACGTGTTCGTCGCCGGCTTCCTGGGTGAGCCCGCGATCGCGTTGCTGCCCGCGCGGCTGGTCACGGGCGGCGGTGACGCGGGCTACCGGATCGGCGTGCGGACGCTGCCGCTGTGGGGTCCGGCGCCCGCCGGGCTGCGCGACGGCGACCCGGTGCTGGTCGGGCTGCGCGCCGAGGACGTCCACGAGGCCGGCGCCGATGCCGACCCCGCCGCCGTCACGCTGCGCGCGGTGGTGCACGGCGTCGAGCCGCACGGCCACCACAGCGTGCTGAACGCGCGGCTGCAGGTGGCGGGGGAGGCCGACGGGGCGCGGCTCGCGGCGCGGTTGCCGTCGCACTCCCGGCTGCGCCCCGGTGACGTCGCGGAGCTGGTGGTCGATGCCCGCCGCGCCCACGTGTTCGACCCCGTCACGGGACGCGCACTGCTGCACCCGACCGCGCCGACCCCGTGACCACCGCGCCGACGTCGGGACGTCGGCGCCGTGGCCAGTGGATTGGCGCGGTCAGGGTTGCGGGGTGGTGGGTGCCCAGCGGAACCGCGTCCAGCCCTCGATCGGCTCGGCACCCAGCGACCGGTAGAAGGCCTGCGCGCCGTCGTTGGCGCGGGCCACGTCCCACTCGACGCGCCCGGTGGTGGCCGCGCGCAGCGCCATGAGCAGCTCGCGCCCCAGCCCGTGGCGGCGGTGCTCGGGTTCGACGTAGAGGTCCTCCAACCAGATGCCGCGGCGACCCGCCCAGGTGGAGAACGTGCGGTACCACAGCGCGCAGCCCGCCGGGACCGTCGAACCGGGTGGCGTGGCGATCAGGGCGTGGCCGATCGCGTGGTCGGCGAACAGGGTCTCGTGCAGCTCGGTCAGGTGCAACGCCACGGCGCCACCCTCGAGCTCGGCGTGGGCCTTGATCATCGCGCAGATCGCGTCGAGGTCGGCGGGTTCGGCAGGGCGGACGGGCATCAGCTCTCCTGGCGATCGTGGGCACCCGCGGCGGTGCGGGGCAGCCGGCCCTTGGCTACCCGTTCCGACGGGGTCAGCGGCAGCTCGGTGCGCAGCTCCCAGTAGCGCGGCACCTTGAAGGGGGCGAGCAGCTCGGCGCAGTGGGCGGCGAGCTCGCGCGGATGCACGTCGCCCGTCGCGACCACGTACGCCTTGACCTCCTCGCCGCGCAGCTCGTCGGGCACGGGCACGACCGCGGCGAGCCGCACCGCGGGATGGCGCGCCAGCACGTCCTCGACCTCGGCCGCGGAGATGTTCTCGCCGCTGCGCCGGATCATGTCCTTGAGCCGGCCCGCGTAGTGGACGAGCCCGGCGCCGTCGCGGTGCACGAGATCACCCGTGGCGAACCAGCCGTCGACGAACGGCGACGGCAGACCGTGGTAGCCGAGCATCATCCCGGGCCCGCGCAGCAGCATCTGGCCGGTCTCCCCGGCGGCCACGTCGTGCCCGCCAGCGTCCACGACGCGCACCTCCCGGTACGGCATGGGCCTGCCGATGCAGCCCGTGCCGACGGTGCGGTCGTGGTCGGCGGCGTCGACGCGCAGGTCGGCACCCGTCTCCGTCATGCCGAACGCCTCGGTCCACGGCACGCCCCAGCGCTGCTCGAGCGCGGCGTGCAGGGCGCGGGGGATCGCTGAGCACTGGACCGCGCGGACCTGGTGCATCCGGTCGAGCGGGTCGGGCGGCATCCGCAGCAGCAGCGTCGGCATCAGCCCCAGACAGTAGAAGTAGGTGACGGCGTGCTCGCGGACCGCGGCCCAGAACGTCGTCGGGTGGAAGCGGTCCAGCACCACCAGCCGGGCGCCGGCGTGCAGCGCGGTGGCGACGTTCCACTGGGGGTCGATGTAGGAGAACGGCTGGCAGGTCAGCAGCACGTCGTCGGCGCCGAGCCGCGGGTACCCGCTGACCATCCCCGCCGCCAGCTGCGTCCAGTAGCGGTGGGTGAGCAGGCAGCCCTTGGGCAGCCCGGTGGTGCCGGAGGTGTACTGGACGTTGAGCAGGTCGTCGGGGCCCGCCCCGTCCAGCGGCGGCCGGGCTCCGGCGGCCGGCAGGTCCTCGACGAGCAGGACGGGCACCCCGAGCGCCGTGGCGACCTCGCTGAACTCGCGGGCGGTGACGACCAGCCGGGTGCCGGAGTCGCGCACCAGGTGCCCGGCGTCATGGCTGCGGTAGGTGACGTTGACGGGCACCATGACCGCGCCGAGGCGGGCCAGCGCGAGCCAGGTCAGCGGGAAGTCGGGCACGTTGCGCAGCAGGACCGCCACCCGGTCACCGGCGCCGATGCCGTGCGCGGCGAGCACCGCGGCGCGGTCGGCCGTGCACCGTTCGACCTGCGTGAACGTGAGCCGAGCGGTGGCACCGTCGGTATCGACGAACGTCCACGCCTCCCGGTCGGGCCACCGCTGCGCGGCGCGGACGACGGCAGCCGCGAGGGTGCTCACCGGGCGAAGCCGGCGCGGGCCGCGGCGTCCTCACCGCTGTGCTCGGTGCGCAGTGCGGCGCCGACCTCGCGGTCGAAGGCGTCCTCGAGGGTGCCGTCGAGGCCGGCGTCGAGCAGTTCCTTGGCCAGCGCGAGCGCGAACGGGGGGCGCCCGGCCAGCTCGGTGGCCAGCGCCCGTGCCGTGGACTCGTGCTCGCCGGGCGCGGTGACGCGGGTGACGAGCCCCAGCGTCGCCCCTTCGGCCGCGCCGAACCGGGCCCCGAGCAGCACGAGCTCCTTCGCCTTGATCGGCCCGACGGTGAGCGTGAGCAGCCGGGAGATGCCCCCGGTGACGCTGAGCCCGACGCTGACCTCGGGGAACCCGAACTGGGCCGTCTCGTCGGCGACGACCAGGTCGCAGCCCAGCGCGAACTCGCAGCCCGCGCCGAGCGCGTAGCCGTGCACAGCGGCGATCACCGGGAACGGCGCCGCGCGCAGGGCCCGCGTGACGTCCTGGATGCGGTCGATGCGGGCGCGGGCCGCTGCCGGGTCGTGCGGCTGGGGTTCCTGCTTGAGGTCGTGGCCCGCGCAGAAGGCGGGGCCGTTGCCCGTGAGGACGAGCGCCCGGACGTCGGCCGCGCGCGCAGCGGCGAGCGCGGCGAGCAGATCCTCGACCAGTGCGGGGTCGACGGCGTTGAGCCGCTCCGGGCGGTTGAGCCGGATGGTGCCGATGGCGCCGTCGGCGGTGAACTCGGCGGTGCTGTTGCGGGGCTGCGGGGAGCTCACGAGCGTCAGGCTAACCGGGACGGCACCGCCGTACTGTCGATCCCGTGCGTTATGACGTGGTGATCGCAGGCGGCGGGCACAACGGCCTGGTGGCGGCCGCGTACCTGGCCCGGGCCGGCAAGCGGGTGCTGCTGCTGGAACGGCAGGAGCGGGTGGGTGGGCTCGCCGCCTCGGCCGCGGCGTTCCCCGGCGTGGACGCGCGGCTGTCGCGCTACTCCTACCTGGTGTCGCTGCTGCCGTCGGCAATCGTGGCGGACCTGGGGCTGCGCATCGAGCTGCGGCGCCGCACGGTGTCGGCGTACGCGCCGGTGGGCGACACGGGCCTGCTGATCGACCGGGACGACCCGGCCGGCACCGCCGCGTCGTTCGCGCGCATCGGGTCGCCGGATCGCGAGGCGTGGCACCGCTTCTACGCCATGACCGGCCGCGTCGCGCAGCGCGTCGCACCCACCCTGCTGCAACCGCTGGTGGACCGGGCCGCGATGCGCGCGCTCGTCGACGACGAGGCGGCGTGGCAGGCACTGTTCGAGCGGCCCGTCGGGGAGGCGCTCACCGAGCACTTCGCCAGCGACCTCGTGCGCGGCATCGTCGCCACCGACGCGTTGATCGGCACCTTCGCCGACCCGGACCGCGACCTGCTCGCCAACCGCTGCTTCCTCTACCACGTCATCGGCGACGGCACGGGGGACTGGAAGGTCCCGGTCGGCGGCATGGGTGCGGTGTCCGACGCGCTCGCGGCGGCGGCGCAGGCGGCCGGAGCGGAGATCCGCACGGGGTGCGAGGTGCGAGACGTCGACCCGTCGGGCGAGGTCACGTTCGTCGACACGGAGGGTGTCGAACACGCCGTCACCGGTGGGCACGTGCTCGTCAACATGCCGCCCCGCAACGGCCAGGAGGGCTGCCAGCTCAAGGTGAACATGGTGCTCTCCCGCCTGCCGCGGCTGAAGGACCCGGACGTCGACCCGCGGACGGCGTTCGTCGGGACGTTCCGCATCAACGAGAGCGCGACCCAGCTCGCGGCGGCGCACGAGCAGGCGGCGCGCGGGCAGATACCGGACCTGCCCCCGTCGGAGGTGTACTGCCACTCGCTCACCGACGGCTCCATACTCGGCCCGGACCTGCGCGCGAGCGGCGTGCACACGCTCACGCTGTTCGGCACCCACATGCCCGCCGCGCTCTTCGCGGATCCCGCGGCCACGGCGGTCGCGCTGGCGCGCACGCTGGCGTCGGTCAACAGCGTGCTGGCCGAGCCGATCGAGGACTGCCTGCTGCGCGCGCCGTCGGGGCAGGTGTGCCTGGAGGCGAAGACGCCGGTGGACCTCGACCGCGAGGCGGGCCTGCCCGGCGGCCACATCTTCCACGGCGACCTGCGCTGGCCGTGGGCCGAGGACGACCACGGCCCGTGGGGCGTCGAGACCGAGCACACCCGGGTGCTGGTGTGCGGCGCGAGCGCGCGTCGCGGTGGCGGGGTGAGCGGGATCCCCGGCCACAACGCGGCGATGGCGGTGCTGGGCGTTCAGCGCTAGCGGCGCTGGGCGTCGGGGTTGCTCGCAGCGAACGCGCACCCAGCCCGACGTCGCATGCCTGCACCCGTCCTCGCACGGTGTCCAACGTGTGCGAGGACCTGCCACGGTGTGCGAAGACCGCGCCTACGGCAGCTCCAGCATCCGCCGCACCGTCTCGATCACGGCCTCCCGGTGCACCGCCAGCCGCTCCACCGTGCTCGGGCCGTCGGCGGCGAGGCTGGCCAGCGCGGGGGAGGTGAGGAACCAGGTCGTCGCGAGTGCTTCGACGATCGCCAGCAGGTCGACCGGGTCGAACGTGGCGGGAAGCTTGCCGTCCTCACGCCGGGCGCGCAGGGCGATCACCTTGGTGCGGTAGAGGTCGAGGTCGGCGGCGGCGTGGGCGGGGCGTTCCAGCGAGCGCCACAGCGTGAGCCGCAGGATCTCCGGGTTCGCGACGAAGGCGTCGAACAGGCTGCCCGCGTATCCGGGCAGGTCGTCGGTGTGGACGGGGACAGCGGCGGCGAGGCGGGTGCGGGCCGCGGTGACCACCGTGTCGAACAGTTGCTGCTTGTTGCCGTAGTAGACGTAGATCAGCCTCTTGTTGGCTCCGGCCTCGGCGGCGATCCGGTCGACCCTGGCCCCGGCGACCCCGTAGCGGGCGAACTCGGCCTCGGCCGCGTCGAGCAGCCGTTTGCGGGTGGCGGTGGAGTCGGGTGGCACGGCGTGCAGCGTAGGTGTAACCACCTGGTTAGGTACAGTCGGCCGCATGCGGATCGCCTCGCTCCTGCCCGCCGCCACGGAGATCGCGGCCGCCGTCGGGCTCGTGGACGACCTCGTCGCCGTCACCTTCGAGTGCGACCATCCGGCCGGCATCCGCGACCGCGTGCCGGTCGTCGTCGACACCGCGCTGCCGCCGGGCCTGCCACCGGGGGAGATCGACGCCGTCGTGCGCGACCGGGTCGCGCGCGGCCTGCCGATGTACGAGGTTGACGCCGCGGCGCTGGCCGCGCTGGCGCCGGACCTGATCCTCACCCAGGACCTCTGCCGGGTCTGCGCGCTCCCGGCCGGCACGGTGGCCGACGCGCTCGCGGTGATCGGCTGCGACGCGGACGTGCTCTCGATCGACCCGCACACCGTCGCCGACGTGCTGGCCGCGATCGCGGAGGTCGGGCGCCGCGGCGGCACGGAGCGGGCCGCCGACCTCGTGGCGGAACTGGAGACCCGGCTGGCCGCGGTGCGCGCCGCCGTCACCGGGCGCCCGCGCCCCCGCGTGCTGACGCTGGAGTGGACCGACCCGCCCTTCCTCGCCGGGCACTGGGTGCCCGAGCTGGTGCGCCGGGCCGGGGGCGAGCCGGTGGGCGGGAGCGAGGGCGGCCGCTCGGTCACCGCCACCTGGGACGCGCTCGCCGCGCTGCCCGTCGACGTCGTGCTGGTGGCGTCGTGCGGTTTCGGGCTCGCCGACGCCGTCGCGCAGGCCGAGGCCGTGCGGCAGCTGCTGCCCGCCGATGCGGTGGTGGCCATCGACTCCGCCGCCTACGTCGTGCGCGCCGGGCCGCGGCTGGTCGACGGGATCGAGGCGCTGGCGTGGGCGCTGCACCCCGACGCCGTGCCCGTACCTCCACCGGGTCGAGTTGTTCACCTGCCGTGACGGCGCGCGGTGCCTGCGCTTTGCCGGCCGGTCACCGCCGTCCTACGATTTTCGCCTGGAAGGGCTCGGCAAGGACGGTGATCATCATGGTGGTGGAGAACGCGGTACCGATCACGCCGTGGGAGCGGGTCACGCGCACGGCACGGGCGTTGGTGCACCAGTTCGGGCCGGTGGTCGGCATCGGTCGCAGTGCGCTCTACGGCCACGAGGTGTGGCGCTCGGCGGTCGCGGAGGGTGCGGGCGTCGGTGTGGTGGTCGTGCCCGGTTTCGGTGGGATCGACGCCAGCATGGGCGTGCTGTGCCGCTGGCTCGAACGCCGCGGCTACGCCACCACCGGTGCCGGGCTCGGGATGAACATGGGCTGCACCGAGGCGCTGGTGGAGCGACTGGTCCGCCGCGTCGACGAGCACGCCCGCGCCACCGGCGGCCCGGTCGTCCTGCTCGGGCACAGCCGCGGCGGGATGTTGTGCCGGCTGGTGGCGGTGCAGCGCCCCGATCTGGTGCGGGCGCTGGTGACGCTCGGCAGCCCCGTGCTCAACCCGCTCGACGTCAAGGGACTGGCGTCCGTCGCGCTCCCGTGGGTGCTGCGTGCCTCGGCACTCGGCGTCCCGGGCCTGGCCGACCGTGCGTGCGTCGAGGGGCCGTGCCGCGACAGCACGGCGGCCGGACTGGCGGCCGCATTGGTGATGCCGGCACTCGCCTTCTACTCGCGCGTCGACGGGGTGGTCGGCTGGGAGTCCTGCCGCGATCCGCACGCCGACTGGGTGGAGGTCAGCAGCAGCCACACCGGGCTCGGCATCGACCCCGATGTCTTCGCGGCGTTGGCCCCCAGGCTGGCCGTCTGGGCGGCCGAACGTCACGATTCCGACACGTCTGACACCACGGATGCCGCCTGACCTGCGCCGATTCTGGACTCCACCGAGCTTGATCGGCAGAAGCACGGTAGAGTCACATGGGTCAGCTGCCCATCCCCCCGGTTGGGCGTGCGAGACGAACAAGGGAGTCACGGACACATGGGCTGGACCGGAAACCCTTCTACCACCGACGACAACGGGCACTTCGCAGCAGCGCAGGAGTCCCTCGCGGTGAGCAATGATGTACAGAATCGCAAGGCCGTCCGGGTTGTCGCCGGACGTTGCATCGACGCGGCGGATTGTGCGGAGATGCTCGCCATGCTGGGTCTCGACGCCGAGCAGGCGCTGAGCGTCCGTTAGTTGTTCGACCAGTAGTTCAGGTGGTGGCCAGCGCCGGGGCGGGCTCCCGCGCCGCCCGGCGGTGGTGCACCACCACACTGATCGTCAGCCAGAACAGCGGTACCGCAGGCCAGAACCACGGTGCCGGACCCGGAGCAGTCGGCCCCAGCGCCCACCGCGCCAGCATCGCCACCGCGATCACCGCCACGACGGCGGCATGCACCGCGAGTCTCCGCCGCGCCGCTGCGGTCAGCTCACCGCGTCCGCGTCGCACCGGCGCCGCCGCGGGTTCGGGTCGCGGCAGGTCAGCGGTCAGCACCATGAGGTCCTCGCGCGTTCGGGCGGCGTAGGCGGTCGCCTGCCGCTCGTCGGTCTCCTCCAGCGTGAGCCGTCCCTCGGTCGCGGCGTCACGCAGCGTCGTCGCCACCGCTTCGCGCTCGGTGTCGGACACGCGCAGGTGCGATTCGTGGATCGTCATCTCGGTCACCCTCGATCGTCGGTGGTCTCGATCTCCGATGCTGGTGGCTGCGCTCCGCGTCGCGCATCGGCGTGGGGAAGGCCGGTCTCGTCGGTCGCCGGGCGCAGCAGCCGCGTGCCGGCTGCGCCCGCCGTGGTAGGTCACCTGCGCCCGGCGGGCGACGCCGGACGGACGCGGGCTGGTTACCGTTGTCCCGTGCCGACAGCCCAGCGACCGTCGTGGTGGGGTGGCGTGCTGCCCACCGTGATCCTGCCGCTGGGTGTCGCCGCCATCTTGGCGGGCGGCACGGGGTTCGCCAGGCTGCACCAGACCGGGGCGCGCCCGCTCGACCTGCTCGCCGTGGTGCTCGTGGCGATCGGCCCGATCGTGCTGGTGGTGCGCCGCCGCCACCCCCCGGCGACGCTCGCGGTGGCCGTGCTCGCGCTGATCGCCTACCTCGCGTTCGGCTACCCCTTCGGACCGATCTTCGTCGCCTCGCTGGTGGCGCTGTTCTCCGCGATCGCGGCCGGGCACCGGGTCGCGGCCTACTCGATCGCCGGGGTGGGGCTCGCCGCGCTGGCGATCGTCTTCCTGGTCCGCTATCCCGGCGACGAGGCCGCGTTGACCGGGCTGGCACTGTGGCTGTCGGTGCTCACCGCGCTGAGCCTGGCCGCGGAGGGCTGGCGGATGCGCGGTGAGCGCGTGGCGCAGGCCCGCGCGGCCCGCGCCGAGATCGAGCGCCGTCGCGGCAGCGAGGAGCGGCTGCGCATCGCGCAGGAGCTGCACGACGTGCTCGGCCACCACGTCTCGCTGATCAACGTGCAGGCCGGCGTGGCGCTCTACCTCATGGACGACGACCCGGAGCAGGCCCGCACCGCGCTCACCGCGATCAAGCAGTCGAGCAAGGACCTGCTGCGCGAGATGCGTGCCACCCTCGGGGTGCTGCGCGGGGTGGACGAGGCGCCGCCGCACCACCCGGTGCCCGGGCTCGGCAGGCTCGACGCGCTGGTCGCCGACACGCGCGCCGCCGGCCTGCCCGTCGAGGTCGAGGTCGTCGGTGCGTCGCGGGAGCTGCCGCCCAGCGTCGACCTCGCGGCGTACCGGATCGTGCAGGAGGCGCTCACCAACACCCGTCGCCACGCCGGTCCGGCGCGCGCCGAGGTGCGGGTGACCTATGACGAGAGCGAGCTGACCGTGCAGGTCGACGACACCGGTTCCGGTTCTTCCGATGGCGGCAGTGTTGTTCAAGGGAACGGGATCCCCGGGATGCGTGAGCGCGCCCGCGCGCTGGGCGGCTCGCTCACCGCCGGTCCGCATCCCGACGGCGGGTACCGGGTGCTCGCGCACCTGCCGGTGTCGCCGATCGGGTGGTCTTCGTGATCAAGGTGCTGCTCGCCGACGACCAGGCGCTGGTGCGGGCCGGGTTCCGCGCGCTGCTGCGCCCGCAGCCCGACATGGAGGTGGTGGGCGAGGCCGAGGACGGCGCGGCCGCGGTGAAGCTGGCCCGCGAGGCGCTGCCCGACGTGGTGCTGATGGACATCCGGATGCCCGGCACCGACGGGCTCGCGGCCACCCGCACGATCGCCGCGGAACCCGCGCTCGCGGGGGTGCGGGTGATCGTGCTGACCACCTTCACCGACGACTCCTACGTGTTCGACGCCGTCCGGTTCGGGGCGAGCGGGTTCCTGGTGAAGGACATCGAGCCCGCGGAGCTGGTGCACGCGATCCGGGTGGTGCACCGCGGCGACGCACTGCTCGCTCCCGTCGTCACGCGCGCGCTGATCGAGGAGTTCGCCACGCGCACCCGCGACGTCCAGCCCGACCGGCGGTTGCGCACGCTGCTCGACTCGCTGACCGAGCGGGAGCGCGAGGTCGTCACCCACGTCGCCGCGGGCCGCACGAACGACGAGATCGCGCAGGAGCTCTACGTCAGCCCGGCCACGGCGAAGACGCACGTGAGCCGCGCGATGATCAAGCTGGGTGCCCGGGACCGCGCCCAGCTGGTGGTGATGGCCTACGAGAGCGGCATGGTCCGCCCGGGCTGGGCGGGCTGAGGGGGCGCAGGATGGGGGCATGACGCAGGAAACCGCGCCTGACGAGCGGCAAGACGAGTGGCAGGTCGATGCCGTCGACGTCGACGCCTACCTGGATCTGATCGGCCACCCGCGGAACGTGCCCCCCTCGCTGGAGTCGCTCACCTCGCTGCACGAGGCGCACGTGCTCACCGTCCCGTTCGAGAACGTCGACGTCGTGCTCGGCCAGCACCCCGGCGTCGCGCTCGACTCGATCGTCGCGAAGCTCGTCGACCAGCGCCGGGGTGGCTACTGCTTCGAGAACGCGCTGCTGTTCGCGGCCGTGCTGGAACGCCTGGGTTTCACGGTCTCGCGACGGATGTCGCGGGTGCAGCCGTGGCGGCCCGGCCCGGCCACGCACATGGCGCTCGTGGTGCCCGTCGACGGGCAGGAGCACCTCGTCGACGTCGGGTTCGGGTCCGGGCTGCTGCGCCCGATGCCCTTGCGCGACGGCGCCGAGGCCGACCAGGCCGGCTGGCGGCACCGCATCACCCGCGACGGCCTGCTGTGGACGCTGTCGGTGCAGACCACCCGGGGTTGGACCGCGCTGCACTCACTGAGCCCGCTCCCGCAGCACCAGGTCGACTACGAGATGGCCCACCACTACGTCGCGACGTACCCGAAGTCGCCGTTCACCGGGCAGCTCGTGGTGATGCGGCTGGCGCCGGGTGTGCGCCGCCGGTTGGTGGGCTGGACGCACACCGTCGAGCACCCCGACGGCTCCCGCGACGAGCGGCCGGTCACCCCCGACGAGCTGGGCGCGGTGCTGGCCGAGCTGGGCGTGCACCTCGCCACCGACCGCGTCAACGAGCTCGTGCGCAGGCTGACCTGAGCCGTCAGGAGCGGGCGGCCGCGGCGGCGTAGGCGTCCGACTGGGCGTGGGTGACCCCGTCACCCAGCAGGAACAGGTGGTGGAAGATCGGTGCCGTCGCCGCCACCAGCACCGCCGTCGGGTCGGTACCGGCCGGCACCTCACCCCTGGCGACGGCCCGCTGCACCACCACCGCGCAGCGCGCGTAGCGATCGGCCCAGAACGCGCGCAGCGCCGCGGCGGGCGGCGGGGACCGGAAGGACGCGGCCAGCACGGCTCCCGTCAACGGTGCCGTGTCGAGCACCTCCCGGTTGAGAGCCGCCAGGTCACCGGCGAGCGAGCCGGTGTCGGGCGGTGCCCAGTCGTCGTCCGCGGCGTCGGCGAGTGCGTCCACGAGCAGCCCGCCCACGTCGGTCCAGCGCCGGTAGAGCGTGCTGCGGTGCACACCCGCCCGCGCGGCCACCCCGTCGACCGTCAGCCCGTCGACACCGTGCTCGACCAGCTCGCCGAGCACGGCCTCGAGCACCTCGGCCCGCACCCGGGCCGAGCGGCCGCCGGGCCGGGCGCTCACGCAGCTGCCCAGCGCTGCGTGACGCCGATGTCGGTGAGCAGCCGCTCGTCGTGGCCGGCCACGATCAGCGCGCCGCGGTACCCGGCCAGCGCGTCCACGAGCTGCTCGATCCCGGCGAGGTCGAGGTTGTTGGTGGGCTCGTCGAGCACCGTGACGGCCGGCGGGTCCACGAGCAGCCCGACCAGCGCCGTCGGGCCGGCCGCTCACCGCGCCAACCCCGTAGCCACCGCGCCAATGTCGTGACGTCGGCGCCGTGGCCAAACCGTTGGCGCCGTCGGGGTCGGGGCCGCGTCCGCGTCAGGGTCGCGCGGAGGGCGGGGCGAGCAGGTTCGACTCCAGGTCGGCGGCCAGGAACGGCGGTGCGGCCGCCACCGGCTCCCCGACGAGCGCGGCCACGGCCAGTGCGGCCACGTCGATACCGGTTCGAGCGCGCAGCGTGTGGAACGGCGGGATCGGGGACCAGTCGGTGACGATGGTCGAGCCACCCCGCTGCTGCCAGCAGTCGACCTGGCCCAGGCGCAGGTCGGATGTTGCGGCGACGCCGCGGGCGAGCTCCGCGGTGGCCGCCGACACGGCCACCTGGCGCCAGCCACCGCCGTCCTGCTCGGCGCAGGCCGCGACGATGGTGTCGTCGACGATCCAGCAGGCGCCCCGGCGTCCGTCCGGTGGGAGGTCTACACGGGTCGGGAGCGCGGCGACCAGCCGCCGATCCTGTGCCCGCACCGGGTTGTAGAGCCTGCTGTCGCGATCCCAGCAGTCGAACACCGCGAGCAGCAGCCCCTGCTCCTCGCGGGCGGCGAGGTGGCGGCCCGACCAGGTGAGCGGGAGCTGGCGCTCCAGCGCAGCGGGACCGGGCAGGCCGAGGCCACTCGTGGCCGTCCGGTTGATCACGATGTCGGGCGCGTCCCCGTTCCCGTCGATGCGGACGGCGCCTGCCGGCTCGGCGCACGCGTCGAGCGTCGGCCGGGTGAACCGCACGTCGAGCAGGCGGGCGCGCCAGCCGTGGCGGCGGAAGGCGGCGGCGAGCAGTGCCGCGCCGGGGTCGTCGCCCTCGAGGACGAACAGCACCTCAGGCACCGGCGGCCACCAGCCGATCGGCGAGCCGGGCGGTGATGGGCAGGCCGGTCCGGTTCTCGATGCCGAGGAACATCGGTGACGGGTTGGCGTCGAGGACCGTGAGCAGGCCGTCGACGCCGCGCTTGATGTCGATGCCGGTGAAGACGAGGCCCAGCGCGACGGCAACGGCGCGGCTGAGCGCGGCCAGCTCGTCGTCGGCGGCGATGGCGATCACGTCGTCCTCCTTGCCGCGGTAGTCCAGTGCCTCGGTCTTGATGTGGGTGGCGGCGACGACCTCGCCGTCGACCACGTAGATGCGCAGGTCGTCGCCGCGGACCCGTTCCTGGAACAGTGCCGGTGCGGTGCGCAGGCCCGCCAGGTCGGTGTCGGTGAGCCGCGCCGGGTCGACGGCCACGCACTCGCCGCCGCCCGCGATCGGCTTGGTCACCGTCTCCCCGACCGTGTCGACGAACTCCCGAACGGCCTCGGGCCGGTCGGTGACCAGGCACCGCGGGGTGCGGATGCCCGCGGCGCGCAACCGCAGGTCGGCAGCGGGTTTGCTGCGGTGGAACCAGGTGGCGTCCACCGAGTTGACCATGAGCGTGCCGCTCGACTCGAGCCCGGCGTGCACGGAGCGGGCGTGCAGGTGCGACCGGCGGCCCCGCTCCGTGGTGGCGAGCCAGCCGGCGAGCTCCCGGTGGTCGACGACGCTCTCGCGATGGACGGGGACCGGCACCGCGACCGCACGGACGTAGGCCGCCGCGAGCCGCACCTCCGCGCCGTCGTGGTCGAGGAGCCGACCGTCCTGCCAGCGCCAGCGACCGAACTCCGGGAGCATCGTGTCGATCAGCCGCACCGTCGCGCCGCGGTCGGCCGCGTGGCGGGCGACCGCGGCGGCGTGCGGATCAGTGGCGCGACCGATGACCCCGACCGCCGCCGTGCTCGCTGAAGCCGTCACAGTGCCGCGTCACCCCAATCGCCACCGGTGGGCGCCTCGTGGCCGTGCCCGGCATCCGCGGCAGCATAGTGCGAGCCGTCGTGGTGGTCGTCGTGGTGGGACTGCTCCTGCTGGTGCGGCTCCTCGGGCGCCGGCTCCACGTGGTGCTGGTGCAGCTGCGAGAGGTCGATGCTGTCGAGCGTGGGCTCGTCGGGGCCGTAGTAGGTGCCCAGCGGAGCGGGGTCGACGTAGTGCGCCACCGGCGCGGCGGGGGTGTGCCCGTGGCCGAAGTCCTCGGAGTCCTTGGGCGCACCGGTGTTGTGCGGCCCGTTGTCGATGGTGCCGTGCCCCGCGTCCTGGACGGTCTGCGGTTCCTTGTGCACGACGATCGGTGCGTGGGGGTCGTCGCCCTCTTCGCCGAGTGCGTTGGTGGTGACATCGCCTGCGGGGTGGTGGGGGGTCTCGTCGCCTTCCTCGCCGACGAAGTGCGAGGTGATGACGGGTCCGGGGATGTGCTGGTCGTCGCCCTCCTCGCCGAGCGCGTTCGTGGTGACGACGGGCCCGGGGTCGTGGTGCCACGGGTCGTCGCCCTCCTCACCGAACGCGAAGGTGGTGGGGTCGTGCGGGCTGTGCTCGTCACCGGGGCCGGGGTCGTTCGGGATCCGTCCCGGGTCGTCGCCCTCCTCACCCAGCAGCAGCGTGGTGGGGTCGTGGGGGATCGGCTGGTGCGGGTCGTCGCCCTCCTCGCCGAAGGCGAAGGTGGTGGGGTCGTGCGGGCCGGGGTCGTTGGCGGGGCCGGGGTCGTTGGGGATGGGGTCGTGCGGGACGCGCGCCGGGTCGATGATCGGCGGGGACTCGTGTCCCCACGGGTCGTCACCCTCCTCTCCGAGCAGCAGGGTGGTGGCGCCACCGCCGTCGATGGGGCCGTTGCCGGGTCCCGGATCGACGATCGGGATGACGACGGGCTGGTGCGACGCACGCGGGTCGTCCCCCTCCTCGCCGAACGCGTTCGTGGTCACCTCGTCCGCTGAGCCCCTCATCGACTTCTCCCTCACATCCGCGGATCACCGAGTCGGCGATCTCGTTCTGTTGGACCCGGATGTCCGGGTTCTGCCTGCGGATCAGCATCGCGGAACTCCGGCCGCCTGCCACTGGACCGCGGGCCAGGTTCGTCGACGGAACGGACAGCAAGTCCTTACCAAAACGTCAGTGTGGGCGTCACCCGCACAGGTGATCTTGGTGTGACCGCGACGATCACGGGATAGCCACTGGTCAACCGTGGTGAGACCACCTCGGGGCAACTGTTCAGGGAGGCAGGACACCGTGTGGGAGAACATCCAGAGGGCGCTGGCGGACGGCGTGGCCGTCGTGGCGACATTCGTGCCGAAGCTGTTGCTGTTCGTGGTGATCATGCTGGTGGGATGGCTGATCGCGAAGGCGCTGCGCAAGGTCGTCTCGGTGGTGCTCACGAAGGTCGGGTTCGACCGGCTCGTCGAGCGCGGTGGCATCGGGCAGGCGCTGGCCCGCTCGTCCTATGACGCCGGTGGCCTGATCGCGGCGCTCGTCTACTACGCGATCCTGCTGATCACGCTGCAGATCGCCTTCGGGGCGTTCGGCAGCAACCCGGTCAGTGACCTGCTCGCCGGCATCGTCGCCTACCTGCCGCGGATCATCGTCGCGATCGTCATCGTGGTGATCGCCGCGGCCATCGCCAACGCGGTGCGCGACTTCGTGACCGGGGCCATGGGCGGGCTGTCCTACGGGCGGGTCGTCGCGAACATCGCCTCGATCTTCATCATCGGACTCGGTGTCATCGCGGCGCTGAGCCAGGTCGGGATCGCCATCGAGGTGACCCTGCCGGTGCTGATCACCGTGCTCGCGACGGTCGGCGGGATCCTCGTCGTCGGCGTCGGTGGTGGGCTCATCGGGCCGATGCGCCAGCGCTGGGAGAAGGTGCTGACGAAGGCCGAGCAGGAGGCGCCTGCGGCGCGGGCCGCGGCGAACACGGCGGCTGCGAACGGCACGGCGGGCTCGAATGGGATGGTCACGGAGCCGATGGCGCCCGCGGGCAACGGCCACGGCGCCTACGCGCCGGGAGGGACGAACCGGGCCTGACCCGGGCCTGGCCCTGCGGCGCTCGCGTTGCAGGAAAGCCACTTTCCCGCAACGACATTGCGGGAAAGTGGCTTTCCTGCCATTCGGGAAAGGGCGCGGGCGCCTCAGGAGCGCCGGTTCACCCGCAGCTCGAAGACCCCGGGCACGTGCCACTCCGACGACCGCATGACCGGCACCCCGACGCCGGAGAAGTCGATCTGCTCGATCCGCTGCAACGGGGCACCGGCCGGCACGGCCAGCAGCTCGGCGAGCCGGTCGTCGGCGACCACCGGCGTCAGCACCGCCGACGCCGTGCGCACGGGCGAGCCCACCGATGCGAGCAGCGCGTAGAGCGACGACGACAGCAACCGCTCCGGGACGTCGGCGAGCACCGTCTCGGCGACGCGGTCGAGCGAGTACACCACCGGTCGCTCGTCGGCCGTGCGGAGCCGCTCGATCTCCCGCACCGCGGCGCCCGGCGCCAGCTCGAGGTCGTCGGACTCCTCGGTGGTGGCCGGGCGCGACCGCGTGGACAGCAGCCGCAGCCCGGGTTCCATCCCGGCCTGGCGGATCATCTCCAGGTAGCTCATGGTGGCGTTGAGCGCGTGGCGCCGCGTCGGCATCGACGTGACGTACGTGCCGCTGCCATGGCGGCGCAGCAGGTAACCGCCCTCGACGAGCGCACCCACGGCCTCTCGGACGGTGGCCCGGCTGACCTGGAAGCGCTCGGCGAGCAACTGCTCGTTGGGCAGCTTGCTGCCGATCGGGGCGGTGCCGGCGAGCAGGTCGTTCAGCAGACCGTCCCGCACGTGCTCCAAGCGGCTGTTCCCCGCGGACATCGAGCTGGTGACCCTTCGTCGGATGTGGACACACCTGGCACTTTGATCGAGACTGTGACGGTACCGGCCCGGTCACACCGCGTCGGCCACCGCCAGCACCGCGGCCACCTGCGCCGCGACGTCGGGCGCGCCGGGGAACGCCCCGTCGAAGATCGCGCTGCCGATCGTGAACCCCCAGGCGCCCGCCGCGGCCAGCGTGCGGATCTGGGACTCCGCCACCACCGATCCCGCCGCGATGACCGGGCCCGCGGACGCGGCGACGACCGCGGCGGTGAGCGCCGCGATGTCGGCGTCGGCGTGGCGGTAGGCGAGCAGGTCGACGCCGCCGACGCCGTCGAGCGCGGTCAGCTGCGCGGCGCTCGCGGCGATCTCCGCGACCGAGCCCTCCAGCACGCTCGGGTGCCCGACGACCCGGCCGGGGAACGGGCAGTACCGGATGCCGGTGCCTCGCAGCAGCGGCAGCGCCGCGTCCGGGTGGGTGCCGCCGAGCACCCAGTCGACGCCCGCCGCGACCGCGGCCGTCACCGATGCGATCTCGGCCTCGCGGCTGACCGACACCACCTCGAGCATGGTTTCGAACCCGGCGGCGTGCGCGGCGGCGTTGATCTCCTTCTGCCGCTGCGGCGTCGCCCCGACGTCCTTGAACCCGAGGTAGCGCAGGCCCGTGCCGGTGAGCCGCTCGACGTGCTCGACGGCGTCGGGCACCGTCGCATCGCCGTGGGTCAGCATGAGGATGAAGTTGATCAACGTGCGTGACTTCCTGTGTGGGGAATGACCTCGGCCAGCGTCGGGACGACGAAGTCGGGTGGGGCGGGGGCGCCGGCGACGTCCTCGATGCGGGTGGCGCCCGACAGCACCAGTACCCCGGCCATGCCGAGGCACTGGCCCATCGCGACGTCGGTGGCGAGGCGGTCGCCCACCATCGCGGCGTGCTCGGGCGCGACGCCGAGCCGCTCCAGGATCGCCGCGCCCATGTGCGTGCTGGGCTTGCCGACCACGGCCTCCGCGGCCCGTCCGGTGCAGGCCTCCACCGCGGCGAGCATCGCGGCGCAGTCGGGCAGCCCGCCGTCGGCGGTGGGGCAGTACGGGTCGGGGTTGGTCGCCACGATCACCGCACCCCGGCGCACCGCGCGGTAGGCCGCGAGGAGCTTGGCGTAGTCGAAGGTCCGGTCGAACGACACGACGACGACGGTGGCCGCGTCGGGCTCGGTCACCACGGCGAACCCCGCCCGCCGGCACACCTCGCCCACCAGCGGCTCGGCCACCATGAGCAGCCGCGCGCCCGGATGCGTGCGCGTCAGGTAGCGCACCAGCGAGTCCAGCGCCGTCACCACGTCCTCGACGCGGGCCTCGACGCCCAACGCGGTCAGCTTCGCCGCGTAGGTGGCCGCCGTCGCGAGCGGCTTGTTGGTGGCGAAGACGATCCGCGCGCCGTGTCCGCGCAGTGCCCGGATCGTCTCGGCGGCCCCGGGCAGGAGCGCGTCGTCGAGGTAGACGGTGCCGTCGAGGTCGAGCCCGTAGCCGTCGTAGATCCGGTCCGGGCGATGCAGCACCGCCGGCCCGGTCATCCTGGTGGGCCCTGGGTCGCGGCGACGATCTCGGCGATGACGACCGGGTTCCACAGCCCGATGACCTCGGCGAGGTCCACCACGGTGAACCGGTCGCGCAGCAGGTGGCAGTGTGTGAGGGCCCAGGTGGCCGTGGCGGCGTCGGGTGCGGGATCGAGCTCGGCGAACCGGCTGGCCCCGCCCGCGCAGCGCAGCGTGGTGGCGATCGTCTCGGGCGTCGCGAGCAGGGCACCGACCGCGCGGTCGCGCTGCGCCCAGGTGTCGCACAGCTGTTGCAGCCGCTCGCGGTTGTCGTTGATCCACAGGAGCTTGCGCCGGTAGGCGGCCCAGCACTCCGCCGCGGTGTCGCCGTGGGCGTCCAGGCCGCCGAACGCGCCGTACACGCGGTCCTGCAGTTGCTGCTCGTCCAGCGGCAGCACCGTGACGCTGCCCAGCGCGAGCCGGGCGCGGACCCGCTCCCAGACCGCGGCAGCGACGACGCTCGCGGCGCCGACCTGCGACCCGTGGGACGCGGCCGCGACGCCGTGCGCCCCGGCGTGCATCTCCAGCAGGTGGCTGATCGTGTGCTCGGTGCCCGACGACGGTGCGGTGCGCCCGGCCAGGCCCATGGCCAGCCCGCCGCGGGTCAGTGCCGCGGCGAGCGCGAGCACGGCGGCGGGGGAGCCGAGTGCGAGGTCCCCGGCCGCGGCCATGACCTCGGCGGAGCCCTTGCGCAGGATCTCGACGACCGTGGGGGAGTAGGACGTGTCGAACCCGGTGGCGGTGGCGAGGTACCAGTCGGCGCCCGCGGTGAACATCGACAGCTGGTCGCCGAGCCCGGCCGCGGTCATCGACGGCGGAGCCGCGGCGAGGACGCCGGGGTCGATCACCACCGAGTCCGGCCAGCGGCTGGGGGTGGTCCGCTTCGCGCCGTTGAGCAGCAGCACCGACTGGTCGTCGGCGAAGCCGTTGACGCTCGCCGCGGTCTGCACGACGACGTGCTTGAGCCCGAGGCGGTGCGCCGCGACCTTCCCGATGTCGGTCAGCGTGCCGGAGCCGACGGTGACGAGGCAGGGGGCGTCGAGCGCCGCCACGCGGCTGACGGCGTACCGGACGGTCTCGGCGTCGGCGTGCACGGCGCCGGTGTGCGGAGCCAGCACGACGAGGCCGGGTCGGAAGCGCGCGTCGAGGGCCGCGACGACGACGTCGAGGACGTCGGCTCCGCCCTCGTAGCTCTTCGGGGTCGGGTCGGTCAGCACCGCGACGGCACTGCCGTCGGGCACGCCGAGCCGCCACAGCGCGTCGGCCACCGCACGGACGGCCGCCGGGCCGGTGACCACCTCCCGCAGCAGGATGGGCTGCAGCGGCTCCGGTGCGGTGCGGGCGATCGAGCGGATGCGTTCCAGGGTGTCGATGGTCAGCTGGCTGCTGGTGGTCACGCGAGTGCTCCTTCGACGCCGTCGAACAACGCCCGGTAACGGTGGTGGGCGTCGTCGTAGAGCGCCCGGGTGCCCGGATCGGGGTGGTGGGTGGTGCCGTCGAGCGGCACGCAGTGGGCGACGGCCTCGTCGAGATCGCCGAACGTGCCGATGGCGACGGCGGCGAGCAGCGCGGCGCCGAGCACGGTGGCCTCGGGGACGTCCACGCCGCGCACCGGCCGGCCCGTGATGTCGGCCTTCGCCTGCATCCAGGTGCTGCTGCGCCGGCCGCCGCCGACGACCCGGATCTCGCCGCTGCCCAGTCCGAGCGCGGTGAACCGGTCGGTGATGTCGCGCAGCGCGAAGCAGCAGCCCTCGACGACGGCGCGGGCCATCTCCTCCCGGCCGTGCGCCATCGACAGTCCGGCGAAGACGCCCCGCATGCGACCGTTCCAGCGCGGCGCCATCGAACCCGACAGTGCGGGCACGAACAGCAGGCCGTCGCTGCCGGCAGGCGCCTTCCCGGCGAGGTCCAGCACGTCACCCTGGCTCACCCCGAACACGTTGCGCGCCAACCACAGCGTGCTGCCGCCGGACACGAAACCCGGGTTCTCGGCGAGGTAGCGGCCGGGTACGGCGTGGGCGTGGCACTCGACCAGGCCGCCGTCGTCGAGGACGGGGGCCTCGGCGCACACCGCGACGGGCTCTGCGGTGCCGGTGACGTCGGCGATCGGGCCCGGTGCGACGACCCCGGCGCCGATCGCGCCGGCGTGGTCGTCACCGGTGCCGACGAGCACGCGGCAGCGGGTGGTCAGGCCGAGCTCGGCCGCGGCGCGCGGGGTCAGCGTGCCCACCACGTCGGTGGCCTCGTGGATGGCGCCGAGCATCGCGGCGCTCAGCCCGGCGGCCGCGAGCAGCTCGCCCGACCACGACCGCGTGGTGACATCGTAGAGCAGGCTCGACGAGGCGTTGGCGTGGTCCAGTGCCAGCACGCCGGTGAGGTGGTGCAGCAGGTAGCCGGCCACCGGTGGGAACGCGACCGCGTGCCGCGCGACCGCGGAGTTGTTGGCGCGCAACCAGAGGATCTTCGGCGCCGTGTGCGACGGGTCGGGCACCAGCCCCGTGATGGCGAACAGCCGGGCCGGGCCGACCGCGTCGCGCAGCCGCGCGGTCTCGGCCTCGGCGCGGCGGTCGAGCCAGATGATCGCCGGGGCCTGCGGGGTGCCCGCGGCGTCGATCGCGACGACGCCGTCGACCTGGCACGCCAGGCTCAGCGCGGTGACCTCGCTCGCGGCGACCCCGGACCCGGCCACGAGGCACCGCACCACCGACGCCACGGCCGCCGTCCAGTGCGCGGGGTCCTGCTCGGCCTCCCCGGCGCGGGGGTGGGTGATCCGCAGCTCGGCCGTCGCCGACGCGCATGTCTTGCCTGCGGGGTCGAGCAGCACGCCCTTGACGCTCTGCGACCCGACGTCGACGCCGATGACGTGCGGCATCAGGTGCCGCCGTTGCCGATGGTGCTGCCGGTGCCGACGGTGCTGTCGGCCTCTGCTTCGCCGGTGGCCAGCACCGATCCCGCGATGGCCAGCACCGCGGGGCGGCGCCTGCCGAGCCAGAACGCGACGGCGGTGACCACGACGACCCACGCGATGATCGCGTACAGGAACGACTCGTACGGCTGGGTGCCGTTGAGCAGGATCTGGCCCACGAGCAGTGCCGTCATGAGCACGATGGCCAGCGCCGGCAGCACCAGGTGCGGCAGCGGTCGGAAGCCGGGCCGCTTGCGCAGGAACCGGATGGCCGCGAGGTTGGTCAGCACGTACACCGGCAGGATGCCCAGCGTCAGCAGGAACCCGAGGTAGCCGTAGACGTTGCTGCCGCCGACGGGGTCGTCGAGTCCACCGGCCAGCGCACCGACGAGCAGGGCCGCCGCGACCGAGAAGGCACCCTGGGTGAACACGGCGTTGGTCGGCGTGCGGCGCTTGGGGTTGATGTGGGAGAACCAGGTCGGGAGCATGTTCTCGCGGCCCATCGCGAAGAAGATCCGGATGATCCCGTTGTTGCTGTTGACCATCACCGCGAACATGCTCGACACCGACGCCAGGATGATGAACAGCTTCAGCCAGGGCGCGTAGCGGGCGGCGAGGTCGTTCCACGGGGTGGTGGCGCCCGTGAGCTGGTTGGTGGCCGTGATCCCCAGCCCGTTGACCTCGGCCCAGATGCAGAACACGTAGATCAGGCCGACGATGATCACCGAGAGCAGGACCGCGCGGGGGACGGTGCGCCGCGGCGTCCGGACCTCCTCGCTCAGCGTCGCGGCACCCTCGAAGCCGACGAAGCTCAGCGCCGCGAACACGAACCCCGTGGTGATGCCGCTCCAGCCGTTGGGGGAGGCCGCGGGGGTGAGCGGCGCGAGCGTCAGTCCGTCGGCGCCGCCGCTGGCCACCACGATGATCGAGATCGTCATCACGACCACCACCTCGGCGACGAAGAGGATCATCGCGACCTTGATGCTGGAGCTGATGCCGTGGTAAGCCAGCAGGATCATCAGGACGGCAGGCACCAGGCCGACCAGCCACCACGGCACGTGGATGCCGAGCTCGTCGTTGAGCGTCTGCTGCAGGTAGCTGCCGATCAGGCCGATCTCGGCGGGCGGCAGCAGCGCGTAGGCCACGAACATCAGCCCACCCGTCACGAAGCCGGAGCGCGGACCGAGTCCCCGGGTGACGTAGGTGTAGAACGCGCCCGCGCTCGGCAGCCTGGCGGCCATCGCCATCACGCCGCTCGCGGTGATCAGCATCGCGACCAGGCAGATGAAGTAGACGAACGGGGTGGCGGCGCCGGAGAACGGCGTGGAGAACTGGGGGTTGAAGAACGTCGACACCGCCGGACCCATGATCGCGGCCGACATGACGACGGCGCCGCCGAGCCCCAGCGCGTTGGCGCGCAGGGTGGGGGTGGTGGGCGTCGGCAGTTCTTTGCTGGTGGTCATCGGACTCCCGACCCCGTTCGACTCCGAAGGCGTTGCCGCAGGACATTAGACGTCTGATGACTTCGCGGCAAGGATGAGCTGGTGCCGACTATGGAGCAAATCACTTAGGTGCACCTAAGCTGGAAGCGACATCGGAAAGCACTGGAGGTCGCTCGTGCCGGACCCGACGCCGTTCTCGCAGGTCCTGAAGTCGTCCACCGCCGAGATGCACGAGCTGGCCCATCACTCGGTGTACATGAACGCCCTGCTCGGGGGAAGGCTCAGCCGCGACGAGTACGCGCTGCTCGCCACGCAGCTCTGGTTCGTCTACGACGCGCTCGAGCGGGCCTCCGATGTGCTCGCCGGCGACCCGGTGGCCGAGCCCTTCGTGATCGACGAGCTGCGCCGCCTGCCGGGCCTGCGTCGGGACCTGGATTTCCTGCTCGGCCCCGGCTGGGAGTCGGAGGTGGCGCCGCTGCCGGCCACCGTCGAGTACGCCGATCGCCTGCACGAGATCGCGACGAGCTGGCCGGGCGGCTACATCGCCCACCACTACACCCGCTACCTCGGCGACCTGGCGGGCGGGCAGATCGTGCGCCGGGTCCTGCAGCGCAGCTACGGCATCGTCGAGGACGGCGCCCACTTCTACGACTTCGGCACGGTCGGCAACCCGGCGGCGTTCCGCAGGCGCTACCGGGAGGCTCTCGACGGTGTCCCGCTCGGCGAGCGCGACCGGGTCGCCGCCGAAGCGGTGCGGGCCTTCGAGCTCAACATCGCGGTGCTGGCGCAGCTGGCCGACGAGCTGGACGCGGGCCCGGAGCGCGTGCCGGCTTGACCCTCCTCCTATGTGAACGATACGGCTCCGGGCCGCGTACCTCGTCGGCACCGACGGCGGCCGCAGCACGGTGCGCAAGCACCTCGGGGTCGGCTTCGAGGGCGAGACGTTCGAGCGCGAGCGCACCCTGATCGGCGACGTGCAGGTGGACGGCCTCGACGGCGTGTTCTGCCACATGCTCACCCGCGACGGCGACCTCGGGAACCGGTTCTCCTTCTGGAACCTGCCGCGCACGCCGTACTACCAGTTCGTGGCCACCATGCCGACCGAGGACGTGCCGGAGCTGACGCTCGACGGGCTGCGCGGGCTCATGCTGGACCGCACCGGTCGCACCGACCTGCGGATGCACGACCTGCCCCGGGCGCGGTGCAGGCCGGTGACCGGGCACCCGACGGCTACATCGGCGCGGTGTCGGAGTCATTCGAGGTGATCGAGCGCTACCTGGACGGGGTGCTCGGCGCCGCGGGGTAGCCCGCTGCCGCCAGCGGCGCCGGCATCGATCCCGGTCAGGTGCCGAGCACGGCCCACCCGTGCGGCCCGACGGTGATGCGCGCATCCGGTCCGCCGGATGCGTGCAGGGTGGCGTCCCCGGCCACGACCTCGGCGTATCCGGGCACCTCGTGCTCGACGGGGTGGTCGTCGAGGTTCAGCGCGGTGAGCAGCCGGTGGTCTCCGGCGGTCTGCTCCAGCAGGGCGAAGCCGTTGGTCAGGTGCAGCACCGAGGTGCGGGCCCGGTGCAGCCAGGGATGGCGCCGCCGCACGCCGATGAGCTGCTGGTGCAGCCGGTAGGTGGGCCATCCGTAGGGCGCGAGCTCGGTGGGGCCGCCCGCGGGGAACTCGGGGCGCACGGCGTCGTCGCCCCCGACGCGTTCCTCCTTGACACCGCGGAAGGCCTGCTCGTCGCCCGCGTAGATCGACGGCGTGCCGGCCACGGTGCACAGCACGGCCAGCGCGTGCGGGAGGTGCCGCTCGTCGGTGAGCATGCTCGCGATGCGGGTGACGTCGTGGTTGCCGACGAACGTGAGCGGCACGAACGTGTCGAGCAGCTCGCTGTGGCGCTTCAACGCCCAGGCGAGCTCGAAGAGGTTGCCGTCGTTGATCGCGCTCCAGATGGCCTTCCACAGCTCGTACTGCGTGACGGCGTGCACGCCCGACTCGCGGACGAACCCGGCGTAGTCGCCGTGGATCACCTCGCCGACCAGGTAGGCGTCGGGATGCGCGATGCGGACCCGGCCCAGCACGTCGGCCCAGAACCGGGTGGGCACGGCGTAGGCGGCGTCGAGGCGCCAGCCGTCGGCGCCGGCGGCCAGCCAGTGGCACAGGACGTCGGTGACGTGGTCGGCGACGGCGGGCTCGTCGTGGTTCAGCGCGACCAGCGCGTCGTGGCCCTCGAAGGTGGCGTACCCGGGTTCGGTGCCCGGCGCCGCGTCCGCGGGCCAGTCCAGCCGGAACCAGGCCGCCTCCGGCGTGCCCGGCCCGCCCGCGAGCACCCGCTGGAACGCCCCGAAACCGCGCCCCACGTGGTTGAACACGCCGTCGAGCAGTACCCGCAGGCCCCGCTCGTGCGCCGCGTCGAGCAGCGCGGCGAAGTCCTGCTCGTCGCCGAGGCGCGGATCGATCCGGTAGTGGTCGACGGTGTCGTAGCCATGCGTGCCGGAGGCGAACACCGGCCCCAGCGCGATGCCCGAGGCGCCCAGCTCCACGGCGTAGTCGAGCCAGTCGACGATGCGGGGCAGCCGGTGGGTGACCTCGCCCCCCGCCGGGGCTTCGGCCGGTGCGCCCACGAACCCGAGCGGGTAGAGGTGCCACCAGACGACGTGCTCGACCCAGCTCATCGGCGGGTCAGGCGTCGATGTACTGGCGGCGCAGCGCGGCCTGGTCGGGCAGCTCCAGCGGCTCCAGGTGACCGCCCGTCGCGCGCTCCAGGAGGTGATCGGCCAGCGCGGGGTTGCGGGCCAGCACCGGCCCGTGCATGTACGTGCCGATGATCCGGTCGGTGAGGGCGCCGTCGCCGGCCCGACCGGAGCGGTCGGCCGAGCCGTTGCCGACGCCGGACGTGACGTACCCCAGCGGCACGGTGCCGGTGCCGAGCGTGGTGAGTCCCATGTGGTTCTCGAAGCCGGTGAGCGTGCCGATGCCGGGCAGCGTGGAGGTGGTGACGACCTCACCGACGCTGCGGCGGGTGCCCGGTGTGGTGGTGAGGTCGAGCAGCCCGAGCCCCGCGCTGACGCGCCCGCTGCGGTCGGACATCGCCTCGCCGAGTATCTGCAGCCCGGCGCACACGGCCAGCAGCATCGAGCTGGTCTGCACCGCCGTGAGCAGGCCGGGATGGCGGCCGAGCCACTCGGTGGCGAAGATCTGCGCGGTGTCCTCGCCGCCGCCGAGCAGGTAGATGTCGCACGTGGTGGGCGGTGCGACGGCCGCGGTGACGGAGATGATCTCCGCGGGGATGCCGCGCCAGCGGGCCCGCTGGGCCAGGATCGTGGCGTTGCCCGCGTCGGAGTAGGTACCCAGTACGTCAGGCAGCAGCACGCCGATGGACAGTGGTGCGCCGGGGGACGCAGCGGGGCTCATGCGCGGGACTCCCCGTTGCCCGCGGCCGCGGCGAGGCGACGCTGCAGCTGGTGGAAGGCGGTGTAGTTGGCGACGACGTCGACCTTGCCGGGCGGCAGCGCCGCGATGGCGCCGAGCGGATCGGCGACGGTGGTGTGCTCGATGCCGGCGTAGGACAGGCGCAGCCCGATGTCGGGGGAGCGCTCGCCCGCCGCGGCGACGGGACGGGGCCCGAGTTCCTCGAACGGCACGTCCCACAGCCACGACGTGTCGCGGCCGTCGGCCTCGCGGGCGTTGATCATCACCAGCAGCGGGCGGGCCTCGTCGAGCAGGCCCAGCGTCTCGGCCCACCCCGCGGGGTTCTTCGCCAGCAGCAGCCGCAGCTCGTGGCGGCCGTGCCACACGGTGCTGTAGCGGCCTGCGACCTCCTGCACCGCGCCCATCGCGGCCGCGGCGGCAGCGGGCTCGACACCGGCGACGGCGGCCCCCGCCATCGCCATCACGGCGTTGCCCAGGTTGAA
Organism: Pseudonocardia sp. GCM10023141; assembly: GCF_042653605.1. Lineage (NCBI taxonomy): Bacteria > Bacillati > Actinomycetota > Actinomycetes > Pseudonocardiales > Pseudonocardiaceae > Pseudonocardia > Pseudonocardia sp. GCM10023141. The sequence goes on from NZ_JBHSIR010000024.1 coordinate 112,261, forward strand.
CCGGCCCGGCAGGTTGAGCGCGACGGGCGTGCGCGTGCCGCCGGTGACGGCCGCGCCGTCCTCGGCCGACCACGTCGGCTGCGGGCGGGCCAGCCCGCACTCACAGGCCCAGTGCCCGTCGCCGACGGCGAGGGTGCGCCCGCACTGCGGACAGGTGGTGACGTCGCCGGTCCAGCCGACACCCGCCGCCACCCAGACGACGTGCGCGGCCGGGAGCGCGGCCCAGACGACCATCGGGTCGTCGGCGTTGGCGATGACCGTGGTCTCCGGGTGGTGGGCGAGCGCCTGGGACAGCGCCTTCGCGACGCTGCGCACCTCGTTGCCCCGGTCGAGCTGGTCGCGGCTGAGGTTGAGCAGCACGATGGCCACCGGGTCGACGGCCTCGGCCACCTCGGCGACGTGCAGCTCGTCGACCTCGATGACCGCGAGCTTCGCGTCGCGCGCGGCCGACAGCGCGGCGACGGCGCCGTCGGGCATGTTGGCGCCCGAGCTGTTGTGGGCGACCGGGCCCGCCGTGCGCAGCGCCGCGGCCAGCAGGTGGCTGGTGGTGGTCTTACCGTTGGTGCCCGAGACCAGCACGATCCTGCGACCCACCGCGAGGCGCGCCAGCGCGCCCCGGTCGAGCGCCAGCGTGACGCGGCCACCGATGATCGAACCGCCGCCCAGCCCGAGCTTGGGCGAGAGCCAGCTCGTGCCCAACCCGGCCCGCACGGCGACGTCGGACCATGCGGCGCGCGCCCGGGTGCCCAGCTTCCGCCGCGGCACCGGGCTCGTGCGTGGTGCCGGCCCGTTGCCTGCTGCTGGCTCTTTGCATGACTCGGTGTCCAACGACGTCATCCCCGTGCACTCATCCCGACATCGATCCGCTCACCTCACGCGCCACCCGGGCCGTCCCGTCCGGCGGCCAAGCTACCGTGCCGGCCCGATCGGGCCGCCCTGCGGGCCCCCCGACGCGACGGGGAGACGCTGCTGAAACACGCGTGAAACGGCGGCTGCGGGACAGCCTGAGCACGGTGCGCTCTTCGTCGAACCGTTCGGGACGGCGTACCGGCGGTGGGCAGGATGGGGAGCATGCCGCAAGTGCGGGGGACGGTACTGCCGGAGCGGGAACCGCGCTCCCTGTGGATCGACGGTGATCGGCCGCGCACCGATCCAGTGCCGGGAGCGGACCTCCTCGGCGAGGGCGGCTGGATCCTGCCGGGCCTCCTCGACGTCCACACGCACCCGGGCACCGAGGATCCGGGCGTGCCGATGGCCGACGCCTCGCTCCGGCGCCACCTCGTCGACCATCGCGATGCCGGCGTGCTGCTGGTGCGGACGCCCGGCTCGGCGGGCCGCATCCCCGGCTGGGTCGCCGACGACCCGGAGCTGCCGCGCACTGCCAGACCGCCGACGGCAGCCGCAACGCCGTGCTCGCCGGCGCCGACAGCCTGGAGCACGGCATGCACCTGCACCCGTCGCTGCTCGAGCGGATGGCCGCACAGGTGATCTACGACGAGGACCCGACGCGCGACGTCGCGGTGCTGAGCCGTCCCCGCCACGTCGTCCTCCGCGGCCGGATCGTGTTCTGAGCCCGATCAGGGTGGGGGCGAGCATCACCCTCCGGCGCGAGACCGATACCCTGCGGCGTCATCCCGCCTACCGTTGGGCGATCGTCAGCCGTACGGGTAGCCGCATGATCGCCCTCTGTCACGATCCCGTGCCTGTCGATCTCTGCTCCGTTCGGACCGTGCCAAGGCGCCGATCGGGGGACCGGCCTGGAGTCCCCGGGATCCAGCGGTCGTTTTCGGTCGGTGAACGGTCGATGGCGCACCCCGTGATCCCCAGTAGATCAAGCTCGTTGCGGCCCGAACGGCGGGGCTGGTCGAGACGCCCGTCGGAGAGTAGGAAACGTAGCTCCGCTCTCCGGAAGGCGCACCCGTGGTCCCGCCCGTTCGCTCGCACTCCCGCCGCCTGTCGACGGCGGTCTCCGTGGCCGAGCTCATCGTCCGCTGCGGTGGTGTGCCCGTGGTGGCGGGCCTGCCGGGGGACTGCGTGGGCCCGCCCGTATCGGTCGGCAGCCTGCTGCGCCGCGAGGGCCGCGGGCCGCACTCCGTCGACCGCCCGCTGCTGCCGCGCGGCTACGACCGCCCGCCGGCCGCACCGCCGCGGCGCAACGCCCGCAAGGCGGCTGCGGCGGCGGGTGCCATGTTCGCCGTCGGTGCCGTGCTGGGCCCGTCCGTCCTGCATGATGCGAGCCTTCCGCGCGCCGATGCCGGCCCGTCACAGTCCCTCGCGAGCCTCCCGGGTGCCGCTGTCGTGGGAAACGGCGCAACCGTCCGGTCGATCGCCGCGTCGGGTGCGGACGTGCTGCCGGCGGGGGGGATGGCGCTGGCGGCGGCGGTCAAGGACATGCCCCTGACCGCTGGTGGATCGGCTGCTGGTGGATCGGCAGCGGGGGGCCGCGCCGGCCTGCTGCCCAGCATGCTGCGTCCCGGCGGGTTCGCCACCGTTCCGGCCGCGGCACCGGCCGGAGCCCAGCCGGCGCCGGGCACGCCGGGTGCCGCCACACCCGGGGGGCCGGGGGTTCCCGGCGCGCCGGCAACGCCGGGCAGCCCCGCAGATCCCGGCAGCCCGGGTTCGCCAGCAGTCCCGGGAGACCCCGGCGCCCCGGGCAGTCCGGGGTCACCGGGTTCCCCCACCGAGCCCCCGTCGATCCCGCCACCGGTCGTGGCGATGCCGCCTGCCGGCCCCGCCATCACGCTTCCGCTCCCCGATGCCCGGACCCCGCCCGTCACGGTGCCGGGCACCTCGATCGACGGCGTCGTCCGCACGCCGTCGATCGGGGTCTCCGCAGCTGCTGCCCTCGGTCCGCAGGTCACGCTCGCCGTCAACGCCGAGGGTGCCGCGGTCGCCACGTCACCGGCAGCGGTGATCACCCCGAACGTCGCGGTCGGGTCCGCGAAGGTGGGACCCGTCGCGACGTCGGAAGGCGCCGTGGTGCTGCCCGACGTGGCGATCGGCAGCGCGGGGGTGTCGGTCACGAAGACGGGTGGCGTCCAGGCCGTGCTGCCGAGTGTCGAGGTGTCGCAGACGGAGGTCGTCACGCCGGACGTGACGGTCGGCGACACCACGGTCGCGCTGCCCGACGTCACGCTGCCGGAGGTGGCGCTGCCGCAGGTCGGCCTCGCGCCGCAGGATCTGCCCGAGACGGTGGAGAAGGTCGGGAAGGCCACGGTCGACACGGTCCAGAACGTCGGCGACGCCGCCGGTGCCACGCTCGGGAGTGTCGGATCGACGGTCACGGGCCTGCTGGGCGGTCACTGAGTTGGGCGGTCACTGACTCCCGCGGCCCGGCCGACGGCGCCGACGAGATCGGCGACGAACCCGGCGAGCCGGTCTGGCGGGTACGCGCCCGGGTCGGCGAGCGCGAGCCGGGCGAGCTGCTCCACGCCGGCCAGCACCAGGTGGGAGACGAGCTCGGCGTCGATGTGCTGGCCGCGCACCGACTTCAGTGTCCAGAACGCGACGCCCTCCAGGTCGCGGCGGAACCGTTCCCGTTGGCGCTCGACGGCCGCGCGCGCGCTCGCCGGCGTGCCCTCGACCGGCAGCAGGATCAACCGCCAGGTGGCAGGGTGTTCGGTGACGGCGACGAAGTAGCGCGTGAGCCCGCGCCGGATCAGCGAGAGCGGGTCGTCGCCGGGTTTCGGGATCGGCATCGCGGCCACCACGGCCGCGGTCGCGCGGCGCTGCTCGCGCTCCAGCAGCGTGGTGAGCAGCTCGTTGCGGTCGGCGAACTGGGCGTAGACCACGGTCTTCGCGATCCGGGCCGCGCGGGCGAGCGCCTCCATCGTCAACGCGCTGTAGCCCTCGTCGGCGATCAGTTCCAGCGCGACGTCGAGCAGCTGCTCGCGCCGCTCGGCGCGTGGCATCCGCCGGACGGGGCCGGGCCGACCCGGGTCACTTGACGCCATGGGGGAAGACCGTAATGTACGTGGACGTACGTACGCGACCGTACATACGGCGGGGGGCCCGTGGTGAGCAAGGTCGATGAGGTGGGGTCACCACGGGTCACCAGCGTGCGGGTCGCGGTCATCGGGGCCGGGTTCTCCGGTGTCGGGGCCGCGATCGCGCTGACGAACGCGGGCATCCACGACTACGTCGTGTTGGAGAAGGCCGCCGAGGTGGGCGGCACCTGGCGGGAGAACACCTACCCCGGCTGTGGCTGCGACGTGTTCTCGTCGCTCTACTCGTACTCGTTCGCGCCCAACCCGAACTGGAGCCGGGCCTTCGCCCGCCAGCCCGAGATCCTCGCGTACCTGCGCGATGTCGCCGAGCGCTACGGCGTCACGGAGCGGGTGCGGTTCGAGACGGTGGTGCGCGGTGCGACATGGAGCGAGACCACCCAGACCTGGACGGTGGAGACCAGCACCGGCATCGTCGAGGCACAGGCCGTGATCGCGGCGGCCGGACCGTTGCACGAGCCGAAGATCCCGGACCTGCCCGGGCTCGACACGTTCGCCGGCACCACCTTCCACTCCGCGGAGTGGAACCACGACCACGATCTCACCGGCAGGCGCGTCGCGGTGGTCGGCACGGGCGCGTCGGCGATCCAGTTCGTGCCCGAGATCGTCGACAGGGTCGCCTCGCTCACGCTGTTCCAGCGCACCGCGCCGTGGGTGCTGCCGAAGCCCGACCACCCCGTCCCCGCGATCGAGAGCGGGCTGTTCCGGCGGGTCCCGGCCGCGCAGCGCGCGTTCCGTTCGGCGCTCTACCACGGCCTCGAGCTGCTGCAGCTGGGCCAGCGCCATCCGCGGGTCATGGCGCAGATCCAGAGGATCGGGCTGGCGAACTTGCGCCTACAGGTGCGCGATCCGCAGCTGCGCGCCGCGCTCACCCCGGAGTTCACGCTGGGGTGCAAGCGGATCCTGCTGTCCAACACCTACTACCGCGCGCTCACCCGCCCGCACGTCGACGTGGTGCCCCGCGGTGTGCGCGAGGTGCGCGAGCGCTCTGTCATCGACGCCGACGGCGTGGAGCACGAGGTCGACACGATCATCTTCGGCACCGGGTTCCACGTGACCGACCCGCCGATCGCGTCGATGGTCCGTGGCCGCGACGGGCGCACGCTGGCCGAGGTGTGGCAGGGCAGCCCACAGGCCTACCTCGGCACCACGGTATCCGGCTTCCCGAACGCCTTCATCACGATCGGGCCCAACCTCGGCAACGGCCACTCCTCGGCGATCGTGCTGGTGGAGGCGCAGCTGCGCTACATCGTCGGCGCGTTGAAGGCGATGGACCGCGACGGCATCGCCAGCATCGACGTGCGCAAGGGCGTGCAGTCCAGTTACAACTCGGAGGTGCAGGCCGCGCTGGCCGGCACCGTCTGGAACGCGGGCGGCTGCTCGAGCTACTACCTCGACGCCAACGGCCGCAACAGCGCCATCTACCCGTGGAGCACGATCGACCTGCGGCGCCGCACCCGCCGGTTCACCCTGGCCGCATACGAGACCCGCGCCGTCGACGCCGTCGTCGAGAGCCTCCCGGCCGCCGTCGGCTGAGATTTCTCCGTCGTCGGGCCGCGCGGTTCAGAAGGGCGGCGGCTCGGTGCCGGTGTCCTGCTTCGCCCGAGTCGGCGGTGGCCGCTGTGGCGGCGCTGGTGGTTGCCAGAGGATCCGTAGATCCACGTGGCGGGCGACGGCGGACTCCTCGTGTTCGGCGGGTTGTGGTTCGGGAAGGTCGTGGCGGAGGGGTTCGCCGCGGGTGGTGTAGGTCCTGCCGAGCGGGCTGGTCCAGACGAACCGTCCCGGTGTCGGCTGGGTGAGTGTCCAGCCGCGATCTTTGTCGGGGTGGTGGCGGTGGCAGGCGGGTGGATCTGCACGACCCCACCGCGCGCCCGGCCACCACCGGCCTTCGGCCGTGAACGCAAGTACCCACCGTGGAGCAGGTGCCCGTTGTCGTCGACGATCGCGATCTCCCACGACCCACCCCGATACTGCCGCGCCACCGCAGCACGAGCGACCTCGGCGGAGACCGGCCCGACCCCGGCGATCTCCCCGGGCCACTCATCACGCCCCATCAAGCTCGGCAGCCCGACGTGGACCTCGACCCCGCGAGCGCACGACCCCCTCGGAGATCTGCCCCGTAAACAGAGTCAGGCGGCGGGGGAGCCGGCAGCCGTCCCGGACCGGATCGCATCCAGCACGGTCCGGGTCTGGGACGCCGCCCCGGCCGAGTTCGGGTGCAGCGGCACGGCCAGCGCCGGCCCGTTGAGCGACACCGGAACGACGGCCTCGACGTAGCGCGTGAACGGGCTCTGGCACACGTCGTGCCCGGCCGACGGCGTGAAGACGTCAACGAGTTCGGAGCCGCTCGCGGCGGCGACGCGCGCGACCATGGCGTTGAGCTCGCCGAACTTCTCGTGCAGGTAGGGCATGTCCTCGTTCAGGACGGGGACGTAGGGCCAGCAGCCCTGCTCCGGCACCGCGTCGAGGTAGTTGACCATGAGCACGCGCGCGTCCGGCGCCACCAGCGTGTGCAGGGTGCGCATGGCCGCGAGCACCTTCGGCTCGGCCGCCGCGATGCCCGCGGAGATCTTGTCGACCCCACCCGCGGTCAGTGCCTGCTTGCAGGAGCCGCCGAGTGGTGCGGGCAGGCCGAGCCCGGGCAGCAGCGAGATCGAGGGGAGCAGGTTGAGGCAGCCCAGTATGTAGCCGGTGAACCCGGTGTCGTTGCCGCCGATCCCGACGGTGACGAGGTCGGTGGTGCGGGTCAGGCGCGCGAACTGCGGGGGGTTGGTGCCGCCGAGCGGCAGCCCGCCCTGCGGTGCGGCGAAGTCGTCGGTGGTGGCCGAGCCGCAGGTGGCGTCGGCGAACTTCGGGACGCCGAGCGCCGCGGCCACCTGCTTCGGGTAGTTGTACGTGGCCTGGAAGCAGTCCAGCGGGGCGTATTTCGCCGTGGGCGGGCCCAGCAGCACCACGTCGGCCGACCACGAGTCACCCAGCGCGACGTACTCGCGGTACGGAGAGGCGGGTGCCGCTGCCGCGGACGGCGCGACGGTGATCAACGCGGTGAGGACGGCAGCGAAGAGCGGGAGCACGGCACGGCGGCGCATGGACGTCCTGTCGGGGGAGCGGGCAGATGATCACCCGCAGCTTCGCACGCCGCCGGCCGCTCCCGCGCCAGGTTCGCCCACCTACCAGGTGACGGGCAGCGAGCGCACCCCGTAGACGACGTTGTAGGAGCGGAAGTCGATCTCCGCGTTCGGGTCGTGCAGCGCCAGGCCGGGGAACCGGCGCAGCAGCGCGGGGAACGCGATCCGCAGCTCGGTGCGGGCCAACGGGGCGCCGATGCAGTGGTGCACGCCGTGCCCGAACGCGACGTGCCGCGTGACGGCGCGGGTGAGGTCGAGCTCTTCGAGGTGGTCACCGAGCGCGGTGTCGCGGTTGGCCGCCGGCAGCGAGACGACCACGATGTCGCCGGCCGCGATCGGCTGCCCGGCGATCTCCGTGTCGACGGTGGCCACGCGCGGCATGCCGCTGTGCACCACCGACAGGTAGCGCAGCACCTCGTCGACGGCGGTCTCGGTGAGGTCGGGCCGGTCGCGCATCAGTGCCAGCTGCTCGGGATTGCGCAGCAGGGCCAGCGTGCCGAGGCCGAGGGTGTTGGCGGTGGTCTCGTGCCCGGCGATGAGCAGCAGCCCGGCGATCCCGACGAGCTCGCCGGTGGTCAGGTCGTGGCCGTGCTCGCGCACGAGCATGCCGAGCAGGTCCTCGCCCGGCTCGAGCCGGGTCCTGGCCACCAGCTCGGTCATGTACGCGCGCGACTCGGCGCCCGCCTTCATGCGCTCCTCGATGCCGAGGGAGATGTCGAGCTGGCGCCCGGCGCGGCTCTGGAACGCCGCGCGGTCGGCGTAGGGCACCCCGAGCAGCTCGCAGATCACCAGCGACGGCACCGGCAACGCGAACGAGGCCACGAGGTCGGCGGGCGGACCGGCCTGCTCCATCGCGTCGAGGTGCTCGTCGACGATCGCGGTGATCCGCGGCTCCAGCCTGCGCACCTGCCGCACGGTGAACTCGGAGCTGAGCAGCTTGCGCAGCCGGGTGTGCTCGGGCGGGTCGGAGGCCAGCAGCGAGCCCTCGTTGCCGCCGGGCGCCAGTCCCGGGAGCCCGGCCGGCCGGATCCCGCTCGCGAACGTGGCGGCGTCGGCGAGCACCTCGCGGACGTCGGCGTAGCGGGTGACCAGCCAGGCCGAGAGCCCCAGCGGGGTCTTCACCCCGGCGATGCCCGGGCGCTCCCGCAGCATGCCGAGCTCGGGGGCGGGGTCGAAGCCGTTGCGCTGCATGTGGATGGGCAGCTGCTGTACCTGCGTCATGCCTCCGGACTACCAGCTCTCGGTAACGTCCGTGGCGGGGCGCGGGCGGATTGCCCCGGTTGGGCGTTCTGCGTTCTCAGCTACTTCCCAGCTGCGCCGACAACCCGCGGATCTCGCTGATCAGCAGCTCGCCCAGCGCGCCGACGCCGCGCTCGGCGATGCGGGAGGTCGGACCGGAGATCGAGATCGCGGCGATCACCGTGCCGCCGGTGGCCCGGACCGGGGCCGCCACCGAGGTGAGCCCGACCTCCAGCTCGTCGAGCGAGACGGCCCAGCCACGGCGGCGGACGTCACCGAGCGCGCGTTCGAGCGCCGGGCGCTCGGTGAGCGAGCGGTCGGTGCGCCGCTGCAGCTCGCCTGCGGGCAGCGGGAGCACGCCGGACGCGTAGAACACCTTGCCCAGCGCCGAGCAGTGCGCCGGCACCTCGACGCCCACCCAGTTGATCGCGCCCAGCACGTGGCGGCTGTCGACCTGGGAGATGTGCACGAGGTCGGTGCCGCGCGGCACGGCGAGGTTGACGGTCTCACCGCTCTGCTCGCCGAGGCGCTCGCACGTGGGCCGGGCCAGCTCGGCGAGGTCGTGCAGGGCGCTGGGCCGCGCGGCGTAGAGCGCGAACAGGGCGCCTGGCCGGAAGGCGCCCGCCGCGTCGCGCTGCACGAGCCGGCTGCGTTCCAGCGCCTGCAGCAGCCGTGACGTCGTGGACTTGGCCAGCCCCAGCTCGTCGACGAGCGAGGTGAACGTGCGGGGCGCATCGGCGGCGACGACGAGCGCGAGCAGCGCGCTCGCGCGGTCGACGGACTGGCTGCCCACGGGGTTGACCATGAGATCCTTCCAAAGGTTCCATATTATGGAACCACAGTTCCACGGCTTGCGGATAGAGTCCTGCGGCGTCGGCCACCCGTCAAGGGGAGATCATGACCCAGGTAGCACAGCCCTCGTCCCGCGTCGTCATCATCGGAGCCGGGGTGGTGGGCGCGGCACTCGCCGACGAGCTCTCCGCCCGCGGCTGGAGCGACATCACCGTCGTCGACCAGGGCCCGGTCCCGACGCCGGGCGGCTCGTCGTCGCACGCGCCAGGGCTGGTGTTCCAGGCCAACGCGTCCAAGACGATGACGGAGATGGCCCGCTACACCGTCGAGAAGCTCGGCTCGCTCGACGTCGACGGTGAGCCGTGCTTCCTGCCCGTCGGCGGCCTCGAGGTCGCGACGTCGCCGGAGCGGCTCGCGGAGCTGCACCGCCGCCACGGCTGGCTCACCGCGTGGGGTGTCCCGGCGCGGGTCGTCGGCCCGGCCGGGTGCCTCGAGCTGCACCCGCTGCTCGACCCCGACGTCGTGCTCGGCGGCCTGCACGTCGAGACCGACGGGATCGCCAAGTCGATCCGGGCGGTCGACGCGCAGCTGCGCCGGGCCGCCGACCGCGGCGTCACGATCCGCGACCGCCACGAGGTCACCGACGTGCTGGTGGCGGACGGGCGGGTCACCGCGGTCGTCACCGACCGGGGGGAGATCCCCGCCGACATCGTGGTCTGCTGCGCGGGCATCTGGGGCCCGAAGGTGGCCGCGATGGTCGGCATGACGTTGCCGTTGACGCCGCTGGCCCACCAGCTGGCGTGGACCGGGTCGACCCCCGCGCTGGCCGGCGCCACGCAGGAGGCCACCCACCCGATCCTGCGCCACCAGGACGCCGACCTGTACTTCCGCGAGCGCTTCGACGGGCTGGGCATCGGCTACTACGGCCACCGCCCGCTGCCGATGGACGCCCGCGACATCCTGTCCGTGGACGAGGCGCCGGTGATGCCGTCGGTGCTGGAGTTCACCGAGGAGGACTTCGCGCCCGGCTGGGCCGACGCGCAGGCACTGATCCCGACGCTGCGCGACACGAAGATCGAGGACGCCATCAACGGGCTGTTCTCGTTCACCACCGACGGCAACCCGCTGATCGGCGAGTCCCGTGACGTCGCGGGCTTCTGGGTGGCCGAGGCCGTCTGGGTCACGCACTCCTGTGGGGTGGCCCGCGCGCTGGCCGAGTGGCTCGTCGACGGCCGGTGCACCACGTTCGACCTGCACGACTGCGACGTCAACCGGTTCTGGCCGCACCAGGAGTCGCCCGCGTTCCTGGTGGCCAAGAACAGCCAGAACTACGTGGAGATCTACGACATCCTGCACCCGCTGGAGCCGATGCTCGAGCCGCGGCCGCTGCGCACGTCGCCCTTCTACGAGCGGCAGCAGGCGCTCGGCGCGGTGTTCCTGGAGGCGGCGGGCTGGGAGCGGCCGCAGTGGTACGAGGCCAACGCCGGGCTGGTCGAGGGCCGGGAGATCCCGACGCCCGACGACTGGGCCGCGAAGTGGTGGTCGCCGATCGTCGCCGCCGAGGCGCAGGTGACGCGCGAGCGCGTCGCGATGTACGACATGACCACGCTGCAGCGGATCTCGGTGTCCGGGCGCGGCGCGGCGGCGTTCCTGCAGGAGATGACCACCGGCGACGTCGACAAGTCCGTCGGCAGCGTCACCTACTGCCTGCTGCTCGACGAGGACGGCGGCATCCGCAGCGACGTCACCGTCGCGCGCCTGTCGCCGACGGAGTTCCAGGTGGGCGCCAACGGCCCGATCGACACCGACTGGCTCGTCCGCCACGCACCCGCCGACGTCTCCGTCCGCGATGTCACGGCAGGCACCTGCTGCATCGGGCTGTGGGGGCCGAAGGCCCGCGACCTGATCGCGCCGCTGGTGCCGGAAGGCGTCGGGTTCCGCTACTTCCGGGGCGCGCAGATCCACGTCGGCACGGTGCCGGTCACGGCGCTGCGGCTGTCGTACGTCGGCGAGCTGGGCTGGGAGCTGTACACGACGGCCGATCTGGGCCGCAAGCTCTGGGACACGCTGTGGGAGGCCGGCCAGGAGCACGGGATCATCGCCGCGGGCCGCGGGGCGTTCTCCAGCCTGCGCCTGGAGAAGGGCTACCGCTCCTTCGGCGCCGACATGACCTTCGAGCACGACCCGTGGGAGGCGGGAGTCGGGTTCGCGGTCAAGGACGCCAAGCCGTCGTTCGTCGGGCGCGCCGCGGTGCTGGCGCGCCGCGACCGGGTGTCGCGCAGGCTCGCCTGCCTGACGCTGGACGAGACCGTGCTGGGCAAGGAGCCGGTCTACGGGCCCACCGGCGACGCCGTCGGGTACGTCACGAGCGCGGCCTACGGCTACACGATCGGCACGGGCATCGCGTACGCCTGGCTCCCCGCGGAGCTGGCCGAGCCCGGCCAGCAGGTGGAGATCGGCTGGTTCGACCGCCGGATCACCGCCACCGTGGCGCAGGAGCCGCTCTTCGACCCGAAGATGACGCGGCTGCGGGGCTGACGACGGGCGCCACCCCGGGCCTCGCACCCCGGATGTGACAGGGAGTTAGGGTGCGCGGGAGCAACGGGAGGAGTCCGATGCCGGTCTCGATGGACGCGCTGTGCACCGATCTCGCGGCGGAGACGGCCGCGCTGCGGGAGCTGCTCGCACCGCTGGACGAGCAGCAGTGGCGCCTGGCCACCCCCGCGCCCGGCTGGACGATCGGGGACCAGGTCTCCCACCTCGCGTTCTTCGACGACGCCGCCGTGCAGTCGGCTCTCGACCCGGAGGCGTTCCGGGCGCTGGCGGAGCGCGAAGGCGCTGCCGACGGCGTCGCCGAGCGCTTCCGCGACCGCAGCGGTGCCGAGCTGCTCGCCTGGTTCGACTCCACCCGCGCCCGGCTGATCGAGACGTTCGCCGCGCTCGACCCGGCGCTGCGCGTGCCGTGGTTCGGCCCGCCGATGAGCGCGGCGTCGTCGCTCACCGCGCGGATCATGGAGACGTGGGCGCACGGCCAGGACGTCGCCGACGCGCTCGGTGCCACCCGTGAGCCCACCGACCGGCTGCGCCACGTGGCGCACATCGGCATCGGCGCGCGCCCGTTCAGCTTCATGATCCACGGCCGGGAGGCGCCCGCGGAGCCGATCCGCGTCGAGCTGACCGGCCCGGGCGGGGACATCTGGGCGTGGGGCCCCGCCGAGGCCGACGACCGCGTCACCGGCCCGGCTCTGGACTTCTGCCTGGTCGTCACGCAGCGCCGCCACCTCGGCGACACCGCGCTCCAGGTCACCGGTGCACACGCCGAGGCGTGGATGCAGATCGCGCAGGCCTTCGCCGGTCCGCCGGGCACCGGGCGGCGGCAGGGCGAGTTCGCCTGACGAGCAGGTAGTGTTCGGGGTGGTCGCGGCTGCTCGCGACGTGGCATCGCCCGGACCCCGGCGCCATCAGGCGTATCGAGGGAGGTCTCGGGTCTCGCGGAGCGTCGTCGATCGCTTGCAGAGACAGGAGTCCGAGTACCATGTCCGCCCTTGATGCACCCCCGGCCATCCCCGTGCCCGCCATCGACATGGCCGCGCTCACCTGCGCGTCCTGCCCGCACCTGCGGGCCGCCCACGATCGGATCGGCCTGCGGTACTGCTCCGCGACGACGGCGGGCGCGCTCGAGCGCGGCTGCGTCTGCGCGCCGGGCACGTCCACGGCCGATCCGGCCCCGGCCGCCACCGCTACGCAGGCCTGACGCCTCGATCTGCCCTCCCGAGGTGCCCGCCGGTGCGCTACATCGGGTTGAACGTGCCCAGCGGTGCGGTGCAGAACTGGCCGCCGACGTGGTCGGCCGCGATGCCGGTGAGCTCGGGGCGCCCGGCCAGCTCCGCGGCGTAGGTCTCGGCGTTGTCGAGGGACTTGTAGCCCAGCTCCTCGGCCTCGGCGAGCGAGTAGACCCGGCGCGTGTTGTCCGAGACGCCCCAGATGATCCGGTAACCGGGGGAGGGGCAGCTCAGGCACGCCTCGAACAGCCGCGCGCCGTCGTCGGGGGAGAGCCAGGTGATGAGTCCGCGGGGGCCCAGCAGCAGCGGTGACTCGAAGCAGCTCCCGATCCGCACCACGATGACGTCCATGCCGAACCGCGAGTGGTACAGGCTGCCGAGCGCCTCGATGGCGGCCTTGCTGACCCCGTAGAACGTGTCGGGCCGGGCGGTGCTGTCGGCGGGCAGCCCGGCCTCGCCTGCCTCGTCGATCCGCCGGAATCCCACGGCGTGGTTGCTGGAGGCGAGCACCACGCGCGGCACGCCGGCGGCGCGGGCGGCCTCCAACACGGTGTGGGTGCCGTTGATGTTGACGTCCAGGGTGGCCTCCCAGGTGTTCTCCCGGCTGTGGCCGCCCAGGTGGATCAGCGCGTCGACGCCCTCGCAGGCCCGGGCCATCGCGTCGGCGTCGGTGACGGACGCGGTGATCAGCTCGACGTTCTCACCGTCGGCGGCAGCGGGCTGCGGGGCCAGGTCGAGCAGGCGCAGCACGCGGTCTGCGCGCCGCAGTCGCGGCCGCATGAAGGTGCCGACGATGCCGGCCGAGCCGGTGATCAGGACGCGCTGGTCTGCCATGGACTTCCGTTCTGGTGGTCGGCTCGACGGTTGTTCAGCGGATGCCGGCGCGGCGCAACCGCCGGCCGAGCTCGGCTGTGGTCTGGGCGAGTAGCTCACCCACATCTTGCGCCTCGGCGTCGGACACCTGACCAACCGGCATCGAACAGCTGATCGCATCGGTGGCGGGGATGCGGTACGGGATGACGGCGGCGACGCAGCGCACGCCCGGCGTGCCCTCCTCGATCTCGGAGCCGTAGCCGCGGTCCCTGGCGAGCGCGCACGCGGCGTGCAGCGCATCGCGGCTGGTGAGGGTGGCGGGCGTCAGCGACGGCAGCGTCGCGGGCAGCAGGGAGTCGATCTCGTCCTGGGTCAGCTCGGCCAGCAGCGCCTTGCCCAGCGCGGTGGCGTGGGTGGGCAGCGTTCGTCCTACCCGGGAGACCAGGTGGGTGGAGCGGCGCGACTCGCGGGTCTCCAGGTAGACGACCTCGGTGCCGTTGCGGCGGGCGAAGTGCGCGGTGAACCCGGTGCGGTCGCGGATCAGCTCGAGCGCCTCGGCCGCGTAGGGCACCACGGGGTCGCGGTCGAGGTAGGCCGTGCCGCAGATGAGCGCGCGCACGCCGAGTCGGTAGGAGGCCGTGCCGGGATCGGCCTCCAGCCAGCCGGCCTCCAGGAGCGTGCGCAGCAGCCCGTGCAGGCTGGAGCGCGGCAGGCCGGTGCGGGTGTGCAGGTCCGAGAGCGTGAGCCAGACGTCGCCGCCCGCGAACGTCTCGATCAGCTCGATCGCTCGCCGGGCGGACTTGACCCCGGCCGATTCGGCGCCGCCCAGCGGTACTTCCGACAGCGGCATGTCCGGTTTCTGGCGCACTGCGGCTTCTCCACCATTCGGCCTGTTGACGTGTGACTGCCGCCATATTAACTTCCCGAACGGCGTTCTCATGGGTGAACGTCATCACGATAGCAGACTCCGTTCACATATGTGAACAACGAGGGGGGTCCTCGGTGCACGCACTCGACTGGGCGATGGTGTCGCTCTACTTCGCGCTGATGGTGGGGATCGGCTGGTGGTCGCATCGCCGCGTCCACGACGTGAAGGACTTCTTCACCGCGGGCGGCAAGATGCCCTGGTGGCTGGCCGGCATCTCGCACCACATGTCCGGCTACAGCGCGGTGCTCTTCGTCGCGTACGCCGGTGTCGCCTACACCGACGGCATCACCGTCTACTTCTGGGGATTCGCGAGCATCGGGATCGGCGTCGGCATCGGCAGCTGGCTCTTCGCCGCCCGCTGGAACCGGCTGCGTTCCCAGCTCGGCGTCGCGTCGCCGCTGGAGTACCTCGCGAAGCGCTACAACGTGCCGACGCAGCAGGCGCTCGCCTGGAGCGGCAGCCTCTTGAAGATCTTCGACATCGCTGCGAAGTGGTACGCCGTGGCGACCCTGCTCAACGCGTTCGCGGGCGTGCCCTACGTGTGGGGCATCATCATCACCGGCTCGGTCACGCTGATCTATTGCACCGTCGGCGGGCTGTGGGCCGACGCGCTCACCGACTTCGGCCAGTTCGTCATCCAGGGCCTCGCGGCGATCGTCATGATCTGGGTGATCCTCGACCGGCTCGGCGGCGTCTCGGGGCTGTGGACGATGTGGGCGCAGCTGCCGCCGTCGCACGTCAACCCGACCACGCCGAAGTTCACCACCGTGCTGCTGCTGGTCTACGTGCTGGTGAAGACGCTCGAGTACAACGGCGGCATGTGGAACCTGGCGCAGCGCTACATGGCAGCGCCCAACGCCCACGAGGCGCGCCGCGGCGCGCGGCTGTCGTCGGCGCTGTACCTGCTGTGGCCGCTGGTGCTGATGTTCCCGATGTTCGCCGCCCCGCTGCTGGTGCCCGGGCTGCAGGACCCCAACACGGCCTACGCCGTGATGACCACGACGTTCCTGCCTCCCGGCCTGATCGGGCTGGTGCTGGCGGGCATCTTCTCGCACACGATGGCGATGGTGTCCTCGGACGCCAACGCGATCTCCGCGGTGATCACCCGCGACATGATCCCGGTGCTCGTGGCCAGGACGAAGCGGTGGACCGACGTGCAGGGCCTCAAGGCCGCCCGGATCACCACGGTGATCTTCGTGGTGCTGACCATGGTCGTGGCCACCCAGGCACAGGCGCTCGGGGGCGTGCTGACGATCGTGGTCTCGTGGGTGGCCGCGCTGATGGGACCGATCTCCATCCCGCTGCTGCTCGGCATGCTGCCGTGGTTCCGCCGCTGCGGCTCGCGGGCCGCGCTCGCGTCCTGGGGGGCCGGGCTGCTGGCCTACGCGCTGGTCTACTACGTGATCCCGTCGAGCCAGACGGTGATCATCGCGACCCCGATCCTGGTGTCGCTGGGCGTCTACACCGGACTCGGCTGGCTGGCCCCCGAGCGCAGGCAGAGCACCGACGACATCATCGACGTGATCGACCGCGCCGACTCGAACGACGACGACACCGATGGTGGAGAGCCGCTCCACCCGGACCGGAAGGGATCGGCGGTTCCCGCATAGGGGCGCCACCGCAACGACGACGAAAGAGCTGATTGACGATGCAGGAGCACACGGTCGCGCTGGACGGGCTGCTGGCCTTCCCCCTCACCCCGTTCACCGACGACCTGGAGCCCAACCTCGACGCGTTCGCGGAGAACGTCGAGAGCCACGTGCGCGCCGGCGCCGGGGCGCTGTTCATCGCCTGCGGCACGGGCGAGTTCAGCGCGCTGGCCTCGTCCGAGATCGCGGCGCTGCTCGGGCGGGCCCGCGAGGTCGTCGACGGTCGGGTCCCGGTGTGGGTGGGTGCCGGTGGCGGTGCGGCCACGGCCCGGGCCGGGATCGCCGCTGCGCAGGAGGGTGGCGCCGACGGGGTGCTGCTCCTGCCGCCCTACCTGGTGACGGGTCCGGCGGCCGGGCTGGTCGACCACGTGCGCTACGCCATCGGCTCCTCGACGATCCCGGTGATCGTCTACCACCGCGGAACGGGCGTGTTCACCGCGGCGTCGGCCCCGGCGCTGCTGGACATCCCGTCGGTCGTCGGCCTCAAGGACGGCTTCGGTGACCTCGAGTTGATGACGCGCATCGTCACCGCGATCCGGGCGGTCGACACGGAGCGGGCGCGGGAGTTCCTGTTCTTCAACGGCATGCCGACGGCCGAGATGTCGGCGAAGGCGTACGCGGCGATCGGGGTCTCGCGCTACTCGTCGGCGGTGCACTGCTTCGCCCCGGACATCGCGATGCGGTTCCACAGGGCGTTGGCCGAGAACGACACCGCCGTGATGGACACCCTGCTCGCGGGGTTCTACCTCCCGCTCGTGGCGCTGCGCGACGAGTCCCCGGGCTTCGCGGTGTCGCTGGTGAAGGCCGCGGCCCGGCTGCGGGGTGACAAGGTCGGCGGCGTCCGACCACCGCTGGTGGAGCCGACCCCCGAGCAGGTCGACCGGCTCGGGAAGATCATCGAGGCCGGCCTGGCCGTGCTGAAGACGGTCGAGGTCGCCTGATGAAGATCCTCGACGCGATCCTGACGCCCGTCGCCTTCGCCGACGGGCCCCTGCTCAACGTGATGGGCGTGCACGAGCCGTACGCCCTGCGCAGCGTGCTGCAACTGCGCTGCGAGGACGGCGTGGTCGGGCTGGGGGAGACCTACGGCGATGTCGCGCTGCTGGAGCAGATCCGCAAGGTGCTGCCCGAGGTGGCCGGCCGCGACGTCTTCGACCTGCACGGGCTGCGCACGCTGGTGGCCACCGCGATCGGCGGTGCCGTCTTCGCCGATGCGCACGGCCTGACCGGCGGGTCGTCGCTGGACAAGACGATCGCCACGGTCTACTCGCTGTTCGAGGTGGCCTCGCTCGACGCGCAGGGCCACTACCTGGACCGGCCGGTCGTCGACCTGCTCGGCGGCAGGGCCCGCGACGCCGTCGACTTCTCGGCGTACCTGTTCTACAAGTACGGCGCGCACGTCGACGAGAACGGCGTGGCGGGCGAGCCCGACTCGTGGGGTGAGCTGCTCACGCCCGACGCGCTCGTCGGCGCGGCCAAGCGCATGATCGACGAGTACGGCTTCGGATCGATCAAGCTCAAGGGCGGGGTGTTCCCGCCCCAGCAGGAGATCGACGCCATCCGCGCGCTGGCCGCGGCCTACCCCGACCACCCGCTGCGCCTGGACCCGAACGCGGCGTGGACCCCGGAGACCGGCATCCGCGTGGCTCGGGAGCTCGACGGCGTGCTCGAGTACCTCGAGGACCCGACGGGCGGCATCGAGGGCATGGCGCAGGTCGCCGCGCAGGCGAGCATGCCGCTGGCCACCAACATGTGCGTGATCCGGTTCGGGGACGTGGCACCCGCGTTCCGGGCGGGCGCGGTGGGCGTCGTGCTGTCGGATCACCACTTCTGGGGTGGGCTGCGCGACACCCAGGCGCTGTCGGTCACCTGCGAGACGTTCGACGTCGGGCTGTCGATGCACTCCAACAGCCACCTCGGCATCTCGCTGGCCGCGATGGTGCACGTCGCCGCCGCCACCCCGCACCTGACCTACGCGTGCGACACCCACTGGCCGTGGAAGACCAGTGACGTCATCGTGGCGGGCGCGCTGGAGTTCGTCGACGGGGCGGTGGCGGTGCCCGACAAGCCGGGACTGGGCATCGAGATCGACCCGGACGCGTTGGCGCGGGCCCACGAGTACTACGTGCGGGCGGGGCTGAGCAAGCGCGACGACGCCACCTACATGCGCCGCTACGTCCCCGACTTCACGCCGAACACGGCGCGCTGGTGAAGGTCGTCGGCTACGCCTACCCGTGGGACGTCACGGTGCCCGGGTTCGTCGAGCGCGCCCGCGCGCTGGGCGTGGACGAGGTGGCCGTCGCGGTCGCCTATCACAGCGCCCGCGCCGCCACGCCGTGGTCGGCCGAGGGGTCCGCGATGCTCGTCGAGCACGCGGCGCTCTACCGCCCGGTGCGCGAGCAGGCCTGGGCACCGGGCGCGCCGCGACCCGCAGAGCCGGAGTGGGTGGCTTCGCGCGACAGCGCAGGCGACGCCGTGCGCGCGCTGGGGGCGGCGGGGATCCCGGCCGCCGCCTGGATCGTGCTCACCCACAGCTCGCGGGTGGGTGCGGAGTTCCCGGAGCTCGCCGTGCGCAACTGCTTCGGTGAGACCTACCCGTGGGCACTGTGCCCGTCGCAGCAGGCCGTGCGCGAGTACGCGGCCACCGTCGCCGCCGAGTGCTTGCAGGGCCTGGGGTTCTCGTCGGTGATCCTGGAGGCGTGCGGCCCGCTCGGTGCCGTGCACCTGCACCAGCACGAGAAGACCGACGGCGTGTGGGCGCCCGCGGTGGCCCGGCTGCTGTCGATCTGCTGCTGCGTCGCGTGCGCGGCGGGCTGGATCGAGGCCGGGCTCGATCCCGCGACGGTGCGCGCCACCCTCGCTGCGGAGGTGCGCAGGCTGGTGGACACGGGTGACCTGACGATCACGGCCGACGCGCTGGCGCCCGCACTGGCGGCGACGCTGCTGCGCACCCGTCACGAGGGTGTCGACGCGCTGCGCGCCGCGGTGCTGGACCGGATCGACGCGGGCACGCGGGTGGTGCTGCACGTGGGGCTCGACCCGTGGGCCACCGGGGCGTTCCCCGGGCTCACCCCGACCGCGGCCGACGACGTCGACGCCGTCGTGCTGTTCAACTGGGTGCCGGGGCCGGGCAGCGCCGACACCGTCGCGGCCGCGCGGGCGCAGCTGCCCGAGCGGGTGGCCGTGGCGAGCTACGTCACGGCGGTGGCGGCCGCCGCGGTGCCCGACATCGGCGACTACGTCACGGAGCTCGCGAAGGCTGGCGCCGACGAGCTGCACCTGTATCACCTGGGCCTGGCAGGGCCGGCCCGCTGGCCGGACCTGCAGGCGGCGACCGCTGCCGCCCACCATGGAGACTGGGAGACATGAGCACCGACACCACCGCCACCGCACTCGAGGTCGCACTCGCCGCAGCGGCGGCCGCGGCCGCTCCGGCCGCCGCGAGCACCCCGGAGGTGCGCGCCGGCTGGCTCGTGGCCGTCGCGGACGCGCTCGATGCGGCCGCCGCCGAGCTGGTGCCGCTGGCCGCATCGGAGACCCACCTCCCGGCGGCACCCCGCCTGAAGGGCGAGCTGGCGCGCACCACGTTCCAGCTGCGGCTGTTCGGTGAGGTGCTGCGCGACGGCGCGTTCCTCGGCGCCACGGTCGACCACGCCGACCCGGGCTGGCCGATGGGCGCGCGCCCCGACATCCGCCGCGTGCTGGTGCCGATCGGGCCGACGCTGGTGTTCGCCGCGAGCAACTTCCCGTTCGCGTTCAGCGTGGCCGGTGGCGACACGGCGTCGGCGCTGGCGGCGGGCAACCCGGTACTGCTCAAGGCGCACCCCGGCCACGAGGAGCTCTCCACGCGCACCGGCGCGATCGTGCGTGAGGCGCTCGCCGCCGCGGGCGCACCCGCCGGCCTGTTCGACGTCATCCACGGTGTGGAGGCCGGTGTCGCGGCGCTGAAGGATCCGCGGATCGCGGCCGGCGCGTTCACCGGCTCGGTCGCGGGCGGGCGGGCGCTGTTCGACATCGCGGTGTCCCGGCCGGTTCCGATCCCGTTCTACGGCGAGCTCGGCAGCGTCAACCCGGTGGTTGTCACCCCGGGCGCCGTCGCGGCCCGTGGCGAGGCCGTCGCGAAGGCCTACGCGGGCTCGTTCAGCCTGGGTGCCGGCCAGTTCTGCACCAAGCCGGGCCTGCTGTTCCTTCCGGAGGGCCACGGGCTGCAGGAGCACCTGCGCGCCGCCGTGAGCGGCATCGCCGCCCAGCCGATGCTCAACGAGCGCATCGCCGACGGCTTCACGCGGCGCCTCGGGGAGCTCGGCGGCGCTCCCGGCGTCGAGACGCTCGTGGCCGGTCACCTCGACGGGCCGGTCTTCACCCCGAGCCTCCTCGCCACGACGGCCAAGGCGTTCGCGCAGAGCGACGCCGCTGTCCGCGACGAGTGCTTCGGCCCGGCGTCGCTGGTGGTCACCTACACCGACCAGGCCGAGCTGCTCGACGTCCTCGACGGGCTGGAGCCCGGCCTCACCGCCACCGTGCAGGGCGAGGAGGACGAGGCCGAGCTGGTGCGCGGGCTGCTCCCGGCGCTCACCAGGATCGCCGGGCGGCTGCTGTGGAACGACTGGCCCACCGGCGTCACGGTGAGCTGGGCCCAGCAGCACGGCGGCCCCTACCCGGCCACGACGGCGCCCACCACCACCTCGGTGGGCACCGCGGCCATCGAGCGGTTCCTGCGCCCGGTGGCGTGGCAGGGCTTCCCCGACGCACTGCTGCCGGAGCCGTTGCAGGAGGCCAACCCCTGGGAGCTGCCGCGCCGCGTCGACGGCGTCCGGTAGCAGCGGCGCGCTCATGCGGCGCGTCGCAGGTGGGTGGCGGGGTTGCGGCGCGGCACCTGCTCGGGGTCGATCCACGCGGGTGGGATGAACTCGGGCAGGCCGTCGCGGATCTGGATGATCCACTCGCTGTCGTGTTGCAGGCGGTGGTGGGCTTTGCACAGGAGTACGCAGTTGTCGAGGCTGGTCGGGCCGCCGTGTTCCCAGTAGCGAATGTGGTGGCCGTCGCACCAGGACGGTGGTCGGTCGCAGCCCGGCCAGGCGCATCCTTGGTCGCGGATGATCAGGGCTTTGCGGATGGCGTCGGGGATGGTGCGGGTGGTGCGGCCGATGTCGAGCAGCTGGGAGCTGCCGCTCAGGACGGTGGGGATGATCCCGGAGTCGCAGGCCAGCAAGCGGAGCTCCTTGGCGGTGAGGGCGCCGCCGAATTCGAGCATCGCGGCCCGGGCGCGGTTCTCCAGGTCCTGCAAGGAAATGGTGACGTTGACATGCGGTCGGTGCCCGCCGCGGTGGGGGACGTCGCCGTGGTCGAGCACAAACCCGCAGACATCAGCCAGCGCGTCGGCCTGGCGTTGCCCGATCGTGCGGAGGTCTTCTCTGTCGAGGGGCTTGGATTTGGCGTCGAGGAGTGCGGCGATGGTGGCGAACTTCAGGGCGCTGTCGAAGCGCCCCGAGATGGTGCCGCCGGACCCGTCCTTGTTGGGGCGGATCTGCAGGTCATCAACGGGCTCGGGATCGCGGTCGTCGGGTTCGGGGCCGTCCTGGTCCAGCAGGTTGATCAGGTCGGTGCCGTGGCGGAACAACCGGTCCGGCGTGGTCTCGGCGGCAGTGCTTGCGAGTTCGGCTTCGACGACGGCGAGGTCGTCAGGACTGATCCGCGATGCGGCAGAACTCGACAGCACCTTGGCGATGACCTCGACGTGGCGCAGCGTCACATCTCCGGCGTGGAACGCCGCTGCGGTGGCCGGCAACAACGCCGGCAGCGTGGCGCCATCGAGCGCGACGCGCGGGCAGATCTGCTCGACGGCCACCGAATGGCGTCGCGCCTCAGCCCACTCGAACCCGAGCTGATCCACCAGGGCCCGGTTGACCGACTTGTAGCCACGCTCGACGAAAGCACCCCGCCGCTGCAGCTCGGCCACGGTGTCGACCGTCAATACGGTCAGCTGGCGGCCGGCCCCTTCGCTGACCCGCAAGGCGGCAAGCCGCTCGTCATCACTGCCGTTCTCAGCCACGGATCGCAGCGCAGCGGTCGCCTCACGAAGGAGGCGATGCGCATCGGCAACCGTGCTGGACATACCCCACATCATACTCGAACATCTGTTCGACAGGTAGTGTTTCGAGTGGTATTTCTGCAGCTCGGAGCCGTTGTGCGGGTCGTATCGGCCGTGCGCGCGTAGCGCACACCGGGGACTGAGTGCCCTCCCGTCGACCTGGCGGCGAAGCCCGAGCCTTCTGGGAGGTCGACGGGAGGGCGCGACCCTCTCGGGGATCTGCCCCGCCGGCGAGGCGGCGGTAAAGCCGGGGCACGCGATCGACGGCACCTGACCGGCGGCAAAGCCGGGGGACTCAACCCAACGCGACCCGACCGGCATGCATGAAAGTGACAGCGGACAGGCCAATCTGGCTCTGGCGCAAAGTCCGTGAATCCGGGTGGCCGGGTCAGGTGGGGAGTAGGACGCGGCGTCGGAGGAGGTCGAAGTTCGCTCGGCCATACATCGCTCGTTTGACGGCCTTGAGCTTCCCGACGGCGCCTTCGACTGCGCCGCTGCTCCAGGGAAGGGTCAGCCCGTTGCGCACGGCGTCGTAGTCCTTGAGCAGGCCGGTGGCGAGCCCGTGGAGCTGCGGGATCTCGCTGGCTTGGGCTTGCGCGATCCAGGTATCGAGGTGCTGGCCGTGGAGGTGGCGCAGCATCCCGCCGAAATCGCCGACCAGCTGGTCGAGGACGCGCAGGATCGGGCAGCGCTCGATGATCCGGGTGAGGGCCCGCTCGCGCAGCTCCTGGGCGAGCCGCACGGCGTTGGTGCAGCCCTCTTGCCAGCGTGTGGCCAGGTGGGCGGTGTGGGCGTCGAGGTCGCTGCCGCGGCGGGGCATGGTGGTGAGCAGTTCCTCGGCGGTGGCGGCGCGGGCGTAGCGCCGCACGGTCTTGGTGTCGAGGTTCAGTGCCCTGCTGATCGCGGTGGTCCCGATCCCCTTGTCCGACAAGGCGCGGACCTCGGCCCAGCGCAGTCGGGTCAGCTCGGCGCGGCGTCCCACGACAACATCCTGGGATTCGCCGTCCGGCGCGGTTGTGACAGCGGCGGACTGGGTCGGATCGGGCTGGGCGACGGCTGCAGAAGCGGGCCGATCCTGCAGGCACTTCTGATGCGCGCGCACCACCTGTTTGACCGCGTCGGTGAGGTTGGCGAGCAGGTGAAACCGGTCCGCGACCTGGATCGCGTCCGGCGCACCGACGTGAGTCCCCTCGGCATATCCGCTGGCACGGTCACGACAGATCACCTCGGCGCCGGGGTGGGCGCGCAACCAGTCGGCGAAGGTGTCGCCCAGCCGGTCGGGCAACACTTCGACGGGCCGGTGGGTGTCCATGTCGACCAAGATCGTTCCGTAGGTATGGCCTCGACGGGAACGCGAAGTCATCAACGCCGAGCACGGTCACCGTGCCAGGTTCTGCCAGGGGCAGGGCGCGGACCAGACGTAACAGCGTCGTCCGCGACGTCCCGATGGTCAGGCGTCGGGTCAAGCGCTGACCGGCCCGGTGGGCCTGTCACGATTTCCGTGTAAGCCACGGATGACTAATTTAGTTAACCTATCACAGGGGAAGTCGACCAGGGAAGAGGACGACCAAGGTATTCAAGGCCATTTTCCAGCCCCACGTCCCGGTTCCGGATTCACCGCCCCGCTTACTGGAAATGTTCCGTAGTCCGAGA